>JAYURK010000050.1:0-19064 GCA_043756235.1 Ferruginibacter sp. | reverse complement strand
ATCATAACAACCGCCTGCGCTTATCTAAATACCACATGAGTGTTATTGATGAGCTGTACGAAAACCGTGATGAAACCGAATTAAGTTTTGAACTGGATGCAAAATTTGAGCGCTTAAGAGAATTTAAAAACATTCCCGAAATTGCCGCACCTGAACATTTACAACCTATCTTAAGGCCTTATCAAACTTCAGGTTTTCAATGGCTGAGTTATTTAAACGATGTAAGCTGGGGCGGTATATTGGCCGATGATATGGGTTTGGGAAAAACCATACAGGCATTAACCATGCTGCACCATTACCGGGAAAGTACCGGCGCCTTAAAAGCTATAGTAATTTGCCCCACCACATTAATATACAACTGGAAAAACGAGGTAGATAAATTTACGCCCACTTTAACCTGGCACATTCATCACGGCAGCATGCGCAGCCGCAGCGCCGAAGATTTGCAAAAACACAATATCATCATTACCACTTACGGAACTTTAAGAAGTGATATACAATTGTTCTTAAAAATTAATTTCGATTACGTTATACTCGATGAAAGCCAGGCCATAAAAAATCCATCTTCTAAAGTAACTAAGGCCGCCTGTTTGTTAAATGCAAAAAACAGGTTGTGCATGAGCGGTACACCTTTGCAAAATAACACCTTTGATATTTTTGCACAGATGAATTTTTTAAATCCCGGATTACTCGGCAGCATGGAATTTTTTAGAAATGAGTTTGCCACACCTATTGATAAATTTGGCGAGCAGGAACAAAAAGATCATTTAAGAAAATTATTATACCCTTTTATTTTACGCCGTACCAAAGAGCAGGTGGCAAAAGATTTACCTGATAAAACTGAAACCATTTTGTTTTGCGAAATGGAAAAAGAGCAACGGGATATTTATGAGGCGTACAGGGACAGTTACCGCAGTAAAATTTTGGGCGAGATAGACCAGCAGGGCATTGGTAAAAGCCAGCTTACTATTTTACAGGGCTTAATGAAGCTGCGGCAAATTTGCGACAGCCCGGCTATTTTAAATGAAGAAGATAAATATCCTAACCATTCCATAAAGTTAGATGAGCTGGCCAGGGAGATTACAGAAAATATTGGCGAACATAAAGCCCTTGTATTTTCTCAATTTTTAGGCATGCTTGCGCTGATAAGAAAAACGCTGACCGAGCAGGGCATACCTTTTGAATATTTTGATGGCAGCACCTCTGCAATAGACCGGGAAAAAGCCATACAGAACTTTCAGAACAACGATGAGTGCAGGGTGTTTTTAATTTCTTTAAAAGCGGGGGGTGTGGGTTTAAATTTAACCGCAGCCGATTATGTGTACATTGTTGATCCGTGGTGGAACCCTGCCGTAGAGCAACAGGCTATTGACCGTACACACCGTATTGGCCAAACAAAAAATATTTTTGCTTACAGAATGATTTGTATTGATACAATTGAAGATAAAATTTTGCAACTGCAGGAACGCAAACGTAAGTTGGCGAGTGAATTAATTGCCGATGATGCCACTTTTGTAAAAGCGCTCAGTAAGTCTGATGTGGAATATTTGTTCAGTTAGGTTTTGCAAATTGTATAACTGGTAAAATATATTTTGCTCAGTACTCCTTTGGCTCCATCCTGGTATGCCTAACCCTTAGCACACGAATAATGTTTTTTGCAAAACGGTACACTATTCTGTAATGATGCTTTTCAAAAGCTCGGTAACTGCCATCATTATTTGTCTTGTATTTATCAGGATTGTAAAACCCAGGATATCTGGTTGCTTTGTTCATGGCAATTGCTATATCTTCTACAACCTACGGGCATTTTTGCGAAGAGTCTTCACTAATATATTATATTTATAAACGGCCCCATGTGTTGCAGCGAACGCTTGGTCCACACAATTTGGTACTGGCCTTTTACCATTACTTTATTTGCGTTATTAATGGGTTGATTATTTTAATTGCAATAAATGCTATAATTGATATTGGCATAACTGCTGAAGGCAACGAAATTGAAACCGGGTTGGAAATTACCGGTGACTGTAAATACAGGTTAATTAAAGATTTTGATTTGCCGGCAAATGGCAAAATTAATGTTACAGCAATAACCGGTGAAACACAAATTATGTTCTATAAAAATTAAAAAAACACCAATGAAAAATAAAATTTTATTAATGGGCTTTTTGCTTAGCGCTTTTGCATCAATGGGGCAAACAAAAAACACGTATGATTTATTGGAAGTTAGAAAAAAGTTCTTGATTGCTGGCAAAACCATCGATAGCATTGTTTATGATACAGGTTTTACAAGTAATACAAAAATACCCACTGCGTTGGCTGTAAGAAAGTTTGTTGAAGGCAGGGCAATTGGCAGTGCTGGTGGTGGCACAGATAGTGCAGCAGTAAGGAAATTTTTAACATCAATTTCAACCATAAATTCACCAGCAATAAACAGGGTTGTAATTACTGATACATTAAGGGGCGGTGATTTTTACTTATACACCGGGTTGGAAATTGCTGATGGTGGTATTATTTTTAATGATGGCATGGGGCGCAAATTTAGAAGGAAATCTGATATGGATTATGTGCGGCCCGAATGGTTTTATACAGGAGGCTTTTGGGATGATGCAATGAATAAAGCACGTTTGTATTGCAATAGTCATCCATCAACAAAAAAAATAAAGTTGTCGTCAAGAAACTATGAGTTTTTAAATACCATAATTTTTTACGAATCTATTACTATCGAAGGAGAAAGCAGTTTGAATGGCGAGGAAACCTTACTGACTTTTCAACGGGGAAGTGTTGGGTTACAATTTATTGAAACTAAATACGACTACAATATTACTTTAAGGAACTTCGCTTTGTATCAAAAATATAGTGCTGGAGATAAACGGGATAGCAGCAAACATGCTATTGTTTTAAGGTGCAAAGCGTTAATGGAAAACATAAATGTATTACGTTTTGATGGCGATGGCTTGAACATAGAAACTGATGATGATGAACATGTGTTTAAAAATTTTGGTAGTACTGCCGGAAGTGTTTTTAACAGTTTCAAAGCTACTAATACATATAACGGGGTGTTTATAACAGGTAGAGAAGCAAGCACGATGATGTTTAATAAATTATTTACCGCTAACTCCGCCCGCTACGGTGTATATGATTATGGCAGGTTGGGTAATATGTACAATACTCCGCAATGTGATGTAGCGGGGGTTACAGATTTTAAAACAATAGTTAAGTATAACGGTAAATTCTATACTGCTCTTAACAATAAATGGATCATTAATAAAAACAAAAGGCCTGATTTATTTCCCACTTTTTGGTATGATATGGGAGAGGCTTTAATGCCAGCTAATCCGTGGAGTCCATCTATTGAGTACTTCGGCGGCGGGCCGATAAAGATTGAGAACCCTAATGCCTGGTCTACTATCATACAGGGTTATTTTGAAGGCTTCCAGCCTCCGGTACAATTAAATACCCGTTCTATATCTTATGGTGGCACATTGGGTTCCAGCGTTATAGGAGGTAGTGCATGGGTATCTTTCGATGGACAAATTAGTTTATTAAGTGGTGCGTTAAACATGCCCCGCCCCGGTTCTGAAATAGTAATAGGTGGGGAGAATGACACGTACAGAGGAACAGCAAAATTTTTGCAAACTCAAGGGTTCGGTGTAAAAATAGAAAATACAAAAGTAGGAGGCCATGCGTCACTTGAATTTCAGACTAAATTTGGGAAGGATAATTCAATAGCTCCATCGTACATTTCTTTGGTTAATCCCACTGATTTGCAAATTGGCGTAGGTGGTAAATCAATTATGTATATCACCAATAATTCAGGGGTATTTCCTGTAAATAATAATGTCACTGATTTTGGCACATGGGCAAACAGGTGGCGAACAAGTTTTACAACCGGCATAAATACAAAAAAAATAAATATTGTGGAAGGTGCAAATGCAACAATTGGTACAGGCACATTTGTATCAGGTGTGGCAACAGTTGTTACATCCGCTGTATCATCAGGAAGTAAAATATTTGCAACACTTACAAATTGCAGCAGGTGTGGCAGTATTTATATTGGTACAATCAAAGCCGGGGCATCTTTTATTGTTAATAGCACAAATGCTGCTGATGCCAGCAATTTTAATTGGTGGATTGTAAATTGAAAATTAAGAAGAAAGTATTTTTTATTTTATTATTTTCTGCCTGCTTTTGCACTTATGGGCAAACACCGGCTATTGATACCATTTACATTGTTGATACACCTGCCTGTGATACTGTGCTATTGTTGATATCTGTTATGGATACATCACACTATTGGGATTTAATTAGCAGCACTAATAAACGTGGAATACAGGTTGAAGATTTTAAAAAAAGCAAAAAAAATAAATTATACCAATAGTAACACGGGATGGTTATTTAGTTACACCAAAGTAAAAAGGTTGCATTACAAAAACGGTTGTAAGAACAAAGGTTAGTAATGCATTTTATGCTGTGCATGATATTGCAGGATTACCGGGTGCCGGTATTTTAAATGGTGGAATACTGCAAAATCAAAAAAAAGAAGATGTGATTGAACGATTAAAAAATAAGGGCGTGCTTTACTTTTTTAAGAAGCAATAAAATCTTTCAGCCTTCTGAATTCCCGGTTGCTGCCAGATTGAAAAAAGCTGTTAAGTACTACGCTTATCGATCTTAGCAATAAGGCAAATGGAGTTGGATGATAGGTTAAATTCTTTTTCATATTTATCGGATTTTGAACTTTAAAATTACAATGTAACACAACTCTTGTCAAGAGTGTTTTTGCTGATTTATAGGGTTCGGTAAATTCCGAAAGGATTAAGTTATTTTACAATTGGCGACTGCCATTTGCGGCGAAACTGTTTTCCTTTCTTATAATACCTTATTGGATATATATCGGGACTTTGACGAAGTTTACCAATAAAACTTTTAAAAACCTGCAATAGCGGGTTGTTTGATGTTTGCTGATTAGAGTTCATAGAGTTTTTTTTGTTATACTATATATTTAACGACGGCTGTACTGAAATATTGCATCTTATAAGCAAATGTGTAACCAAAATGCATTTTGGTAAAAAAAGTAGTTTTGCAACTACGTTGATAATAAACTTACCCCTACACCTGTGCCGGTAAACTACAAAAGCATATTTTTGCAAAGTGAGATTTTTAATAATCATATTTTCATGCTATATATTACTGTTGCCATCGGTACCCTGTACCGATGCTGATGAATGTAAAAATATTTCGCAAAATAGCGTGTCGCTTTCATCAAACCACCAAGAGCCCAAGCATAACGAAGAAACCTGCAACCCGTTTTGTGTTTGCGCCTGCTGCGGCCAAATCCTTGTTTCCGGCCATCTTTATAATAAAACAATAATAGTTAAACCCCTGGTACAACAAAAGGAGCAACTCTATTTTAACAACAACCTTCTTCCTTCCGATTTTTTTGGCAATATCTGGCAACCTCCCAAATTAGTGTAACGCTTATATCTTCTCTTGTAAAGGTTTGCCTATTCGGGTTTGCCTATTTATTCATTTATTGTAAGGTTAACTATGCTCAATAACATCATTCTCTTTAGTATAAAAAATAAACTCATCATTGGCGTATGCACACTTGCCTTAATAATTTGGGGTTTATGGAGTGCCACCAAACTGCCCGTGGATGCCCTGCCCGATATTACCAACAACCAGGTGCAGGTAATAACAGCAGCACCAACTTTAGCAGCACAGGAAGTAGAACAATTTATTACCTACCCGGTAGAAAAAGCTTTGAGTAATATACAGGGTGTGGTAGAAATGCGTTCCTTTTCCCGTTTTGGATTAAGCGTAATTACCATTGTGTTTGAAGAAAACGAAAACATTTATTTTGCCCGGCAGCTTATTACCGAAAGATTAAAAGAAGCAGAGCAACAAATTCCAAAAGGTGTGGGCACACCGGAGCTGGCACCGGTTACCACAGGGCTGGGAGAAATTTACCAGTACGTTATCCATCCAAAAAAAGGCAGCGAACAAAAATATTCTGCCATGGATTTACGCACTATGCAGGATTGGATTGTGGGCCGCCAGCTAAGTGGTATAAAAGGGGTGGCCGAAGTAACGGCCTTTGGCGGAATTGCCAAACAGTACGAAGTGGCTATAAACCCCGAGCGGTTAAAAGCAATGAATGTAACCATACCCGAAATATTTACCGCACTTGAAAAAAATAACGAAAATACCGGCGGTGCTTATATTGATAGAAAACCCAACGCATATTTTATAAGAGGTGTGGGGTTGATAAAAACTTTTGCAGATATAGAAAATATTGTGGTGAAACAGCAAAATAATATTCCTGTTTTAATAAGAGATGTGGCCACAGTACAATTTGGTTCGCCGCCACGCTATGGCGCTATGACGTATAACGGAGAAAAAGAAGTGGTAGGTGGATTGGTATTGATGATGAAAGGCGCCAACAGCGCAGCTGTAGTAGAATTGGTTAAAGAGCGCATGAAAAGTATAGAAAAAACATTGCCGGATGATGTGGTGATAGAAGCTTTTTTAGACCGTACCAATTTAATTGACCGGGCCATCAGCACCGTAAAAACAAATTTAATAGAAGGTGCACTGATTGTAATATTTGTACTGGTTGTTTTTTTGGGAAACTTCAGGGCGGGATTAATTGTTGCATCAGCCATTCCGCTTTCTTTATTATTTGCAATGGCATTAATGAATTTGTTTGGCGTAAGTGCCAACCTCATGAGTTTGGGTGCAATAGATTTTGGATTAATTGTAGATGGGGCAGTAATTATTGTAGAAGCCACGTTGCATCATTTATCTAAAAAACAATTGGCAATAAGCAATAGGCAATTGGCAAAGGGCAATGAGGAACGATTGCCTGTTGCCGGCGAAGCCGATTTGCCTATTGCCTATTGCCCATTGCCCTTCGTTTTTACACAAAAACAAATGGATGAAGAAGTGTACCAGTCTGCTTCTTCCATCCGCAGCAGTGCAGCTTTTGGAGAAATCATTATTCTCATAGTGTATATTCCTATCCTCACACTTACAGGCATAGAAGGAAAAATGTTCAGGCCCATGGCGCAAACAGTTGGCTTTGCTATTTTGGGTGCTTTGCTTTTATCACTTACTTATATCCCTATGATGTGTGCTTTATTTTTTCCTAAAACAATAAGCCTTAAAAGAAATTTTTCTCACAGGATGATGGATTTTTTTCAGCGCATGTACAGGCCGTTAATAAATGGGGCTATAAAAATTAAATATTATGTAGCAGCCATTGCTATTGCACTTTTTGTTATCTCCTTAATCATCTTTAAAAATTTGGGCGGAGAATTTATTCCCACTTTAGAAGAAGGAGATTATGCCATAGAGTTTGTTTTGCCGCAGGGCACTTCGCTATCGCAAACAACCGAAACCGTTATGCTGGCACAGCGCATGCTTAAAAAATTTCCTGAAGTAAAAATGGTAGTGGGCAAAACCGGTGCTGCCGAAGTAGCTACCGATCCAATGCCGCCCGAGGCCAGTGATTTAATGGTGATATTAAAAGATAAAAAAGAATGGACCACCACTGATGATTTTTATGAGCTGGCAGATATGATGGGTGAAAAACTGGCCACCATACCGGGTGTAATTGCAGAACCCAGCCAGCCCATACAAATGCGCTTTAACGAAATGATGACGGGCATTCGCCAGGATGTAGCCATAAAAATTTTTGGAGAAAATTTAGACAGTCTTGCAAAATATGCAGATAAAGTTGCAGGCGCCATTAGAAATATAAAAGGCATTACACAACCGCAGGTAGAACGTATAGATGGGTTGCCCCAAATTACAATTGAGTACGACAGGGCCAGGCTTGCAGGTTATGGGTTAAATATAGAAGATGTAAACCATGTTATCAGCACCGCTTTTGCCGGCCAGGTGGCAGGAGCTGTTTACGAAAACGAAAGAAAATTTGATTTGGTAGTGCGGCTTGATAGTGTGCACCGCAGCTCCATAGAAGATGTAAATAATTTATACATTCCTATTAAAGATGGTAACCAAATTCCTTTATCGCAGGTGGCTGCGGTAAGTTTTAAAACCGGCCCGGCACAAATTAGCCGTGAAGCTGGCAAACGCAGGGTGTACATAAGCTTTAATGTAAGCGGCAGAGATGTGGAAAGTGTAGTGCAGGATGCACAAAAAGTTTTAAGCGAAAAAGTACAACTGCCCGTGGGTTATTATTATACTTATGGCGGCACGTTCGAAAATTTGCAAAAAGCATCGGCACGTTTATTAGTTGTAGTGCCTGTGGCATTGCTGCTTATATTTTTTATGCTGTACCTCACATTTAATTCAGCAAAAGATGCGGCACTAATTTTTACTGCCATACCCATGAGTGCCATTGGCGGTGTGTTTGCGTTGCTTATTATGGGCATGCCCTTTAGTATTTCTGCAGGCGTTGGTTTTATTGCCTTGTTTGGCGTGGCGGTATTAAACGGAATAGTTTTGATAAGCACTTTTAATCAATTAAAAAAAGAGGGAGTAACCAATGTGGTACAAAGAGTTTTAGAAGGAACCAAAATCCGTTTACGGCCCGTACTCATGACTGCCGCCGTGGCGGCACTCGGTTTTTTACCCATGGCATTAAGCAATGGCGCCGGTGCCGAAGTGCAGCGGCCACTGGCCACCGTTGTAATCGGCGGATTAATAACGGCTACTTTTTTAACCCTTATTGTACTGCCGTGCCTGTACATTATCTTTTCAAAAAAAGAAAAATAAATTTTATGAACCCAGCAATAGCATTACTATTTAGCTTCATTGGCGTCGCACTCTTGTACAGAAAATCTTTACTGAACAAGAGCATTCAATCAGATGTTTTCTTTTTGAAAAGGATGCTGTACCCAAGTCAAATTATCAACAAAAAAAACAGCAATACAGCAAGAATATTTTTCTGCTTACTTTTTTTGTCAGGCCTTTCAAGCATGGCACAGCAAACATCTGTAAAAAGAATTGCCTTAAATGAAGCCATCAATTTAGCAACAAACAATTTGCAGTATCAGATAAATAACCAGCAAATAAATAAAGCCAGTGCACAAAAAAACACCGCAACCACTTTTGCTAAAACTGGCGTGTTTGCCGAAAATGAAGACCTGCGGCCCAGCGATAATAAAGGTATTTTAAAAGTGGGCCTATCGCAAACCATTGCCTGGCCGGGATTATACAAGGCGCAGCAAAATTTGTACGGCGAACAAGTAAAATATTACCAGGCCAACACCGCAGCTATAGATGTACAAATTAAAAAAGAAGTAAGGGAAGTATATTACCAACTTTGGTATTTACAGGATAAACAAAAACTGTTTGAACGCTTAGACAGTATTTACAAATCGCTGAGCAGCGCTGCCATTTTAAAAGTAAAAACCGGCGACAGCCCCGGGCTGGACAGTATTGCCGCCAATGTGCGTATGATGGAACTGCAGGCCATGCTGCAGCAAATTAATAACGATGTGCAAATACAGCAGCAGGTTTTAATGCAGTTATTAAACACTGCAGATGCACTGTTACCCTTATCAGTGCCATTAGAAAAATTGACTATGCCGGCAATGCAAACTGATAGCACACACCCTTTGCTGGCTTTACAATCGCAAAATATAAATATCAGCAATGCAGGAATTAACATTATAAAAAACGAAAACAAACCCGATTTTTCTGGCCGTTTTTTTAGTCAGCGTTTGTGGGGGGCAAATGATCCCTTTACCGGTTTTTCTGTTTCGGCGGCGTTTCCATTATTTGGGGCTACGGCTTACCGTAATAAAGTAAAAGTAGCACAGGCAGATGTTTTATTACAGCAAAAACAACTGGACTACAGCAAGCAACTCTTAAATAATCAGCAACTGCAGGCACAGCAGCAGGTGCAGCGTAATAAAACCATGCTGTTGTTTTACGAAACCGCAGGTTTAAAGCAAGCCGGTGAAATTATTAAAGCTTCATCATTGGCTTACCGTGCCGGCGAAATTAGTTTTGCAGAATTTTCGCAGTTTTTAACACAGGCCATCGAAGTGCAAAAAAATTATCTCGAAAATTTGAATGCGTATAACCAATCAGTCATTCAATATTATTATTACATCAATCAATAAAAAATAAAGATGAAAAAATTAATAGCAGCAGCAATTATTTTACCGGCAGTATTTTTCTTTTCTTCCTGCGGCAGCAAGGAAAGTAAAGAAACTACTACCAGCACAACAGCAGCAGAGGCCGAACATGAAAATGAAAATCCTGACATTGCGTTGCTCACCCAGGAGCAAATGAAAAGCATTGGTATTGAGTTGGGCACTATCGAAAACAAACAACTTACCGCAGCATTAAAAACAAATGGTGTGCTTAAAGTGCCTAATCAAAACAAGGCCACCGTAAATTCTATTTACAGTGGTGTTATAAAATCTTTGCTGGTGCAGCCGGGTAATTTTGTACGGCGTGGACAAACCATTGCCACCGTTGCCAATCCTGAATTTATACAGGTGCAAAGCCAGTACCTTAATGTAAATTCAAAAATTGTATTGGCAGCATTAGAAGTAAAAAGACAGCAGGAATTAAATGCAGGTAATGCAGGCGCATTAAAAAATTTACAAAGTGCCGAATCAGAATTAAGATCATTGCGTAATGCCAAATCAACCCTTGCACAGCAAATACAATTGATGGGCATTAATCCTGCAAGGCTTGGTAATGGCAAATTAATTTCGGTACTACCGGTAGCCAGCCCCATTAGCGGCGTGGTTAGTACTGTAATGGTAAAAATGGGCGGCTATGTAGATGTTACCACAGTTGTTGCCGAAATAGTTGACAATAGCCAGTTGCATTTAGATCTGTTTGTGTACGAAAAAGATTTACCCAAATTAAAAAATAATCAAACCATACATTTTACCGTAACCAATAATGCCGGTAAAGAATATGATGCACAAATATATTCTCTCGGGTCATCTTTTGAGGGCGACAGCAAAGCGGTATCGGTACATGCAAAAGTAAAAGGCGATAAAACAGGATTGATTGATGGTATGAATGTAACAGCCGTAATAAGTTTAGCAAATGCAACGGTGCCTGCTGTACCCAGCGATGCCATTGTAACAGTAGATGGAAAAGATTACATTTTTATGCTGGTACCTGATGAACTGGCTAAACCTGCAACAGATACTGCAAAACATAATGCAGCAGAAAAGCATGATGACCATGAAGAAGGGATAAAATTTGAACGCATACCTGTTGCAAAAGGCGGCAGCGATATTGGCTTTACAGAAATTACATTATTAAAAGAAATAAAGAAAGACGCAAAGATTGTTACCAAAGGTGCTTTTTTTGTATCAGCAAAAATGACTAATACCGAAGGACACGATCATTAAATAATCATTATTATGACTTTTGCTCAAACTTTTTTCTCCCGCCAGTTTCTCTGGGAGATTGTACGCATTTTATCAGTTGCAACAGCAAGCCTGTTATTTTATTTAAAAATTATTCCCCTGCCTGTATTGCTTGCAGGTATGGCATTCGGACTATACGCTTTGGTAAAAGCAGCGGCTATAGATTTAATAAAGGAACGAAAAATAGGAACTGAAATTTTTATCACTATCGCCGTCATCATATCGGTGTTGGGTAAAGAATATCTTGCCGGTGCTGTGGTGTTAATGATTATTCTTATTGCCGAATACATAGCCAGTGCCAGTGGCGAAAGAGCAAGAGCTTCTATAAAAGAACTGATAGGCACAGTACCCAAAACAGCCATCATAAAAAAAGAGGGCAGAGAAGAAACGGTGCAAATAGATGATTTAAAAATTGGCGATATTGTTTTGGTTAAAGCCGGCGAAAAAATTCCGGTTGATGGAAAAGTAACGGGAGGTGCAGGCTCAGTAAACCAGGCACCCATTACCGGCGAAAGTGTTCCGCAGGAAAAAAATATTGGCAGCGATGCATTTGCCGGAACAATAGTTGAGCTTGGTGCGTTGGATATTGAAATGACAAAAGCAGTAAAGGATACAGTGTTTTCCCGAATTATAACTTTGGTGGAAGAGGCAGAAAACAGCCAGGCACCTATTGAAAAATTTACCGATAAAGTTGCGTCGTGGCTTATACCAATTGTATTTATTTTTGTTGGCGTTGTTTATTTTTATACCCGTGATATTAAGTTGGTAATTGCGTTGCTGATATTTACATCTCCTGCAGAATTAGGATTGGCAACTCCCCTTGTTACCATTGCTGCAATTGCCCGTGCCGCAAGAGAAGGGATATTAGTAAAAGGCGGAAAATTTTTAGAAGAACTGGCAAAGGTTACCACAATTGTTTTTGATAAAACAGGCACTCTTACTGTGGGCAGCCCTACCGTAAACCGCATTGAGATAATTGATAACGGGTTTAATGAAAATAGTTTAGTGCAATACGCTGCTGCGGTCGACAGGCGGTCCAGCCATCCATTGGCAAAAGCAATTTTAAACTATGCAGATAAATTAAAAATTACTTACGGCGAACCAGAAAATTTTGAAGTGATAAAAGGCCGCGGCGTTGCAGCAACAGTACAAGGCAAGGCAGTGTTGTTTGGCAATAAATTATACATGGAAGAAAGTAACGTAACCATGGCCGTAAGTTCTCAAAATCTTACCGACACCGCTATTTATCTTTCGGTTGATAATAAATTAGCAGGCATTTTTTATATATCCGATGCCATACGGCCAGGTGCAAAAGAAATGATTGCCGTGCTTTTTAAAAGTGGTGTAAAAAATATTATTATGCTTACCGGCGATAATCCGGAAACAGCAAAACATGTTTCTGGCCAGGTGGGCATTACAAACTTCAGGGCAAATTTATTGCCCGAAGATAAAATAAGGATAGTAAAAGAATTGCAACAGGATGGAGCAAAAGTTGCTATGGTGGGTGATGGTATTAATGATGCACCGGCATTGGTGCAGGCTAATATTGGAATTGCCATGGGCGTAATGGGCACCCAGGCTGCTATGGAAGCTGCTGATATTGTTTTAATGGAAGATAAGTTAGAAAAAATAGCAAGGGCAAGAGCTATCAGTAAAAGAGCCTTTCGTACTATTAAAGAAAATATAATTGTGGGTGTAGGCGTGGTGCATGTAATTGGCATTACGCTTGTCTTGTTAAGAATAATTGGCCCGGTACAAGCCGCAGCCATACACCTGCTTCCGGATACATTGGTGTTTATTAATTCAATAAAATTATTGCGTATAAAAATTAAGTAATCATTTTTAAAACCAGCAAATGCAATGGTTTTATACAACATAAAAATTTAATTTTTACATTCTTGCGGTTTAAAGAAGGCTGCACAAGTGATACAGTATATAATCAAAATAAAAATAATTAACGATGAGCATACATACTGCAATGCCGGATGCATTAAAATCGTTTTATAAAAAAGAACTAATTGCCGCACGAAATAATTTTGATAATAAATTTTACCGGCAAAGCTGGCGTAATTTAGAAAGGGCACATATTTTAGCGCAGCCTTATCCTTTTGAACATACGGCCGTACATTACAGAATGTTTTGCTTTGGTATTAAAGTAAAAAACTGGAAAGAAGTAACCGGACAAATTCCCCGGTTATTAATTGGCGGCGTAAAATCTTTTGTGGGCCATATTCCTGTTGGTAATACAGGTGGTGCAAATGTGCCGCCGCTGCAACCAATGGAAATACCTGATGATCTTGCAGCAATTATTAACAAAACCAATGACAGGTAAGCATGTAATTTTACACTCACTAAATAACAAAAAATGAATAAAACATATTGCTGGAAATGTGTACTGATGCTGGCATCGGTTTTAGGTTTGGTAAATGCATTTATGGCTTAAACTAAGCCATGCATTAATTAACGGGTTGCAAATTATATATTTGCTACCTGTTTATTTTGTAACCGTAAAAACCTGAGCTGCCGCACTGTTTTTAAGTACTACTAATAAATTATTTTCTTTAAGATAAACCAGTTTACGGCTTTCGCCCTTTACTTTTAATCCGTCGGTGGTGTGCGGCACTGCACTAAAATTTCCTTTACCATCTCCTTTCAACATTAAAATTGAGGTGGCGTCAATATTACCCACCATTACTGCAGCATCGTTGCTGTTACCGCAAACTATAATATCTTTTATACCATCTTTATCAAAATCATTCACAACAAAATCGTTGATAGTAGAGAGCTGCGCTTTTTCTGTAAAGGCAATAAAACGAAATGCGGCGTTCCCCTCATTTAACAAAACACCTGATTCAAAAAAGTTGGTTTTATAAATATCCATTCCCTTTTTTTGTTCTTCGGTAAAAAGTTTATCAAGCGTAGTACCGGAATAATCTTTGTACCGGATAAATTTTTTGCGCATGGAGGGCATTTGATCTATCAACTGGTCTCTGCTAAAAAGCGGGTAACAGTTGCCTTGATTATAATAACCCAGTACTGCATCATAACTTCCATTGCTGTCAAAATCTTTTGCATAAACGGTACATGGCTGATAATAGTTTGCTTTTATAGAACTGTTTGTACCCCTGTTGCCTAAAATAATATCCTGGTCGCCATCGTCATCCACATCGGCTGTTTTTAAACAATACCACCAGCCACTAATTTCATCCATGCTTATTGCTGTATCTTTTTTTGTAGCAGGAGAAATGAAGGTTACCCTTTGCTGTTGTTTTTTAAATATGCCATTGTGCATTTTAAAAATTGCAGGTGCCATCCATTCGCCGGAAATAATTAATTCGTTTTTACCATCGCCATCAACATCGCTCCATGCTGCAGCATTTACCACTCCCGGTTTTATTAATTCGCCTGCAATTAAATTTGAAACATTTGTAAAAATGCCTTTATTATTTTGTAACAGCATACTGTTATCTGCCCGGGGAAATTTACCTGGCAACACATGTCCACCTGTGTACAGATCTATATCACCATCACCATCATAATCTAATGCCGTAACCGACGATCCATTAAAACCTTCAGCCGGTACAGCTTTTACTGCTTTTTTAAAATTTCCTTTTCCATCATTTATATACAACCTGTCCTGGTACAAACTATTACCGGCATCAAATGCTGCGCCGCCACTAACTACATACAGGTCATTATCTTTATCGTCATCAGCATCAAAAAAAATGGCGTCCATATCTTCATAATCCTTATCTGCAAAAAATGCCGTTTGTTTTTTTTCTATAAAGGAACCTGCTGCATTTTGCAACATTAATTTACCTTCAATACCTGCAGCGCCGCCGATATAAATATCTTTTTTACCATCGCCGTTAACATCTGCTGCAGTATAATACGGGCCCTTGCGGCTGCATTGGTACGGTATTAAAGGTTCTCTTTTAAAATCGATGTAATGGTTTTCTACCTGTGTATATTTTATTTTATTTTGGGTAGATATGTCGGTAAATAAAAAAGATTTTTTTTCTGTTACAGGTGCTGCAACTTTTGCATCGCTCTCATATACAGTTAACACCTGGTTGGTATGTACATTTTCTAAAATAATTTTTTTAAGAGAAGGAAATGTTATTTCAACTTTTGGAATAATTGTTTTGGCACCAGTACCAAAATGCAATACATGCTCCATAGTTGATAAAAATCCACGCTGTGGATTATAGTGCTGCAATTGTATTTGCTCTTCAGCATCTGTTAATTTTACAATTGTTCCATAAACTTCTTGGTTTGAAGCTGGGCTTGCATAAAATTTAAACCTTAAATAATTTGCAGCACCGGCATCAGCTGATGTATTATTTTTAAAAACAAAAGCTGCATCATCTACATTGTTAACTACCAAATCCAAATCACCATCATTATCTAAATCGGCATAGGCAGCGCCACTGCTGAATGATGGTGGTTCATCCATCCACACATCAGTATATTTATCAAAAGATAAACTGCCATTGTTTCTATAAAAATAATTTTTAGTTTTTACCGAAGGCATACTTTGCAACCATTTATCCAGGTCAACACCCTGGCCACGGTTCATGGAGTTAATAACAGAATCCAGAATAAAAACTTTGTAATCCCAATCGGTGATATCACGTTTTAAGCCGTTAGTTATATAAATATCTTTCCAGCCATCATTATCATAATCGGCAATAAGTGGCGCCCAGCTCCATTCTGTTTCGGCTACGCCGGCATGGTTGGCAATTTCACTAAAAGTGCCATCGGTATTATTAAGTTGTAAACTGTTTCGGGGATATTGGTAAAATAAATTAAACTGCAGCATCAGTTGAAACTTATCATAATTTTGGTTTACTGCAAACAATTGTTTTTGGCGTTTAGGTTCTTCCACTGCCATATCTACCACATAAATATCTTCCAGCCCATCGTTATTGATATCAGCAATATCGCTGCCCATAGAAGAAAAACTGGTATGGCTGAAATGATGCGTAAGCTTATTGGTAAAACTGCCGTTTTTATTATTGATGTATAAAAAATCGGGTTTATTAAAATCGTTAGCGGTATATATATCCGGCCATCCATCGCCGTTATAATCAAAAATGGAGGCGCTTAATCCAAAGCCCTGGTCAATAAGCCCGGCTTTTTTTGTAACGTCCACAAATTTTCCACCTTTATTTTCATATAAGCGATCGGTAACATAAAGTGTAACGGTATCTTCTACATAAACTAATTTGCCGTTTTCCATACGGGCTGGTATGGTCATCGATTTACTAAAGTCATCGGGGTGATTTACAAAATATACATCCTTGTCGCCATCATTATCATAATCTATAAAATAAGATTGTATACTAAAGCTGGCATCTTCCAAACCATATTCCGCAGCTTTATTGGTAAACGTGTTATCCTTATTATTGATGTACAATATTTTTTTTCTTAAAGCAGGATTTTTAAAACCCGACTTACAAACAAAAATATCCAGGTATCCATCGCTGTTGATATCAACCATGTTGATGCCGGTCTTAATGCCATCGCCACCATTTACACCCGCAGTTGCTGTAATATCTTTAAATTTAAAATTGCCCAGGTTCAGGTACAATTTATTTTGCCCTCTAGTGGATGAAAAATATATATCAGCCAAGCCATCGTTATTAATATCGCCAATGCTTACGCCGCCACCCATGTACAAATTTTCGTACAGGTACAAAAACATGGCAGGATCTTCAGTAATATCATTTTTATAAAAAACACCGGTTGATTCGGGAGATAAAAGTGTAAACTTTTTTTGTTGCGCTTTAATGGGCACATACAAAAAGATAAGCAGCAAAAAATATAAACAGCGTAAAAGTTTTTGCATATTAATTATTTATTGGTTGGCGCTGAATACAAAAGCCTGGTGATATAGTTACCAATTGCCTTGCCCTGTTGTACACTTATACGTGCTGTTTCAGGATAATGAATGCCGCCGTAAACACGGCTTACCGACGATTGTGCGGCAGCTTCATAAAAAGAATTGAAATTTCGGATGCCCTGCCCAAAAGGAATTTCTGTTTTATCTGTAAAAGAAAAATTTTCTCCCAGTAACGCAGTGAGTATGGTGGCTGCTGCATTTGAAACTACAGCATGGCCGCTGGTAAATTCAGGAAACGGAGGTGTTTGAATAAACGGTACCCAGTTAGGATCTACAATTCTATTAATGATAGTGATGGGGCGAATTAAATTAGTGCGAAACTTTTCATCCCAGCAACTGATAAAACCATCATACATAGCAATAGCAGTAAGTGCATATACCTGAGCCGATTTTGTAAGCGGAATATTTTTTTGTATACAAGCTTGTTGTGCAATCATTAACCAATGCCCGCCCGGCGAAATTTTATGAATAAAATAATTTAAATGCCCGATAATGGCAGAAACATTGGGATTATCATCCCAGTATAAAGCGGTGGCTTTTCGGGAGGAGTCTAAATTTTTTCCGATGTTGTACACTTCCATCATTGATTTATAAAAAACAGATTTTTTACTGGTACTGAAAACCAATTTTTCTTTTGGAGAAAACTGGGAACAGTTTTTTATAGCCAATGGCCTTATGGTATTCCAGTGCGGTTCTAATCCTTGTGCATAATCTAACGGTGTGGGTTGCCAGTCGCCGGGTTTGCTGGTTATTACATACCGCATCATACCACGGCTTTTAAGGTAATTATCTTTTTTTATCCAGGCAATAATACTGTCGGCAACAAGGCGCCCATATTGTACCGCATGGTTTACAGCAGCACTATCAATATTTTTAAATAAAGAATCGGTAAAACTATTCCTCCAGTTTTCTATTTTATACTCGGTACCTACTAAACTTTGTGCTACATAAGTAAAGGAAACGCAGGCAGCAATAAAATTATTTGTTCTAATATTTTCTTGCAAAGATGGTAGGGCTTTTAACCCGTTTAATTTTCCGGTTAAGGCAGGCAATGTAGCATCATCTTTTCTTATACACTCGTAAAAGGCAATGTTGGGATAAACGTAAATACGGCTGGCTACTGGCGGAGTAAATAAATCTTCCATTACCGTGTTTACCAAAAGATTGTTGAGCTGGTGTAAAACCTGTTCTTTATGTTGCGCAGCTGCATGGTGAGAAAATCCTGTGCCAGTTAAAGTAAACAAAACAAAGCATGCACTTTTTATAAAGATATTAAACTTCATTGCGCAAAAGATTTAGTGTTGGTAAATCAAATTTAAAAAAAATAGTTGGAGTTTGTTATTTTATATTAGCGTTCATTTTATACAGGCAATGCTGTAAAATAAAAAACCGTTCTGCAATAAAGCAGAACGGTTTTAGTAAATAGTATCTAAAAAATTTATCGTACCAGTTTCAATTCTTTTATAATGTTACTGGCTCCTCCAAGTTTATCAATACACCACAATACATAACGGATATCAACACAAATGGTGCGGTTTAAATCTTTATCAAAAGCAATTTTGTGGCTCAATGCTTCGTAGTTACCATCAAAAGCTAAACCTAATAAATTGCCATTGGCATCAATAACGGGGCTGCCGCTGTTGCCGCCGGTAATATCGTTTGTAGTAATAAAGGTTACTACTAAATCGTTCCTGCTTTTATCAATGTACTGGCCAAAATCTCTTTTCTTTAATAACTCAATTTGTTTAGCGGGCAAATCAAATTCATAATCGCCGGGAATATATTTT
>JAYURK010000049.1:0-19242 GCA_043756235.1 Ferruginibacter sp. | reverse complement strand
CATTTCAACCGAAAGGAGAAATCTGTTGAAGGGTTATTAATTATTTTGTAACAAACTTTTGTAATTCTATTAAGCATCGTTGTGTCACTCACTTGTACTACATACCATTATTCAGCAAAGCACTCTTTAATTAGTAAGTGTTTTTTATTTTTTGCAGGTTGCATAATTATATCATGTTCTTCATCAAAGAAAAACAGTAACATGGAAAATACTGTTGAAAAGTCCCCTTCAGGGGATTTAGGGGCTGTAGTTTTCGATAAACAAGGCCACCGTGGCTGCCGCGGACTGATGCCGGAAAATACAGTGCCTGCAATGATAAATGCTGTGGGCATGGGTGTTACTACTTTAGAAATGGATGTGGTTATTACAAAAGATAAACAGGTGATATTATCGCATGAGCCTTTTTTTAATCATGAAATAACAACAAAAGCCGACGGCAGCTATGTAATTGAAAAAGAAGAAAAGAGTTTCAACATTTATAAAATGACTTTTGCTGAAACGCAGCAGTTTGATGTGGGCTTAAAACCACACCCCCGTTTTATTCAACAACAAAAAATGGCGGTACGCAAACCAAGTTTGGCTCAGGTTTTTGATTCAGTAAAAAACTATATGATGATGGCCAGAAGGCCTTTCCCCTTTTTTAATATTGAAACAAAATCAATGCCTGCTACAGATAATAGTTATCATCCGGCACCGGCTGAATTTGTAGAACTGCTGATGAAAGTAATAAAAGAAAAAGATATGGAGCAGTATGTAATTATCCAGTCTTTCGATTTTAGAACATTACAATATTTGCACCAGCATTATCCTGCAATACCAACAGCAATGCTTATTGAAGATTATGATAAGCGCACTGTAAAAGACCAAATTAAAGCTTTAGGATTTACACCAACTATTTACAGTCCGGCTTATGTTTTAGCCACTGAGGCGGTGATAAAAGAATGCCATGTTCAAAACATTAAGATCATTCCCTGGACGGTTAATGATAAAAAAGAAATAGAAAGATTAAAGACTTGGGGCGTGGATGGCATAATTACAGACTATCCCAATTTGTTTAACTAAATAATCATTTTATTTTTTTTTTAAACTCGCCTGTACTGGCTGCTACTTCGTTTATGTGTGCTGTTAATGAATGCAGTAATTAAAATTTTGATTTTAACGATAAACAAATTACCTTGTTGACCTTATACCTCCGCCCTTAAAAACGCCCTGCAGTCTCCAACATCCTAAATAAGACTTTTGCGGTTGATTTTTGTGATCTCCTATTGAAGTTCCAATGCTTTATTGTACGCTCATTTGTATTTTATTTACGTAATTGTATTGCATTTTTTTTGCAAAATCATTTACGTTTTTTAAATAAGTTCCTCCTGCCCCGGAAAAAACGATTGTATTTTACTTTAACCTTATCAACCTTAATGTTATGCTGCACACCATTAACAAACATGCCATTCAATTTGCTGAAAAATTAACTCACGGCCATTTAAATGAATCTGCCGAAACTAAAATTAAATTAGAAGGCTCCGGCGGCGAAACGCTGGAAGCACTTTTTTTAAGTACCCGGGGTATTAATGCAAAATATATGCTGGAGCTGCTGCAAACTGCTGTGCAGGGCAATATTGATTACAGAAAAAGTTATTTTCCCGCCGATCCGGATTACGTTGATGCTGCCATGCAGCAATCGCAGGGCTTTAAAGAAACCATGCAGGTAATGGGATATGAATATGATAAACTGATTAAACAGCTGCAGGAATCAGGAACTTTCTTCAGTATGCGTACCATTGGCCATATGCTTTGGGATACTACTATCCCCGGCATACTCGGTTACTTTGCGGCATTATTATACAACCAAAATAATGTAGCTGCAGAAGCATCGCCGGTTACCACATTACTGGAAATGCACGTAGGCAACGAGCTTTGTAAAATGCTGGGCTATTCTGTAAGGCCCATTGGTAAAAAGCCGGGAGAATACACTTTACCCGAAGGCGTAATTACGGGCTGGGGTCATATAACCTGCGATGGTTCAGTAGCTAATTTAGAAGGATTATGGATGGCCCGGAATTTAAAATTTTATGCTACCAGCGTAAGAGCGGCCCTGCTTAACGAACCAAGCCTGCAAAAAGCAAAAGGCTTTCAGGTAAAATTGCTGAATGGCAATATGGCCACACTTATTAATCTGGATAACTGGACCATTTTAAATTTACCCAATGATGAAGTGCTGTCAATTGCGGATAACCTCACTAAACAATTCAATATTGATATAACAGCATTTGGTAAGCTGGTAGCCACTTACACCATTCAAAATATGGGTTACCACGATATACTTACTAAATACCTGCCCGATATAAAAAGCAGCCCGGTATCAATGTGCTCGGCCACCCGGCATTACTCCTGGCCAAAAGGTGCAGCCATTTTAGGTATTGGCGCCAACAATATGATGTCGATACCGGTAACCATACGTGCCAGAATGGATATTGATCAACTCCGTTATTCTTTAGGCCTTTGTTTACGGGATCACATTCCGGTAATGAATGTGGTGGTTATAATTGGCACTACCGAAGAAAGTGTAGTTGATCCTTTAAAAGATGTTTTGCAAATAAGAGAAGATTACCGAAAGCTGGGGTTAGAGTTTGCCATACATGCAGATGCTGCCTGGGGTGGTTATTTTGCGGCTATGCTTAACAGTGCTAATGAAAGCGACCCAACTGCTTTTAAACATTTGGATGAAGGCGCAATGGCTGCTTTACCTATGAGCAATTATGTAACAGAACAATACAAAGCTTTAAAATTTACCGACTCCATCACTATTGATCCGCACAAGGCAGGCTATGTACCTTACCCTGCAGGCGGTTTATGCTATCGCAATTCAGCCATGCGTAACCTGGTATCTTTTACTGCACCGGTAATTTATCACAGCACTGTTGACCCTACTGTGGGTATATATGGAGTAGAGGGCAGCAAGCCAGGCGCTGCGGCTGCGGCAGTTTATTTTAGCCACAAGGTAATACGGCCCAATACAGACGGCTATGGTAAATTATTAGGCGAGTGTTTATTTAATGCTAAAAGATTGTATGCAGCTTTGGTTTGTTTAAATATACAAAACCTGCCTTTTTTTATTGTACCACTGGTACCCATACCTGCTATACAAAATAACCAGCCCCCTGCAAAAGTGCAGCAGCAATATGAGTTTATAAGAGACCGCATTGTAAATAAAACCAACCAGCAATTACTGGCCGATGCAGAAGCTTTTAGTTTGTTTAAAGAATTAGGGGGCGATCAAACCATAATTACCTACATGTATAATTTTTATACCGGCAACCGCATCCCAAATGCTGATGTAAATAAATTAAACAAGCTAAACGATGCCGTTTACAAAGCATTTAGTTTTAAACCTTACGAAGATAATACAGAAGATACACCTATTGTAGTAACCTCTTCTACCTTTACTAGAGAAGGCTATGGCGACCCATTGATGGATAATTTAAGAAGCCGCCTTGGTATAGTTGGAGGATATGATGTGCCCATAGATTTCATCATCTCCACTATAATGAATCCCTGGTTAAGCAATACGGTTAACGGATCTTTTATACCACAACTCATAACAATCATCACTAACACACTAACACAACTGGTACCAACAGTGCAGCAGGAGGCAACAATTTTAGAAACAGCTTAAATCAATTTTATGAACGCCAAAAATATATCCGGAGAAAATATTAATGAAATAAAATCAAAATTTGATAAAGCGGTAGCAGATGGATTTGCGCCAACCGTAGCCATCGTTTTTTGTTCTATTTTTCAAAACAGAACAGAGTTGATTGATTTCTTTAACGATAAAAAAGTTGACGTATTTGGCTGTACCACGGCCGGAGAAATTATGGATGATGAAGTATTGGAACATTCAACAGTAATTATGCTGCTTAACATGAATAAGGCGCATTATAAAATATTTTGCGAAGAATCGGCTGATACTTATAAAGTGTCTAATGATTTAGCTTTATTTGCGCTGGCGGCATTTACAAACCCATCTGTTGTGGTGGTGTCAAGTGGTTTAACTATTGATGCCGAACAGATCATTGCCGGTTTTCATGCAGTAGATAAAGACATCCCATTGTACGGCGGGCTGGCGGGTGATGATTTAACGATGAAAGCATCGTATGTGTTCAGTAATAATTATGAATCCGCCGGCGGCCTTATTGCTATTGTATTTGATAACGATAAAATAAATGTGCAGGGTATTGCCACCAGCGGATGGGATAATATCGGTATAGAAAAAACCATAACCAAATCAACAGGCAATGTAGTGTACTCTATAGATGATGAACCGGCGGTAGATGTGTTTGTAAAATATTTTCAGTTTACTGAAAGTGTAGATAACACCGCCGAAATTATTGCACAAAATTTTGCGCAATACCCTTTACAACTTACCAAGCCAAATGGCAATACCGTATTAAGGGCTCCGTTAATGGTAGATATTGAAAGCCGGGCTTTAATTTTTGCAGGTGGCATTCCCCAAGGCAGTAAAGTAAAATTTTCGGTACAGCCTGGTTTTGATTTAATTGAAAAAACAACAGAAAGAGTAAGTGTACTTAAAGAAACGATACCCGAAGCCGACGCACTTATAATGTTTTCGTGTAAAGCAAGGCATATGGCACTGGGGCCGATGACGGGTGATGAAGCAGGCATGATACAGGGCATTTGGGAAAAACCTTTAATTGGCTTTTTTACTTACGGCGAAATTGGAACGGCTAAAGACAGTGTATGCGATTTTCACAACGAAACCTGCTCTATGGTTATTTTAAAAGAAAAAAATTAATTTACACCGCATAAACTTTTAAAACGTTTATTACAATTTGCTGGAACAAATCACAAAACTTATTGAAGACCTAACTCTTGCAGAAGAGGTAAAAGTGTTGCTTTATAAAGAAATTAAAGCTGTTAAAAAAAATATAGATGTGGTAGAATTTAAATACCACCGCACCCTTGTTGATAAATCAGCAATTACCAATGTATTAAATGCAAGCATACAGGAAATTGAAGCACAAAAAAAAATTGTGGAAAATGCTAAAAACGAAATTAACCTCAATTTGATTGAACTGGATAAGCAAAAAAAAGTAATTGAAGAAACCAATATGGAGCTCAATGCCGTACTAAAAAACCTGCAGGAAACACAATCGCAGCTGGTACAGTCAGAAAAAATGGCGTCGCTGGGCCAGCTCACGGCAGGTGTGGCGCATGAAATAAATAATCCTATCAATTTTGTTTCTGCCAATATCAAACCCCTTAAAGATGATCTGGCAGATATTATTACCTGCATACACAAATACCAGCAAACAATAAAAGATAAAGGCCTTGAAAATGAATTTAAAGAAGTACAGCAATTTAATGAAAAGATAGATTTGCAATTTGCCTTAACCGAAGTAGATGATTTATTAAAAGGTATAGAAGAAGGTGCCAGCCGCACTTCCGAAATTGTAAAAGGACTTAGAAATTTTTCCAGGCTGGACCAGCATGATGTAAAAAAAGCTGATTTAAATGAAGGCATAGAATCTACCTTAACTTTATTGCACAGCACTTACCGCGACAGAATTGAAGTAATAAAAGAGTTTGGTCCCATTCCTGAAATTGACTGTTATCCCGGCCAGCTTAACCAGGTTTTTATGAACCTTTTATCCAATGCAATACAAGCAATAAAAGGACCGGGAAAAATTTATATTAAAACCAGCCTGGATAACAGCTTTATAAAAATTTCTATAAAAGATAGCGGCCCCGGCATACCGGAAGAGATTAGACAAAAAATCTTCGATCCTTTTTTTACTACAAAAGAAGTGGGCAAAGGAACGGGGCTGGGTTTATCGATAAGCTATGGCATTATAGAAAAACACAAAGGCAAACTTGAAGTTTTTAGCGAAGCCGGCCAGGGTGCAGAATTTGTAATTAGTTTACCTTTAATACAGCAATTAATCACTTAAAAAATGGCAATGGAAGATTTGAGCAACACCAATATATTGTATGTAGATGATGAAGTAAATAATTTAAATTCCTTCAGGGCAGCATTGCGCAGGTATTACAATGTTTTTACAGCACAAAGCGGCGAAGAAGGTTTAAATATTTGTTCTCACAACGATATACAGGTAATTGTTACCGATCAGCGCATGCCCAACATGACGGGGGTACAATTTTTACAACAGCTACCGCAGGAACCCGATAATGTAAGAATAATTTTAACCGGCTTCAGCGATATGGAAGCCATAATTGATGCCATTAATACTGGAAAAGTATACCGTTATATTACCAAACCCTGGGATAAAGATGAATTGAAAATCACCATCGACAATGCTATTGAAACCGTTTTATTACGCCGCAACAATAAACATTTAATACAGGAGTTGCAGCAATACAACGAACAACTGGAAGAAAAAGTAAGCCATCGCACTTTAGAAATTGAAAAACAAAAAAAGCAATTAGAAACTGAAAAATCAAAATCGGATGCACTGTTGCTTAATATTTTGCCCGAAGAAATTGCTGCAGAATTAAAAAAATTCGGCAAGTCGTATGGCCGTAAACACGATGAGGTAAGCGTGCTGTTTGCCGATATAAAAGGATTTACTTCCATAGCACAAAATATGTCGCCGGAACTTTTAGTAAAACAACTGGATGAAACATTTAGTGGTTTTGATTACATTACCGATAAATATGGTTTAGAAAAAATAAAAACCATTGGCGATGCGTATATGTGTGCCTGCGGCTTACCCCAGGATGACGAGCAGCATGCAATAAATTGCGTAAAAGCTGCAATAGATATGCAGCAATTTATTACAGAATTCAGCCGGTCTAAAATTATACAGGACCTGCCGGGTTTTGAAATTCGTATTGGCATTCACTCTGGCTCGGTAGTTTCAGGTGTGGTAGGCACCAAAAAATTTGTATACGATATTTGGGGCGATACCGTAAACCTTGCCTCACAAATGGAACAACTCAGCCAGCCGGGCAAAATAAATATTTCCGGCGAAACCTATAAACTGGTAAAAGATTTTTACAACTGTACATACCGCGGCAAAATTGCGGTAAAAAGCAAAGGCGAAATAGACATGTACTTTATTACCGATAAAAAATAGTTTTTTACTCACTCTCTTACATTTTAATGGCTGATTGCATTTTTATGCTCATCTTTATTATGCCATTTTTTAAATAAGACGCAATAAAAATTATTGCGCTGCGCTGTGGCTGTTTACACAACATAAAAATTTTATTTTTTGCATGAATTATCAAAACACTTTACTGTTTGCCCAACAACTGGACCAAAACGATACACTTAAAAATTTCAGGGAGCAGTTTTATATCCCGGTGATTAATAAAAAAGAAGCCATTTATTTTTTAGGCAATTCGCTGGGGCTGCAACCAAAAACGGCACAGGATGAAGTGTTGAAAATAATGGAAGCCTGGGCCAACTTTGGTGTAGAAGGTTTTTTTATGGGCAAAGAACCCTGGCTGGAATATCAAAAAAAAATAACTCCATTACTTTGTGATATTATTGGTGCAAAAGAAACGGAGTTGGTAACAATGAACCATCTTACAGTGAATTTACATCTGCTGATGATCACTTTTTATCAGCCCACAAAAACCAGGTACAAAATTATTTGCGAAGCAAAAGCTTTTCCTTCCGATCAATATGCTTTTCAATCGCAGGTTAAATTACACGGCTATAAAATTGAAGATGCCATAATTGAAGTGCATCCCAAAACAGGCACTGATATTATTACAACAACCGATATACTGGAAGTTATTGAAGCACACAAAGAAACTGTGGCATTGGTTTTATTCAGTGGTGTAAATTATTACACGGGCCAGGTTTTTGATATGGCCGCTATTACCAACGCTGCTCATGCTGCAGGCGCAATGGCCGGGTTTGATCTGGCGCATGCTGCCGGTAACGTGGAGCTGCACCTGCATGATTGGGACGCAGACTTTGCCTGCTGGTGCAATTATAAATATTTAAACAGCGGGCCTGGCGCCATTGCCGGTGCATTCATTAATGAAAAGCATTTGCAAAATAAAAATTTGCAAAGATTAGCAGGCTGGTGGGGTAATGACAGTAGCAACAGGTTTAAAATGGAAAAAACTTTTACGCCGTACACCAATGCGCAAGCCTGGCAAATGAGCACCCCGCCTGTAATGCTTTTGGCAACTCATAAAGCTTCGCTTGATATTTTTGAAAAAGCGGGTTTTAAAAACTTAGTAGAAAAAAGTAAATTGATGAGTGATTATTTATTTTTTGTTTTAGATGCCATCAACAATGCAGCAGAAAAATTTAAAATACTAACACCCCGTAACCGTAATGAAAAAGGTTGCCAGATTTCCTTATTAGTAAATAAAAATGCCAAAGCAGTATTTGACGAACTGTTGCCTAATGGCATTTTTGCCGACTGGCGGGAACCAAACGTGATTAGGGTTGCACCCGTGCCTTTATACAACAGTTTTGCAGAAATATTTATTTTTGCTGCCACTTTACAACAAATTTTAAACCGGCACTGATGTATACTTTTCCTTACTTTAAAGAAGCCGATGCTCAAAAGGTTATTGCATTTATAAAAGCAAATAATTTCGCTTTGCTTACAGCCATGGGCAAAGATTATCCTGTAGCTACACAAATACCTTTGGAAATTGAAGAAAAAGAAGGCAAACTTTTTTTACATGGGCATATCATGAAAAAAACCGACCATCATTTGGCCTTCGAAAAAAATAATAAGGTGCTGGTTATTTTTACGGGCCCACATTGTTATGTAAGTGCCAGCTGGTATACTAAACCGCAAACTGCCAGCACCTGGAATTACATGAGTGTGCACGCCAAAGGAAAAATAGTTTTTACTGATGAAGCAGGTACTTACCAGGCCATAAAATCCCTTACCAATAAATATGAAGGCAATGAAACTGCTGCAGCTTTTAATAATTTACCGCAGGCTTATGTAATGCCCATGCTAAAACCCATTATTGGTTTTACCATTGAAGTAGAAAGTTTGGAGCATATTTTTAAACTGAGCCAAAACCGAGATGAAGCCAGTAAAAAAAATATTATTGAGCAGTTAAAAAAACAGGGCGATTATAATGCTGCGGCAATTGCCGCGGAAATGGAAAAGTTAAATGAGTAGTAAACTATATCATTTGGGTTTATTTTTTTACTTTTGTAATCAATTAAAATATGCAATACAACTATAAAATATTATTAAATAAAGAGGAAGAAGGCGGATACATGGTTACCGTTCCTGCATTACCGGGTTGTATTACACAAGGCGACACAGTAGATGAAGCTTTGGCCATGGCAAAAGAAGCAATTGAATTGTATGTAGAAGAATTACAATCAAGAGGAGAACCTATACCTGACAATACCAATACGCTGGAATTTTCTCTTAACCTCCAAACTGCATGAACCAATCTCCGCAGCATTTAATTAAGCTTTTGGAAAAAAATGGATTTTTTTTTAAGCGTTCAAAAGGTTCTCACCAAATTTTTTTTAATGCTGTAACTAACATTACAGTTATTGTACCTGTGCATGGCAGTAAGGATGTAAAGAAAGGTACCTTTCTCGCCATTCTTAAACAAGCCGGTATTGACAAAAAAGATGTTTAATTATTATGACAAGACAACAACTGATTGCACAAATTCAACAAAAAAAATCTTACTTGTGTGTAGGGTTAGATACCGACATCACCAAAATCCCAAAGCATTTACAATCGCATCCTGATGCCATCTTTGAATTTAATAAAGCAATTATCGACGCCACAAAAGATTTATGTGTGAGCTATAAAATAAATACTGCATTTTATGAAGCCTTAGGCGTAAAGGGTTGGCAGGCGATGGAACAAACAGTAAATTATATTCCCATAGAACATTTTAAAATTGCAGATGCCAAACGCGGCGATATCGGCAACACTTCTTCTCAATATGCCAAAGCTTTTTTTGAAACATTGAATTTTGATGCTATTACTGTTGCACCGTATATGGGTGAAGACAGTATTCGTCCGTTTTTAGAATATGAAAATAAATGGACGATAGTTTTAGGACTCACCAGTAATAAAGGCAGCAAAGATTTTGAACAGCTTCGTTTAGTTCGTGAAGACACGAAGCAAGGCGTAGTAGTTCGTGAGGACACGAACTACGGCGGGGACACGAACTACGGCGAGGATACGAACTACGACGGGGACACGAACCATGGCTGTGAATTTTTATACGAACAGGTTTTAAAAAAAGTGAGCCGCTGGGGTAATAACGATAATTTAATGTTTGTAGTGGGTGCAACAAAAGCAAGCGACTTAGAAAATATAAGAAAAATAATTCCCGGTAATTTTTTATTAGTTCCGGGTGTAGGTTTCCAGGGTGGCAGTTTAAAAGATGTGAGCAAGTATGGTATGAACACCGATTGCGGCCTTTTAGTAAATGCCAGCAGAGCTATAATATTTGCAGGCGAATCAGAAAATTTTGCTGCAGAAGCAAGAGTTATTGCACAACAGTATCAAAGTGAAATGGCTGGGTATCTTTTGTAAACCTTTTTTGAAATTAATATTTCATCGCCAGTTTTAATTTGCCCCACAACTCATTATCAAAACTGCTTGGCCCCAGCGTACTGTTGCCCGATGCATTATCGCCTAACCTTACCACTACTGCATCTAAACTGGGTATCACATAAATTTTCTTATCGTCTTTACCTAAAGCCATATACATATCAGCAGGAGCATTGGGTACTAATGCAGTAGGAAAAACGGTTTGAAAACCCGGTACCATCGTACTGGATTTTCCATTAAGCCACCACAAATAACCATAACTTAAATTATAATTTTGAGAGGTATTCGTCATGGCTGTAAAATACGCAGCATCATTTAATAAAGCAGTACCGTTCCATTTCCCTTTGCTTAAAATAACGCTGCCAAACCTTGCCGCTTCTCTTGTAGTGCACCACATAACATGGTTTAACCAAACAGCATTGGGCATACCAATTTTATCAAATAATTTTTCTTTGCACCAGGCATTCCATGTTTTGCCACTTGCTGTAGCAATTACATCATGTACCAAATGATAAGGCGCATTATGGTAAGCCCATCTTGTACCTGCATCGGCTTTATAAATTAAACAAGCTGGTGTTTTGCAATCCGGGTCGGCCACGCCATCATCCAAACCCGTCGTCATATTCAATTGATTTTTTACAGTAATTAAATTTTCTTTTGCCAATGGTAATGCAGTCCATCCATTTCCTAAATACTGCGATACTTTATTATTGATATTGATGGTACCCTCCTGCTGTGCAATGCCTGCTGCAAAAGCGCTAACACTTTTACCGGCACTGGCAATATAATACTTGGTGTCTTTTGTCCAGCCGTTCCAGTATTGTTCTTTTACAATTTTACCATGATGCAAAACAATTAATCCATAACTGCTTTTTGTGGCTGCATAATCAAAAGCTTCCTGCAGTTTAGTCTCGTCCCAATTAAGTGAAGTGGCAGTTGTTGTTTGCCAGGTATCGCCGGTTAAAGGAGGGTAATAATATTCGGCAGCAGGCACAGGATCAGTTGAAACGCCGCCATTATCTTTTTGGCAGCCAAATAATGCAAAGAAAATGCTGAGGAGTAAAAGATATTTCATACAATAATTTGTGGATAGACTTTACGCTAACATAAACGTTTAAACTACAAAATTATTTTTCTCTAATTGGGTAATCCATTTTCTGCAAATAGCTAATGGAATTAACCCAATTATACCAAAGCTGCAATCTATTAAAACATGAAACATTGGAATTTGCCTTATTGGCGCTGCAATAAAAGCTAAAGGAATTATGGCCACGCAAGCCAGCATGGCCCAATCGATGATCCATTTATTTTTTACAGGATCTTTTAAGGGGCCAATAAATGCCATGGCAATTACAATATGGGCAAAAGCCAGCCAATCAAACCCGTAAGCCAGCATGGGATATTTTGCATTGGTTTCTACCAATGCAGCATACACTTCTTTTAACCATTCTTCAGCAAAGGATGGCACTAATGCAGGATGATTAAGTAACCAGCGCAATTCTGTTTCTACAGGGAATGCAGTTACGCCGCTTAATATTAAGGCGATGATAAAAAATAAGATAAGCAGGCGGATTTTTTTAAGCAGTTTCATAAATTAAAAATATGTAAAAATGGAATGCAATTCCAGATTTGCATAAAATTGCAAAAATGGAATTTTTGGCTGAAACGCAATGGCATCAAAGCTTTTTTTCCGGCTTGCCATGTTTAAAACTTCCAATTGGTGCCGAATACCATGGAACAATATCTATTGCAAATAAGCCTGCTGCCACGGCCGGGTCAGTCATTGCAATTTTTTCTGCCTCCCTTTTTGTTTTACAGTCAAAAACAAAAACGCCCCGCCACGCCAAATCATTTTTACCAAAGGGCCCGGCCACTTTTAAAATGCCTTCGTAATACAATTTATTAATGTTATCCATATGGCCTTTAAACAAGCCGGCTTTTTGCGCCGAATCAAAATCCTGTTTGGGCCCCGTTTTAATCATTACAAAAAAGTATTGTTCAATCTTATCCTCGGGCTTTTGTTTGAGCTTGGCTGCATTTTTGTTTTGGCCAATACAAAAGGCGGTTATCATTAAAAGTAATACTGTAAAAATTGCAATTTGTTTCATAACCTTAATTTTATTGAACGGGATTATTGTTTTGTAATGCTACAAAAAATTTCTTTAAAAGAGATAAACTATATCTTTGCCGTACGCTTATTTACGCTTAGGTAAAAGTTCAATAAAGTGATACAGTACAAGGGAGTGACACAACGATGTTAAACAGAATTACAAATGCTTGTTCAAAAAAAATATTACATAATCTTCTAACCAATCTTCTCCGTTTCCTCCCCCTTTGGGGGAGATAGAGGGGGCCAATTAACAGCAATGGCAGCTAAAACAGATAATTTTCAAAGTCCGGATTATTTTAATGTAGATGAATTATTAACCGAAGAACATAAGTTGATAAGAGAAACGGTACGCAGTTATGTAAAAAAAGAAATCAGCCCTATTATTGAAGACTATGCACAGCGGGCAGAGTTTCCGCAGCAGATAATAAAACAACTCGGCGACCTGGGTTGCTTTGGCCCCACCGTACCGGAAAAATATGGCGGTGGCGGATTAGATTATATCAGTTATGGTTTAATGATGCAGGAACTGGAACGTGGTGATAGCGGTGTACGCAGCACCGCTAGTGTGCAGGGTTCGTTAGTAATGTTTCCTATTTATCAGTACGGCAGCGAAGAGCAGCGCAATAAATATTTGCCCAAATTGGCCAGCGGCGAGTGGCTGGGATGTTTTGGTTTAACAGAACCTAACCACGGCAGTGACCCAAGTGGTATGCTCACCACAATTAAAGATGCAGGCGATCATGTTTTATTAAACGGTGCAAAAATGTGGATCAGCAATGCACCTTTTGCACAAGTAGCTGTAGTGTGGGCAAAGGATGAAGCGGGGGATATTAAAGGTGTAATTGTGGAAAGAGGTATGGAAGGTTTTAGCACACCAACCACACATGGCAAATGGAGTTTGCGTGCAAGCGCCACCGGGGAATTGGTTTTTGACAATGTAAAAATTCCGGCAGCAAATATTTTACCCAATGTAAAAGGATTAAAAGGTCCGCTGGGTTGCTTAACCAAAGCCCGCTATGGCATTGCGTGGGGCGCTATTGGTGCGGCAATGGATTGTTATCATATTGCTTTGGAGTACAGCAAACAAAGAATTCAGTTTGAAAAACCGATTGCACAATTTCAACTGCAGCAAAAAAAATTGGCAGAGATGGTTACCGAAATTACCAAAGCACAATTATTAAACTGGCGCCTGGGTGTATTAATGAACGAAGGAAAAGTTACACCGCAGCAGGTAAGTATGGCCAAGCGCAACGCCTGCGAAGTAGCCACCAATATTTGTCGTGATGCCCGGCAAATGCTGGGCGGCATGGGCATTACCGGCGAGTACCCTATTATGCGCCACATGATGAATTTGGAAAGTGTAATTACATACGAGGGCACTCATGATATTCATTTGCTGATAACGGGAATGGATGTAACGGGGTTGAATGCGTTTAAGTAGTAAGCCCCTCCGCCCCTAAAAACCCCCTCTATCTCCCCCAAAGGGGGAGGAAATGGAGGAGATTTAAGCGAAGATGAAAACAAATGTTTTGAATTTTTATAAACCCCATTCAAGTTCCCTCTCTTTTGGAGAGGGGTTGGGGTGAGGTTTTTTTGAGCCGGGCTTTTGAAATTCTATTTGGCTGCGGTGGCGTCGCACTCTTGTACATTAGTTTTATATTCAGCTCTACTTAAATTTAATGTGGTTTTTGTTTTAGAAAACTGTAAAAAAAATAAACTCTTAATAAAATGAACAGCACTTCAAATTTTAATGATCTTCTGGCCTCCCCTTCAGGGGGCGGGGGGGGAATCTCCGTCATCGGCGCAGGCACCATGGGCAATGGTATTGCACATGTATTTGCACAAAGTGGTTTTGCAGTTACGTTAATTGATGTTAATCCATCGCAATTGCAAAGAGCATTGGCAACCATAGAAAAAAATATCGACCGGCAAATTGCAAAAGGCACTGTAACAGAAGAACAAAAAAAGCAAACGCTTAAAAACATTACATCAGTAAGTGATATTGCAGAAGGTGTAAAAAATGCACAGTTAGTGGTAGAAGCTGCCACAGAAAATATTGATCTCAAACTCAGTATTTTTAAACAGATGGATATGGCCGCACCTGCCGGATGCATTTTAGCTACTAACACTTCTTCTATCTCTATTACAAAAATTGCAGCCATAACCAAACGGCCCGAGCTGGTAATAGGCATGCATTTTATGAACCCCGTGCCGGTGATGAAACTGGTAGAAATAATAAATGGTTACGCCACAAAAAAAGAAGTAACACAAACTATTGTTGAGTTAAGTAAACTGCTGGGCAAAATACCCTGCGCTGTAAACGATTACCCCGGCTTTATTGCCAACCGCATTTTAATGCCCATGATTAACGAAGCTGTTTACAGTTTATACGAAGGCGTTGCAGGAGTAGAAGAAATTGATAACGTAATGAAACTGGGTATGGCGCACCCGATGGGCCCGTTGCAGTTAGCAGATTTTATTGGCCTTGATGTTTGCCTGAGTATTTTAAAAGTTTTACAGGATGGTTTTGGTAATCCTAAATATGCCCCCTGCCCGCTTTTAGTAAATATGGTAATGGCAGGCAAACTTGGTGTTAAAAGTGGCGAAGGATTTTATGTGTATACGGCGGGGAGTAAGGAGTTGGTGGTGAGTGAAAGTTTTAAATGATAAAAATGCAGTTAAGATTTTTAAACTTTTAAGTAAAAGCAATTAAGCCAAAGTGTTTCAAAAAATCGGGCTTGAAGAAAAATTTTATTTATGAAACTTTTTCTCGTCATCCTAGGTTGTAAGCCAGCAGGCAGAAATACCGAACAGCACGATACATTTTTTGGTATTGGAAACAATTTAAAAGACCTGCTGCCACAGATAGAAAAATTTTGGCCCGATGCTGGTAAAAAACATATCGATGCCTGGAGAGCAATAACTTGTGTTGAAAATTTTACTATAAAAATTTCTGACAAACAAACAGCACCAGTACTTAATGATAATAAATTATTTTTTTTAAACCTAGGTGGGTACAAACCCGGTGACATGGAAGAATACCATTTTAAATTATTAGCGGTAGCTACTAATAAAGCCGACGCCATAAAGTTTGCAAAGCAAAAAGCTTTTTATAAACACACCGGCTTTAAAGGCGCCACATCGCATATTGATGATAAGTATGGGGTGGATGTAGATGATGTTTACGAGATAACAGAAATTTTACCACAATATATTAAAGACCAGTATTCCATTGTTATTGAAAAAGCTGCAGCACTAACCGAAGATGAACTGCATATTGGCTATGTAAAACTCAGCAGCCTTTAATTTTATCATCCCTACTTTTTCCTTCATCATTTTTTTTTACTTTAGTATAAATAATTTTTTATGGCCACAAAAGAAAATGCTGTTGATGCCTACATAGCAAAATCTGCAGATTTTGCAAAACCCATTTTAGAACATATAAGGGCTTTGGTACACAAAGCCTGTCCGCAGGTGCAAGAAAAAATGAAATGGAGTATGCCGTTTTTTGATTATAAAGACGAAATGCTTTGTCATATGGCATCATTTAAGCAACATGCGGTGATGGGTTTTTGGAAAGCATCGCTGATGAAAAATGCTGTACTGGTACAAAATGCAAAGTCGGAAGTGGCAATGGGCCATTTAGGAAGAATAACTGCACTAAAAGATTTGCCAGCCGATAAAAAAATAGTTGTCTGGATAAAGGAAGCCATGGCATTAAATGATAAAGGCATAAAGTTGCCAGCAAAAATAAAAACCACAGATAAAAAAGAAGTGGCAGTACCGGATTATATCACTAACGCATTTAAAAAAAATAAAAAGGCTTTACAAACCTTTGAAAAATTTTCTTACAGCCATAAAAAAGAATATGTGCAATGGATAACCGAAGCAAAAACGGAAGCCACTAAAAACAAACGCTTAGCCAGTGCCATTGAAATGCTAACCGATGGAAAAAGCAAAAACTGGAAATACTAATGGTTATACAGGTTGGTATATAATACAAAGCCCCCGAAATTTCGGGGGCCTGCAAATATATTTTATCATCATCTTAATAACTCCACAGATCCTGCTCGTAGTTAAATATTTTTTCTTTAATATTTTCACCTTCCAGCAATTGTAAAATAGGTTTATCGCCTAAGCCACCAAAGTTTTTAATGAACATATCATTGGGGTTATCAATTGTACTTTTAATGATACGGCCATAAAACATGCGGCTTTCAAATAACTCTTCCCAACTCATACGGGCACCAAAGTTTTTACCATTGTACACTTCGTACTTTGCAAATATGGGGCGCATATCAGGATAGTATACCCAGAATAATTCACTTTCACCCATATCAACTCCAGAAGCTGTAATGATTCTTTTTAATGGCGCAATTCCTAATATCCTCCAAAACAAACGTGAACTTTCTTTATCAAAAATTACTTCTTCTTTTATTCTGAATTTATAAAAAGAGTCCATATTCACTTCATTTCTTTTGTACACTACGCCAGTTTGAACACCATTGGAATCAATAATTGGAACTGCAACTTCAGCCCCAGCCACTATACTACTAACTTCGGATTTTGTCATTGGTGTAGTAAACCTGTCATCAATACTATTAAAAACAGTAACCGCACTATCTTGAATAGCCTGGAATAATATTGAAATGAAACGTTGGTTACCATTATTTTCATCCGCAGAATATTTAAACGGCATGTTTTGCTTTTCTCTTGTATCGATCTCTCTCCAAATTTTATGGCGGAACAAAGCATCATCGGCACGAAGATTTTCATAAGGCAAAGGTGTCCTGTCTCTTAAAGAAGAAGTTTCCACAGCTTCGTCCGGCCGTAATGATGGCAAAACCTTTTTAATAGGCAAGCTATCGTTAACAGGTGCGGCAACTGCAATAGCTTTTGCAGTATCGGCTGTAGCAACAGTAGGTTTTACTTTTGCATTCGTTCTGGCCTTTGTGGTTTTTTTAGTAGTATTTCTTTTTACAGATTTACGTTGCGTTTTTTGAGCATCAGCATTACTGAGAATTGCTAAACTCATCGCAAAAAGAAAACAAACTTTAATTAAACTCTTTTTCATAACTAAACATTAAATAGATTAATACAATTGAAACGTTCTGTCGTCAATACTTCTTACACCGTCCGGACCAGAAACTTTAATATCAGTAAATGCAATACTTGAACCTGGACCACAGCGCTGAATTAAATTTGCAATATTTGATAAACTGTTACCAGATATTTTTCCTTGTATTGTGCTTGGAAAATTTGCACCTCCAAAATATACAGTTGCACTAACAATGCTAAATTTTAAATCAAAATCAAAATTTTCTAAATCTGCCCTGCAATATTGCTGATTTTTAAACGCAACAGCAGCCATCCTTCCTTTACCATCACCAATTTTAAAAATAGGATCCGGTATTCTTTTTATCCTAAATTGAAAAGGTTTTGGAGCAGACCCTTCTGCAGTAACAGTTATAGAACAGGTAGTACCACCAGTTACTCTAACTGTTCTGTTTGATCCAGATCCAATCAAATTACAACCACTGCCAGTTGCCTGAGTTTTATCCCAGCCTTTACCCGATGAAATTGTAACAGGATTATCAACACCTATATAAAATACATTCATTTTATCCAGCATAACTGCAGCACCACCCGGTGTACCTACAGTATAGCTCATTGTATACGATTTTGTTTCTTTAGTTCCGTCAGGCTTTGTGTATGTAACTGATACCGGAACAGATTTTTGGCCGCTCCCATCAGCACTAAATTCTCTAACAGCTACGCCTTCTCCATTTACAGCAACCGGTGCGCCACCAATTGTAATTTGAGGTTGAGCCGCTGTACTAAATGCACCAACACCAGCAGTAATAGTCATTTTTTCTCCGGGCATTAAATAATTAGAACTTTGTCCAACTATTGCAGCAAACTTATCATAGATAACTTTTACTTCTCCAATTTTGCTATGTGCAAAAGTGATAACCTGGTTTTCAGCATTCTTAACATTGTTTTGAAATTTACTCAACATAGTTAAAGCTGCAACTGTTGGCGTCATATGAAAATAACCAGCAGTAAAATCTTTTGTATTACCTTCTTTACCTACTACCGGGGCTAAATCAACCGGAAAATTGGTATTGAATTTAGCAGCAATTTCAGGATCAATAGCCAAAACAGCAGCTTTATAATCTTTCAGCTTCTTTTCCAGTTCAGGTCCTTTTTTACCAGTTTCAAAAATTCTTGTACTGGCATCAAGTCCATCTTCTTTAAAAGATTCTTTACCATCTACCATTCTTAAACCAGAACCTTCTTTTAATTCTTTCTTTAAACCATCAATGTAAGTAGTAAGGTCATCAGAAAGCTTTTTAACCTGATTAGCGGCATTTGACCACTTTTCTAATTTTACTTTATCAACTTGAGGATCACTAAGTTTTCCTGCAAGTGATTTGAACAATGTAGCATTTCCGGCTTCAATATTTTCGTTAGAGCTAATCAAACTTTTATCTACCGTTTTAAAGGCTTCGATAACTTCCGAAGAAACGTTTAGCGCCAAAATCGCTGTCAATACCAAGTACATGATATTGATCA
>JAYURK010000048.1:0-19262 GCA_043756235.1 Ferruginibacter sp. | reverse complement strand
GGATTTAATTGCGGATCAATCTGCATTTTTTTAAGACCCGGAATTACAAACGGATTCTTAACGGGATTATTTATAACTAGCGGAAAATCCATTTCATTGTTTGAATATGATTTAAAACCATGACCCGGCACATCCATTGTTAGCGGTTTATTTTTACTGTTACCGCTGTCCACCATTATTCTGTATTCCAATCTTGCCTCTTTACCCAATTCTCTTTTTAATGTTTTTGCTAAAAGAGAAACATAATGTTCTTCAAGATACTCATAAAAAAACTGACTTGGTACCTGTATCGTTAATATTTTTTCTTTTAAAGCTACGGGTGTAATAGGTTCAAACCAAGTTTTAAAATGTTGCCATTCTACAATGTCTTTGATTATCTCTAAACAATTAGTCCATACTTTTTCAAAAGCCTTATCCATCAGTTCTTAAGCAATTTAATTTATGTTGAGTAAAGAATTTTTTTCGGGGGATTTCCTCACAAAAATTAGTTTCAGGTATCGGTGAAAATTAATTTTTAGCAGGACAGCGAATATCGAATAAAATATTGAAAAAAAAATTTTTTATTCAATTGTTTTTTTCCCAACTGTAACAGTATGGGATTTTGACAATTTTTTAGGTTTAAATCCGGCAAAATCAAAATCTAACCGCCCCAAAATTATTCCGGCCCAACCTACCTGGTTAATTAAAACATCACTCCCATTTTTATTAGTATATATCTCCGGTGCATCCATAAATGTATGTGTATGTCCTCCTAAAATCAAATCAATATTTTCAGTTTCTTTTGCCAGCACTATATCACTTACTTTGTTATCGCTGTATTTATAACCTAAATGGCTAAGGCATATCACCATATCGCAAGCTTCCTGCTTTTTTAATACAGCAGCCGTTTCATTTGCTTTTTGTATTGGGTTTAAATATTTGGTATTCCCAAATAAACTGTCGGGTACCAGTCCACTTAATTGTATACCTACTCCAGTAATGCCTATTTTTAATTTTCCTTTTTTTATTATTTTATAAGGTTGATATTTAAATTCCATAGGTGTGCCGGTAAAATCGTAGTTACACATTACAACAGGAAATTGCACATGCTGCAATTGGGTAGCAAAATTATCTAAGCCTGCGTCAAAATCATGATTACCCATTGTTACAGCATCGTATCCCATTGCAGCCATGGCTTTCATTTCGGGCTCGCCTTTATACAAATTAAAAAAAGGTGTGCCCTGAAAAATATCTCCGGCATCTAACAATAAAACCTGGCCTTGTTCGCTGCGTATTTTTTTAATGAGCCCGGCCCTTGCTGCAACGCCACCCAGCCCCTGGTTTCTTCCACCATCCATCGGAAATGGTTCCAGCCTGCTGTGCACATCGTTGGTATGTAATATGGTTAATTTTTTTTGTGCATTGTCCTGCTGTATTTCTGCAAATACATTCCCTGAGGTAATCAGTGCGCCTGCAGCCAGTGCCCCCTGTGTTAAAAATTTTCTTCTACTCTGCATTGGTTACCCTGTTTTCAATTTTAGCTTCTATTTTTTTTCCCAGCTTATTAATGTCGGTAAAATATTCAATTACGGCATCCCGGAAAAGATATCCATTATTTATTTGTGGCAACTGCTTTAGCATTACAGCATCATCGCCACCATTGGCAACATAATCTGCTACTGCTATGGTGTATGTTGCATTTTCGTTTAAAGGTGTTGCATTTACTAAAATATTTGTTGCAGTTTTACTGGCCACGCCGGCAGGCAGATTTTTTATTTGCCAGCTTATGCCCGCTGCCGGCCAGCCACCCCTGCCCGAAATATGATTTAAAAATTCCTGCAGCAGTGTACCTTTTAATTGTAACAGCACAATTACATTATCAAAAGGTGCCACTTCAAAAATTTTACCCCTTGTAATGTTACCCGCAGGTATATTGGTTAATCGTATACCGCCATAATTTATAAATGCAGCATCCACATTAATTTTATACACCTCCCTGGATTTTGCAAGCATGGCATCGGCTAAAATATTTCCTAAGGTACTTTCGGGTTGTTTTTTTTCTAACATCACTGCAGCTACAGCTACTACTGCACTCATACTTTTATTTACACTGTCGGCATAAGGTTGTAATAATTGTACTACGTTGTTATCGGGTACATTAACAGGTGTAATGCGGTAATCGGCATAAGTAACAGAACGGGGCTGGTAAATAGTTTTGCAGGAAATTAATAGTGCTAATGCAAAAAAGGGTACAAAAAAATGTTTGCTTACGCTCCTCATGTAGTGCTTGAATTATAAAAAGGAAGGTAGGTATTTTTTATTAATGCTCATAAAAAGATGAGAAAATATTTATCAATAAATAGAATTACTTTTGGCATATTAAATTATTAGTATGAGTTATGAATTAACCGGCAAGTTAGTTGCCAAATATGATATCGTTCAACGTACCGAATCTTTCAAAACCCGTGAATTTGCTGTTGAGAAAACAGATGAAATAAATGGCAGAACTGTTACCAACTATGTAAAATTTCAATGCATACAGGACAAAACTGCTATTGTAGACAGGGTGAATGTTGGCGATGCCGTAAAAGTGTATTTTAATATTAAAGGCAGCAAGTGGGAAAAAGATGGCAAGGTTAATTACATTACCAATTTAGATGCCTGGAGAATTGAACAAATTTTACAACCGGGCGCAACAGCAAAAACAGATAATGAGTACCTGGAACCGTTAGATACATTTTCGGCAGCTCCGCCAGATGCTGTTGATGACCTGCCGTTTTAACGCCTATCCCTAAAGGGGTAAAAGCAGAAGACAAGTATATTGAATTAAGCGAATAAAAATTTCCGGAATAATTATCCGGCATTAAATACATGCAACAAAAAATTTCTTTCAAACTGCTTCCTGCCGAAGCAATGGATGACTCGATCGTAAAAAAATATATTGCCCATACCACCGGCAAAAATGAAAATGCAGTTACCGGTTTTCATCTTATAAAAAAATCTTTAGATGCCCGGGCTAAAACCATCTGGACTAACATTACCGTAAACGCTTTTATAGATGAGCCTTTTAATAAAAGGGCCATCTTTTCTTTTAATTTTAAAGATGTAAGCAAAGCTGAAAAAAGGGTTATTATTATTGGTGCCGGCCCCACAGGTTTATTTGCCGCATTGCAATTAATTGAGCTGGGTATTAAGCCCATAATTTTAGAAAGAGGAAAAGATGTAAGGGCCCGGCGAAGAGACCTTGCCGCTTTAAATAAAGACGGCATTATAAATGCAGAAAGCAATTATTGCTTTGGAGAAGGTGGCGCCGGAACTTACAGTGATGGAAAATTATATACCCGTAGCAATAAACGGGGCGATATTGACCGTATACTGAATTTATTTGTACGCTTTGGTGCCGAAGAAAAAATATTGTACGAAGCCCATCCGCATATTGGCACCAATAAACTACCGCATATTATTACCGCCATGCGAAATGAAATTACCTGTTACGGCGGCGAATTTTTATTTGAAAAAAAAGTTGTTGATTTTAACATTGAAAAAGATAAAATAAAATCGGTAACCGCTGCTGATGGCAATGTTTTTACTGCCGATAATTTTATTTTGGCCACAGGGCACAGTGCCCGGGATATTTTTGAATTGCTGCATAAAAAAAATATTTTAATAGAAGCCAAAGCTTTTGCACTGGGTGTAAGAATTGAACATCCGCAACTACTCATCAACAACTGCCAGTATAAAAGCAATGCAACAAACCCGGTGTTGCCTCCGGCATCTTACTCGCTGGTACAACAGGTTAATGGGCGTGGCGTTTTTAGTTTTTGTATGTGCCCCGGCGGCATTATTGCACCGGCGGCTACTGCACCCGGAGAAATAGTAGTTAATGGCTGGAGCCCTTCAAAAAGAAATAATCCTTTTGCAAATAGTGGTATGGTGGTGCAGGTAGAATTACAGGATGTTTTAAAAGAATTAAAATATTCGGCAAACAAAGCTGAATATTCTTCATTCAACGAAAAACATCCATTAGTAATGATGGCGTTTCAAAAAATGGTGGAGCAAAATTGTTTTACCGCAGGCGGCGGAAAATTTGTTGCCCCTGCACAGCGCATGGTTGATTTCAGTAACGCAAAATCTTCTTCATCATTACCCGCCTGTTCGTATCAACCGGGTTTGCAGCCCACAAATTTAAAAGAAGTATTGCCCGATTTTGTTTATAATACTTTAGCCAAAGGTTTTGCAGCGTTTGGAAAAAAAATGCCCGGCTATTTTACTAACGATGCAGTTGTAGTGGCAACAGAAAGCCGCACTTCATCTCCTGTAAGAATTCCCCGGGATGCTTATACCCTCTGTCATCCGCAAATAAAAAATTTATTTCCCTGCGGAGAAGGTGCAGGCTATGCAGGCGGTATTGTTAGTGCTGCAATGGATGGAGAAAGAGTGGCCGTTGCAATTAATAATTTATAACGCTGTAATTAATAATAAATTTACCATTCATAAAATAACTACGGCTGATAAAATTGACGGTTGTTATTTTACAATATTATTTTTCTATAACCCATAACTGATGAATATTTTAGAACTGCACAACCTGAAAAAGTATTTTGCCACTCAAAAAGCTGTTGATGATATCAGCATGACCATTCCAAAAGGCAGCATTTTTGGATTACTGGGCCCTAACGGTGCCGGTAAAACCACTTTAATAAGAATGATCACCGGAATTTTTTACCCTGATGCCGGAGAAATAATTTTAAATGGCAAAAAATTTGATCCCGAAAACGATGTAAAACACATTGGCTACATGCCCGAAGAGAGAGGCCTGTATAAAAAAATGAAAATTGGTGAGCAGGCTTTATACCTTGCCCAATTAAAAGGCATGAATAAAAAAGATGCCCTTATTAAAATTAAAGATTGGTTTGTGCGCCTGGAAATGGAAAGCTGGTGGAATAAAAAAGTAGAAGATCTTAGTAAAGGCATGGGGCAAAAACTGCAATTTGTAATTACCGTTTTGCATGAGCCCGATCTGATTATTTTAGATGAACCTTTCAGCGGCCTTGATCCTATAAATGCTAATCTTATTAAAGATGAAATTTACCGCCTTGCACAAAATGGTACTACTATAATTTTCAGCACACACCGTATGGAGCAGGTAGAAGAAATCTGCAATAACATAGTGCTGGTAAACAAAGGAAAGAAAATTTTAGACGGTACCGTTCAAAATGTAAAACAAGATTTTAAAGAAAATCTTTTTAGCCTGCAGCTGGAAGCCATTCCTGCAACAATTGCCAGCCCGGCTTTTGAAATAATAACTGCAAGAAAAAATGAATTGATTGTAAAAATAAATGAGGGCTATAAAGCCAATGATGTACTGGGCTATTTTATTAATGGTGGCAACAGCATTGTAGCTTTTAAAGAAACACTGCCTTCGCTTAACGAAATTTTTATAAAACTGGTAGAAGGCACACCTACCGCCAGGCAATTTGAAACCATCAACAATTAATTGATAAATTTTTCATTTAACCTTTTTTACAATTTTCAAACAATATAAAAATGAATAAAATTTTTTTAATCATAAAAAGAGAATTTCTTACCCGTGTAAGAAAAAAAACTTTCATTATAGGCACCATACTTTTTCCTCTGTTATACATTGCTTTAATTTTTGGCACCGGGTATATTGCAGATAAAACAAGGGAGGATTTAAATATTGCCATTATTGATAACTCTGGTTTATTTACAGCCGAATTAATAAAAGTTTCAAACGGTAAAGACACTGTAAACACTATTAAACTGGAAAAAAACATAGCAGGCTTTAAAGAAAACTTCGACTCCCTCGGTTATGATGGGTATGTAGAAATACCTCAAAATTTTAAATGGCAAACGGGTTTTGACAGTTTACCGGTTACTACAAAAAAATCTTTTGGTGTGGGGGCTATTACGCCGGTAGAAAAAAAATTAAACCGGATGTGGAATACCATTAAAAGAGACAGCCTGGGCATTGATACAGCAAAAGAAAATATTTTGAGCAGGGGCCTGGGTTTAAAATTGAATAACGAAAAAAATAAAACCGCCAATGCCGGCATTGCAACTGTAATTGGGTATGTAAGTGGGTTTTTAATGTACCTTATATTATTGTTGTACGGCAGCCAGGTAATGATGGGTGTTACCGAGGAAAAAACAAGCCGCATTGCAGAAGTGGTGGTTTCTTCTGTAAAACCATTTCAACTAATGATTGGTAAAATTATTGGTATTGGTATGGTGGCACTAACGCAGTTTCTTATTTGGATAGCCTGCATTTTTATTATTTACAATGTAACTAAAACAACCGGCACCGATGGAACGGCATCGGTAATGGTGGGTAAAATACAGGAAGTATTTACCAGTGTAAATATTCCGTTGGTGGTGGGTTGTTTTATTTTTTACCTGCTGGCAGGATTCTTTTTTTATTCTTCTTTATATGCAGCTATTGGCAGCGCCATTAATGAAGATATGAGAGAAGCGCAATCCCTGAGTTTTCCTATAACTATGCTGATTATTTTTTCAATTGCTTTAATGACACCCGCAATTAGTAACCCCAGCAGTTCGGTTGCAGTTTGGGCCAGCATCATTCCTTTTAGTTCGCCCATTGTAATGATGGCACGTATACCTTTTGGAGTACCTAACACTGTACCGTGGTGGCAGTTGGGTTTATCCATGGCTTCGCTTATTGCAGGATTTATGTTTACCACCTGGTTTGCTGCAAGAATTTATCGTACGGGTATTTTAATGTATGGCAAAAAACCAAGTTGGAAAGAAATGATTAAATGGGCTTTTGTAAAATAAAAAAAAGGGATAATAAAATAAAATTATTATCCCTTTTCTATTTAACTCAATAAATTATTTAATCGGCTCTACCTGCGGTATGGGTAAAGATTCTTTTGGTTTAGCTGCCTTATCAATTGCTTTGTTCAACTCATGACTCAGGTATTTATTAATTATTTTCCAGCTTATAGCAATGATGCCGATAAATGTACCAATTAATAAGCCCACCATAGCATATACTTTTGTGGACTTGCTTCCGGAATCGTACGGACCTTCCGGCCTGTCCAACGCTTCAATAATTGGCGTTTCTTTTTGCAGTTTATATGCCGCAGCCTCCCTGTTATTTACCGCGTAATAATATTGCGATTGTACTGTTGACTTATCCTGCATTAAATTTTGTTTGGGCAAATTAAACCGCTTTAACTCTTCATTGGTAAAAAAAGTTGTTTCATCCTGGCGTACAAGCCTTCTGTCTATACCGCCTAAAACCCTGTGTAACGAATCGGCTTTATTTACAGCAAATTCAAAATCTATTTGCGCTTTTTTCTTTTTTAGATCTATATAAAATTCTGAAAGCTTATCTAAAAATATATAGCTCACTTCTTTTACAATATCCGGGTTACTGTTACTGTAGTTTAATTCTAAAATACCATTCTTATTAATTTTAGCAGCAAAAGCTCCTCGTAACATATTGCTGCCAATGTTTATCATGGTGGCGCTATCAATATTTTTTATTTCAATGGGTTCATTTTGCATAAAACCGGTATGCCTGTTATGTTCTTCCAGCAATAATCTTGCAATGGTTTTGTGTTTTAATGCAGGCACATGTGTAGCTGTAGCCGAAGCTACCGCTTCTCTTGTACGGCGGCTTGCTGCCAGCTCTACAATATTAATAGAAGCTTCGCCACTAAAAGATTTTGGAGCATCTGATAAACCTAATATACTGCTGATAGCAGAAGATGACACACTGTTATCGCTGGAACTGTTTAAGGGAAACACGGTAAACTTAGAAGTGTAGATCACTATACTTTGTTTAGCCATATAATAAAATAATGCTCCAAAGGCAATGGCGATCAATGCAATCAGCCAGCTGTATTTTTTTAACCGCTTTCCTATTTGTTTTATTAACTCTATATTATTCATCTCGCAATTTATTAATTTATGGCATTACAGGTTTCCAACAACTTTTGCCACCAACACCCCGGTAACAATGGTTACAATTGATAAGCCGGCCTGCTTAATAATTTCACCTACCTGGCTGCCATCTGCTTTTTCCGGAACATTTACAGTACTTCCTTCTGCAACCCTTGGGTAAAAATGCATAAAGAAAAAGTTTTTGGTACGCCTGCTTTTTCCGTTGGCGTATTGTACATACACACGGCTTTTCCAGGGGCGACGGCCATAACCACCCGCCTTATCTATATAATACAATAAGTTAGTGTGTTCTTTATCAAAGGTTAATTTTAATGGCGATTGTACACTGCCTTTTACATTTACAAAAGGATTTATTTCAGGTACAAAAATGATATCGCCTTCCTGTAGCACAATGTCGAACTTGGAATTTTTATTCTTCATCGCCCTGTTTAAATCAATGCTTACCGGCTCCTGCGATACTTCACTTATACTGGTTTGTACTGAGTCTAATATAATTCCACCCAAAGAATCTGTTAAAGAGTTTACGTTTTTAGTAACATTATCCCTGAAATACTGTGTTTTTTTACGGTATAAAATGGCGCCGTCTAAATCAGCATTTTCTTTTATACCTCCGGCTCTTTCTATATAAGAAGATAAACGTTCGTATTTATTAAGGCGTGGGTAAGGACCGGGATATTTTATTAATCCATTAATTTGTACCAGCTGCTGCAATTCAAAAGTGGGGTTTTTTCTTACATATATCTGGTCGAAAGGTTTTAAAACAATTGAAGCAGAGGCACTGTCGATATCTAAATTAGGGGATACTTTTATTTGCTTTAAAATTACCCTTGTTGGCGTTTGCTCTCTTTTAGCCGAATCAATATCAAGCACGCTGGCAATTTCAATCCTTCCAAATTCGGCAGATTGCTTTAAACCGCCTGATAGATATAACAGATCCTGCAACGTCATGCCGCCATATTTATTTATTTTACCTTCCTTTCTTACCTCGCCAAAAATTTCTACATACTGCCTGTCCGAAAAACTGTTAGCATTAAACAAAAGAATTTGATCGTTGGCAAAAACCTCAACGTTAAATTGGCTGGCGTCGTTGTCACTTTTGGTAATGTCACTTAAGTCAACCTCCAGTTTATTAGATTTAATGTTGGTACTGTCTCCGCCGCCTCTAAAAACATAAGCCCGGGGTAAATAAGTGTTACGGGTAATTCCTCCGGCTCTGTTAATTACATCAAAAAGTTTATCTCCTTTTCTTATTTCGTACTGGCCGGGATAAGACACTTCTCCTTTAATTTCAATTTTATTTACAAGCCCCGGATTTACTGCAATTACTTTTACAATATCGCCATCTTCTAAAGGAAAATCTTCGTTGATAAACCGTGGGTCGTTTGTTGGATTAACGATGGCAGTAGCATTTACATCATTAATGGTTTGTTTTTCCAACTCGGTTCTAAAAACTTTTACGCCACTGCTAAAGGCGTCTCTTTGTAACCCGCCACTATATTTTAAAAGTGCCTTCATGCCTTCTTCTTTCTTTAATTGATAAAACATCGGTCTTTTAAATTTACCTTCAGCCTTTACCTTTTTTTCTACGGTTTGTAAAATTACAAAGTCGTTATTTTCAAGGTAAATATGTTTACCAAAGTCGCCGGTGGTAAGGTATTTATATACATCCAGCTGGTCTATTACTCTTCCATTTCTTTTAATTAAAATTTCACGCAGGTTGGCCAGCTCGGTAGGCCCGCCTGCCAGCGCAATAATGTTAAAGGCATTGGTAAAAGCCGACACCGTAACAGGGCCCTGGCTGCTCACCTCACCGGCAACATTTACCGAAATGGTACGTGGCTGGCCAAGTGAAACCGTAATATTTGTAGATGCCGGCACATAAGATTTAAACCGTTGCGTTATTAATGAGCGTACCTGCTCAAAAGTTAAACCCTGTAAATATATTTTGCCTAATCCCGTAGGAAAAATTGAACCGTCTCTTGCTACTGTATAATCAAAAGTAGCTTCGGCACCATTCCAAAGTGATACTATTATTTGATCGTATACACCAATGGGGTAATCTAAAGGAGGAGTAGATAAATCTGTAATTGATGCTACCGCTCCACCCCGAAATAAATGCATACCATAAGTATCTTCGGTTACATTAGCACTTTGTGGTGTGGCTTCTCTTACTAAACTATCCCTGTCAATTTTATTATTAAGGGCTTTGTTTTTATCCATGCCTATTGTAGATGCTGCAGCATTTTTATCGGCTAACATTTGATTTAACTGGCCGGGAGACATTTCGGTAGGTAATGATGGTACACCAGGGTTACTGGGATCACTGGTTGGCGGCTGCGCCTGAGCCTTACTTACAATAAAAATTGATAAAAATAAAAATATTACAGATAGCTTTTGTATATACTTAATTATTATTCCTGAGTTTATTAACATTTGTTGGGGGTTGATTTTCGAAAATTTGATGGCAAAGATAATATTTTATTTTAGTGGTTGCTTTAATAAGTGTTCAAACTCATTCCAAATCTCTTTTACAATTTCAGCAGCCGGTTGTATTGATTTAATAACGGCACTTACCTGGCCAATTTCCAGTTCTCCTTCTTCCAGTTCTCCATTATACATCCCTTTTTTTGCCCTGCCCCTGCCAAGAAGCATTGCTAATTCTTCTGCAGGCGCACAACGTTGCTCCGCTAGTTGTACCTGTGTAAAAAAATTATTTTTTAATAATCGTACAGGCGTTAATTGTTTTAATGACAGCATCGTGTCGCCTTCGCCGCTTTGCACTACTGCCTGTTTAAAATTAATATGGCAAGAGGCTTCATGACTGGCAACAAAACGACTGCCGATTTGCACACCCGCCGCACCCAACACCATTGATGCCAGCATTTGCCTACCAGTTGCAATACCACCTGCAGCAATTACAGGAATTTTTACTGCACTGCATACCGCTGGTATTAAAACCATTGTAGTGGTTTCTTCTCTTCCATTGTGTCCGCCTGCTTCAAAACCTTCGGCCACTACCGCATCGCAACCTGCCTGCTCTGCTTTTAAAGCAAACTTGCTGCTGCTTACTACATGCACCACAGTAATCCCATTGTCTTTTAAAATTTTTGTCCAGGTTTTTGGGTTACCTGCCGATGTAAAAACAATGGGTACTTTTTCTTCAATGATAATATCAATATGTTTATCAATATCAGGATAAAGCAATGGTACATTAACCCCATAAGGTTTATCTGTTGCAGCTTTACATTTTTTTATATGCTCTCTTAAAACTTCAGGATACATGCTTCCGCTACCAATTAATCCTAAACCACCGGCATTACTTACCGCACTGGCCAGGCGCCAGCCACTTGTCCATATCATACCTGCCTGTATTACAGGATACTTGATATTGAAAAGCTGTGTAACCGTATTATTCATTTTAAAAAATATACCGCTTTTAAAAAGATTTAGAAAGCACTTTGAAACGCAAAGTAAGCGGTTTTATTTTATAACACCAAGGATTTTATAAGAGAAAGTAACTGGAAAGTTTTAATTTTTGGTGCCGCCGCCCAAATCTATGGCAGTATTATCGCCAATATTTAAACTGCGGCTTACGCCCTTTACTTCGGCATCGTTACCAATGAGTGAAGTATTCAGTACAATTTCAAAAAGATTGGAATAAGCACCTATAATAGAGTCTTTTATAATTGCGTGGCTTAATTTAGCATGTTCGCCAATGGCCACATTGGGGCCTATAACCGAATTCCTGATATCGCATCCTTCCCCAATACTTACCGGGGGTATAATAATAGTATTTTCAAAAGAATGAATTTCTGACATGTTACCACCAAATTTTTTTAGCAGCGTTGCATTAGACTCCAGTAAAGTTTCTTTTTTACCACAATCGAACCAGTTTTGTACTTTAAAAGGTTGAAACTTTACCCCATTTTGTATCATACACTCCAGGGCATCAGTTAAATTAAATTCATCGTAACTTTTGATGCCCGATGCAATAATTTGTTCTATACACGAAAACAAAAGTGCCGTTTCTTTAATTTTATAAACGCCAACCAATGCCATATTACTTTTGGGTATGGCTGGTTTTTCCACTACCCTGGTAATAAAACCGGCTTCATCAATTTCGGCCACACCAAAATTCCGAGGGTCATCTACCTTTTTTACACCCAGCATAGACAAAGGGGCATCAATAACTTCTCTTACATCGTATTCAGCTATAGTATCTCCTAATACCACCAGTATCTGTTCTGTACCAATTATATCTTTAGTAAGATTAATAGCATGGCCTGTGCCGTGCCTTTCGTTTTGATTTACAAAATGGCAATTTAATTCCGGATATTTTTCTTTAACGTAGTCCTGAATTTTTTCGCCCAGGTAACCAATTATAAAAATAAAATCTTTTATACCTGCTTCCTGCAGCTGATCTACAATAATACTGAGTATGGTTTTTCCTGCAAGCGGGATTAACGCTTTTGGTTGTGTGTATGTATGCGGACGAAGTTTTGTGCCTGCGCCTGCTACTGGTATAATGGCCTTCATACTTTGAATGTTTGGAACAGCCTTTTTAAAAGGGATGTGAAATTAGTGATTTTTTTATAAGATGATGTATTTTTTACACACGGCTGTTTTAGGTTAACTTAAAACTTGCAATTATCTTTGCGGCAAAATTTTATAAATGCAAAGAGATACTGTCATTTTTGATCTTATTGATAAAGAATTAGAGCGGCAACGCCACGGCATTGAGTTGATAGCTTCAGAAAATTTTACCAGTTTACAGGTAATGCAGGCCATGGGAACTTCTCTTACAAATAAATATGCCGAAGGATATCCGGGCCGCAGGTATTACGGTGGCTGCGAAATTGTAGACCAGGTAGAACAGCTGGCTATTGACCGTTTAAAGCAAATTTTTAATTGTGAATATGCTAATGTGCAACCACATAGTGGCGCACAGGCTAATGCCGCTTTGTTACTGGCTATTCTGCAACCCGGAGATAAAATATTAGGATTAGATTTAAGTATGGGCGGACATTTAACGCATGGCTCAGCAGTAAATTTTTCGGGCAAATTATACCAGCCACATTTTTATGGCGTAAAAAAAGATACAGGTCTTATTGATTATGAAATGCTGGAAGAAAAAGCAAGAGCCGAAAAACCAAAAGTTATTATCTGCGGAGCAAGTGCCTACAGCCGTGATATTGATTATGCCAGGATTAGAAAAGTTGCCGATGAAGTAGGTGCTTTTGTGTGGTGCGATATGGCACATCCAGCCGGCCTTATTGCCAAAGGTTTATTAAATTCTCCATTTGAGCATTGCCAGTTTGTAACCAGCACTACTCATAAAACTTTACGTGGGCCAAGGGGCGGTGTAATTTTAATGCAAAAAGATTTTGAAAACCCATTTGGTTTAAAAGATGTAAAAGGTAATGTGCGGATGATGAGTAATCTGCTGGATATGGCCGTTTTTCCCGGCACACAGGGCGGTCCTCTTGAGCATGTAATTGCTGCAAAAGCCATTGCTTTTGGAGAAATATTAACCGATGAATTTACGGTGTATGCTAAACAGGTAATTGCCAACGCACAGGCCATGGCAAAAGCATTTAATGCAAAAGATTATCAATTAATAAGTGGAGGAACCGACAATCATTTAATGCTTATTGATTTGAGAAATAAAAATATCAGTGGCAAAAAGGCCGAACAGGTTTTAGGTAAAGCTGATATTACCGTAAATAAAAACATGGTGCCTTACGATGATAAAAGTGCATTTGTTACAAGTGGCATTCGTGTGGGTGTACCGGCCATTACTACCAGGGGAATGAAGGAAGAACACATGCAGGTGGTGGTTGATTTTATTGATAAAGCTTTAATGAATGCTGATGATGAGGCCATCTTATCTGCAGTTGCTAAAGAGGTGAAAATATTTATGCAGCAGTTTGCCCTGTACCCCGAACTGGGATAATTTAAAATTCATTTTATGATACAGAGAATACAATCAATTTGGTTATTACTGGCGGCAATTGCAGCAGCACTTACTTTTAAATTAGAATACTTCAGCGGCATTAACCTGCAGCATCCTGTTTTATATAAAATAACCGCTGCAGAAAATTTTCCAATTTTATTGTTAACGGTTGCGGTAAGCGCACTGGCTTTAATTACTATATTTCTGTATAAAAACAGAACATTGCAATTGCGGCTGTGCGTACTGGGTATAGTGCTGGAAGCGGTACTGATTTTTTTATATTATACACAAGTAAAAACTTATACTGATGGCACCTATTCCATTTGGGCAATTTTGCATGGCCTGGTGGTTTTATTGTTCTTTTTATCAGCCCGTGGTATCAGCAGAGATGAAAAAATTATTAAAGACAGTAACCGGCTGAGGTAATTGTATTTTATTTGATACAAAAAAATGCGCCCTGAAAACAAGGCGCATTTTTTTGTATCACACAAAGATTTTATTGCTTTATAAATTTGATGGCATTGGTTTCTCCATCACTAAATACTCCCCGGATGATATAAGTTCCTTTAGCCAGCCCCGACACTTCTACGCTAACAATACTGGAACCATTTTGCACCTGCACATTGCTGCGGTAAACCACTTTTCCTTCCAGCGACACAATGGCCAATTGTACATTTTCCTTTTTAGCTGTAATAATATTTAATTGTGCCGTGTTAGTAACCGGGTTGGGCAATAGGGCTGCAAGCCGCATATCTTTTTGCTGACCGCCCAGTTTTACAGTAGCCGTATAATCAAATTTACCTTCAATATCAATCACCTTAATACGGTAAAATACATTCCCTGCAATGTTATTATTATCGCTGAACGTGAAGGGTTGAGCACAGCGCTCCTGCGTAGCTGTTATAGAGTTAATAGTTGTAAAATTCCTTCCATCAACAGAGCGCTCAATTTCAAATGTTGCCTGTGTGCTGTTGCATGCTGCCCGCCAGTTTAATGTGTAACTGCCTGTACTTTTCGCAGCATTAAAGTAAAATACTTTTATGGGTAAAGGTCCGCCAGCCGAAACCGTAACAACAACTCTGCCTGCTGCACCTGCCTTGGAAGTACCGCCACCACTTGCCCTGCCACCACCACCACCACCAGGTGTTGAACCTGCTGCTGCATCTACAGTTCCATTACCATTTGCACCTTCTCCACCAACACCAGTTCCTGCCCCACCGGTTCCTCCTGCAACATTTGACCCTCCACCAGCCCCGGGATTTCCATTAGAACCGGCCCCACCAGTTAATGCAGAACCGCCGCCACCGCCGCCACTTTGAAAGCCACCGGTAGCTCCTCCAGCGCCACCGTTACCTCCATCAAATTTTGAAGTGCCTGTGCTGGCTGATGCTAACCCCCCTGTACCACCTGCAATTGTTGTAGATGAACTTCCACCTGCTGCAACAACAAGTGCTGTAAAGCTTGATGCTCCGCCATTTACACCTGCTGCTCCGCCACTTCCAACTGTAACGGTATAAGTTCCCTGCGAAAGTGAAGTTGTAGTTCTGGCATATGCCCCGCCACCGCCGCCCCCAGCTACACCAACTGCACTACTACCACCGCCACCGCCGCCCCAGGCATCTATCACCACTATTATAACGTTTCCAGGGTCAACAGTATAAGTATTTGCTCCTGGTGTGGTAAAAGTGGTAACAACGGCCTGTCCATTTATGCACTGGGTAAAAAAGGTAAAGATAACTGCAATAAAAAAGTAATTTTTTTTCATAGTCCCAATTTTTTTAATAAAATAAATAATTTTTGATAAGATGAGTATTACTTCAGAAACTGAAGTATTGCAGCTTTATAAGAGGGGTGGGATTATAAATAAAAATTAAGACCTGTTGCGGTTAGAAAAAGAAGGGTATAAAATACCGATTTTATTGAAATATACAGCAACTAAAAAATTTTACAGTGTAAATCTAAATGAAATCTCACACTGTGCATCAACTGTGAATAACTATTATATACCGGGGGAATATTTCCCCAAGACTGAATTTAAAAAAAGAAAACAACCATTTCATTATCCCTGCCAATTGCAAAATATTTTTAAAAAAATAAAGCGTTCCGTAAAAACGAAACGCTTTCATTATAGATTGATGTGCTAAGTTATTGTTTAATGAATTTAATAGCATTGGTTTGTCCATCGCTAAATACTCCTTTTATAATGTATGCACCATTGGTAAGGCCACTAACATCAATACCTACAATACTGGTACCGGTTTGAAGCTGTACAGTATTGCTGTATACTACTCTGCCTTCAAGAGAAACTATAGCCAGTTGTACATTATCTTTTTTAGAAGTAGTGATACTTAATTGAGCCGTATTACTTACAGGATTAGGTAGCATGGCAGTTAATTGCATATCCTTTTGCTGGTTGCTTAATTTTACAATAGAAGTATAATTAATTTTTCCCTCTGTATCAATAATTTTTATGCGGTAAAATGCATTGCCCGACAAAGTGGTATTATCGCTGTATGTAAAAGGTTGGCTGCATCTTTCCTGAGTGGCAGTTACGGTATTGATACTTGTAAAATTTTTGCCATCGGCCGACCGCTCAATCTCAAAAGTTGCGGAAGTACTGCTGCAAGTAGCACTCCAGTTTAATGTATTGCCACCGGTAGCTTTTGCTGCATTAAAATAAAATACTTTTATTGGTAAAGGCCCACCAGAAGAAACGGTAACAACAACCCTTCCGTTTGCACCTGCTTTAGAAGTTCCAAAATCGCCTTGTCCGCCACCGCCTGCACCCGGAGCAGCACCTAAAGTAGCATCATTAGGAGCAGATGCATCGCCACCTCTTCCTCCAACGCCAGATCCGGTACCGCCTGCACCACCTGTATTAGTTGGATTAGAAGTTCCGTTAGCTCCAGCGTTACCAGCCCCGCCCGCTAAAGCAGAACCACCACCACCACCACCACCGTCAGGACCTGCAGCAGATCCACCATTACCACCGGCACCGCCACTCCATTTTATTGAACCTGTACCTGCAGTTGCCAAACCTCCTGCACCGCCAGTGATAGTCGTTGTAGATGTGCCGCCAACAGCAGCAACCAAACTGGTAAAACTTGATGTGGCACCATTAACGCCTGCAGCACCACCAGCTCCAACTGTTACACTGTAATTACCTGCTGTTAATGACGTTGTTGTTCTGGAATAAGCGCCGCCGCCGCCGCCACCTTTTGCATTACTTCCCGAACCGCCACCAGCTCCGCCTCCCCAGGCCTCAATAACCACAATAACTGTATTACCCGCTTCTACTGTATAAGTATTTGCCCCGGGGGTATTAAATGTTGTTACTACAGCCTGTGCCATAGCGGCATTGCTGAAAAAAGCAATAATAATTGCAATAAAAAAGTAATTTTTTTTCATGTTGTCCATTTTTAATTTTTAATTAATAAGATTTGATAAGCTGTTGGTTTAACACAGCAGGAGATGGACAAGTTGGTCTTTTTGAGTATTGGAATGATATTCTGCCGGCAACGAAACCGAAAGGAAAAATTTGCTTCTTCTTAATTGAAGAATGTAAAATTGAATCTGTGGTGGGTTACAATCGAAAAGGGGCGTATTGAAGTAGTAGGGTACTGCTTTACGGCATAAAAATAATGGCTGCAACTGATTTTTCAAAATTTATTTTTAAAAAATCAGTTAGATACCTTTAAAATAACTTAAAAATATTGTGCGGTATAGCTGCTCTTGTTCTTTTTTAATTCGGCTGGTTTACCGGCAAAAACTATATTGCCGCCATCATTACCTGCTTCGGGGCCAAGGTCAATTACCCAATCGGCACTTTTAATTACATCAGTATTATGTTCTATCACTACAATGGAATGTCCCTGTTCGATCAATGCATTAAAAGAAGCCAGTAATTTTTTTATATCATTAAAATGAAGGCCTGTTGTAGGTTCATCAAAAATAAATAAAATATTACCCTGCGCTTTTCCTTTGCCTAAAAATGAAGCCAGCTTAACCCGTTGCGCTTCTCCACCAGATAAAGTATCAGATGATTGCCCCAGTTTTACATAACCCAATCCAACATGGCTTAAAGGTTTTATTTTATTTGCCACAGATGGCTCGCTCACAAAAAAATCAATGGCATCATCAACACTCATATCCAGCACATCATAAATACTTTTATGTTTAAATTGTACTTCCAGTACTTCTTCTTTAAAACGCTGGCCGCCACATACATCACATGTTAAATGTACATCTGCTAAAAATTGCATCTCAATGGTTTGCTCGCCTTCTCCTTTGCAGGCATCGCAACGGCCACCATCTACATTAAAAGAAAAATGTTTGGGCTGAAAACCCCTCATCTTACTTAAGGGCTGACTGCTGTATAAATCTCTTATCTCGTCATATGCTTTTATATAAGTAACCGGATTGCTTCTTGATGATTTACCAATAGGATTTTGATCAACCATTTCAATTTGAGAAATAGTTTCAATATCGCCGGAAATATTTTTATACATACCGGCTTTATCGCCAAACTCGCCTTTTAATTTTTGCAGGGCCGGGTACAAAATTTGTTTTACCAAAGTAGTTTTACCGCTGCCGCTTACACCACTTACCACACACAAAACATTTAATGGAAATTCAACCGTAACATTTTTTAAATTATTTTGCCTGGCCCCTTCAATTTTTATAGAACGGTTCCATTTACGAATATTTTTTGGCGGCTCTATTTTTAAAATACCAGATAAATATTTCCCGGTCAAACTTTCGGGATTGGCAATTATTTCGTCATAATTTCCTTCGGCAATTACTTCTCCTCCCAAATGGCTGGCCAATGGCCCCATATCAATAATATGATCGGCTTCTCTCATCATCATTTCATCATGCTCTACCACCACAACGGTGTTGCCCAAATCTCTTAATTCTTTTAAAACTTTTATAAGCCTTTCGGTATCCCTGCTGTGCAAACCAATAGACGGCTCATCTAAAATGTACAAGGAGTTGGTGAGATTGCTGCCTAAACTTCTGGTTAATTGTATACGCTGGCTTTCGCCGCCGCTTAAACTGTTTGCCAACCGATTTAAAGTAAGGTACCCCAAACCAACATCCAGTAAAGTTTTTATGCGGTGATGAATTTCTATTAAAATTCTTTTAGCCACCTGCGTATCATAAGCACTCAGTTTTAATGCATCAAACCAAACTTGCAAATCTTTTACCGGCATTTCGCATAATTGCCCAATATGTTTACCGCCCACTTTTACATACAATGCCTCTTTACGCAGGCGGTAACCTTTGCAGTCGGTACATAAAGTTCTTCCCCGGTAACGGCTTAATAAAACCCGGTACTGTACTTTATATAAATTTGCTTCCACCTCTTTAAAAAAATCAT
>JAYURK010000047.1:0-19369 GCA_043756235.1 Ferruginibacter sp. | reverse complement strand
CAAGCGATGCCATTTTCCAGTAAAGGAAAGCAGCATTAATACCATTGTAATAATCATTGGCTATATAATATCCCCGTTCATAAAAACGCAGCGATTTTTCAAGGCAGGTTTTATCACCAGTTATTTTATAAAGATTTTTATGAATTGCACCTGCCATGCCCAGTGTTTCGGTATCGGTTGATGTTAATGGGTTAAGCCGCTCTAAAATTTTATACGCATTTTTCTGGGCTGTTTCTGCGTCGGGTTTTGCAGATTTATAAGTAGCCAGGCAAAGCTGCTGTATAAAAAATGCATCGTCTTTTTTAATGTCTAACAATTTTGTAAATGATATAATAGCCTCATCAAATTTTTTGTTTTTCATTTGCGCTTTTGCAGCGTCAATCATTTCTGATAAAGTTGGTACTGTTGTTACTGCAGTCGATGCAGCTGCGGCGGCCTGTGTTACAGGTGAAACAGCAATTGTATTTTTATTTTTTATTGCAGTATTTTTTATTACTGGCGCTGCTGCTTTTATTGCTTCAGTAACTTTTACAGAAATTTGTAAACCGTCGATATGTGCAAATACCGGGCTATCAACCAGGTTAGCTTTTATCATTCCCGTAACCGAATTTTTTAATACAGTTTTAAAACGGTCTACTTCATCTACGTCAAGCGATTTACCATCGTGGTGATAGGCCAAAGCTGTAAGGTGACTGAGATCGAACGGTAATTTATTATTTATTAAAATGCCGTCTTCGCAAATAACTAAAGTGGTGTAGGGTTTTAGTGCATGGCGTACACCCAGCTCGTACATAGCATTGGGGTTAAGGGTACTGATATCTGCAATAACAAAATCGGCAGTATAAATTCCTTTATACATTATGGTATCAATAAGGCCCGGCGGATAATCGCAGGAGCGCTTACATTCGTATTCCAATTCTTCAAAAACTGGTTTTACAATATGTTTAAAAGTTTTATCAAGGTCTATATCCCTGTTATTGATATAATCTTTCTTTATGCCGTACCCGGTAATTACAAAGCAGGTTTTCATAATTAAAATTTTTAAGTAATTAAATTGGTGTTCATTTTATACAAGTAATTTTTCTTTAAGCAATTTTATAAAATCATCTTCTTTATCCGATTGTTTTAAAGAGGTATATCCCATAAACGCATTGGCATACATTGATAATTTTTCTCTTACCCCGGCGCCAACTGCAGCAGCTGTGTAATTTATTTTTGCTGTTTCCAAATCGTTAAGATATATACTGGCCTCTGCTACTGTAGCCGTTTTCCAAATATCATTGGGGCATTGTGCTGCTGCTGCTAATGCTTTTTGTGCAAAATCCTGCATCGCATTTTTATCTTCTTTATAAACTAAACTTAAAAAAGCAAGGTTAATGGCATGATAATAAATTTGTTCACAATCATTTTTTTGGGTGGCAAGGTTAAAAGCTTTTTTATAATATTCCATTGCGCTTTCTGCATCGGCTGCCAGGTAATTAGTGAGGTATTTTCTTTTATACCTGCCGCCAATTATACCCAGCAAATCAGTGTTATTTGCAGCCAGGGTAGAATTTTCCAGAATTTTTACTGCCTCAAAACTTCTTCCTAAACCTTCTAATGCAAAAATTAATTTTGCTAAACCCTTTTTATCCAATTGTTCTTTTTGAGGCAGCAAATTATTTACTACTTCGGTATAGTTGCCCTGTAAAAGGTTTACCGCTTCTTTATCCGTAAAGGGATTATTAAAAACTGTTTTGGTAAGCGTTGCAATTAATAGCTGATAGCCGGCATGATTTTTATCATCTGGTTTTACGATTGCTAAATGATTGCCGGAAACCACTTCGCAATATTTTTTATCAAATGGTTGCTGGCTTGATGCAGTGGGTACAAATTCATCGTCGGTACCGGCTACCACTTTAAAACTAAACGGATATCCTGCAGCAAAAGTTTCGTTCCATTTTTTTCGCAGCGCAGTAACAAAAGGTCCGTCGCTGGCCATATCCCTTAACTGCCGGTTCCAAAATTTTACTATGCCTGCTTTATTTAATCCGTTACTGGGTGTGCCAAGTAAAAAAACATAATTAATCCGTTTACGGTTTTCGTTATCCAGTTCCAGCAATGCTTTTTGTAAAACTAATCCGCCCATGCTGTGGGCAACAATTGCAATTTGTTTATATTTTGCAAATTGATTTCGTATAGTAGTATTTATAAAATCGGCCAATTTTGTAATGTCCGGAATGGCTGCCCAAATGCCAATGCCCAGTGATGGCATATGATTGGTGCTGTATCCCACCGAAAACATATCCCAGCCCTGCATCCTGTCATCTTCTTTTATATATTGGGGTGTGTTGCCAAAAGTTGTTGCCGACTCGCCGGAAAAACCGTGCAAAAAAATTATAACATTATTGCTTTCGGGTTCATTTCTAAAATCAATAATCTTTGGCGTTTTATTTCCAATTAAAGAATCCCTGAAACCCGGCCATAGCTTTTTAGCAAGAATGGGAATATACTTAAACAGCAACTCAATAATTTTCTGTTTCATAATATTTATTTAAGGTTAAAGTTGTAATTATTATTCTTCGTTGATAAGATCATAAGTTTTTTTAAAAATATCCTGTGCACATGGATACATTTCTCCATGCACTCCTACCATCAGCCAATCGCCGGGCTGTCCTTTCATAACGCCTTCCAGTGTGTGCACTTCAAAAGGCTCATTTATCTGCACGCATTTTACAGGTATAGGTTTTTTTATCGCTTGCTTAAATTCTAGCTCAGGCGGAATTGTTTTTTTAAATTGTATCATGTTTTTTTATTTGAAGTTTTTATACCGGAAATTCATGTTTATACAAATCCATTTCTGCTGCGGCGGCAGCGCCAATATCGTAAAGGATAAAACGATTTTGTGCATTACTCATTTCCTGCAAACTTTTTACATCATGTTCATCAAAAGATTTACCGTTAAGTTGTAATTTATTTAAAGCTGTTACCGAAAGTTCCTGGTTAAACCGTAAGTAGGTTAGCATCTCGGTATCATCGCAACCAATACAATCATTTTTAAGATCGCCAATTTCGCCATCGATGGCTTTAGCATTTGGACAATAGCCCAGCCATTGCATTATGGTTTGATTTTCCCAACTGGCATCACTCATCAGCATATCGGGTACTTCGCTTGCCCAACTTAATAACCAGTTATCGGTTATGTCGCTCGTCTTCATATTATATAAGCCATTGCCGGTACCAATACTTACAGCAAATATTTTATCTTTTCCTTTTGGCCAGCGAAAAGGAAAACCACTTAAAGTAGCTACTTTAAATAATTGCAGCGAAGGATTATTGGCCATACTTACACCACCATCTACAAAAGCGCCTTTCATATTTTTATCTACATCCAGCAGTTGGGGTACAAAATAAGATGGCGCCGCACTGCTGGCACGCAAAATATCTTTCAGCAAATAATGTTTATTCATTCCAAAATATTTTCCTTGCGGATGATTAATTAGCGGCCACACACTGTTTGTATCGGCACGTTTGGTAACAATGCACAAACCCGTTTTAACCCTCCCCTGTTCATCGCCCAATTTTATATCGCCTAAAAATTCCGCCAGCGCTTCTTCCAAACTTTTTTCGCTGAACTGGGCTTTTAAAAACTTAAAAGTTTCTAATGGATTCCACCAATCTCTTTTTCCTTTAAATATTTTTCCTCCAAGGGTTAAGTATAATTCTTTTACCTCTGCAGCAGTTTTACCAATGGCCAGCAGGGATGCAATGATTGCACCGGTACTGGTACCGCCAATTAAATCAAAATAATCGCAGAGCAGCATTTTTTGATTGCCGGTTTTATCACGTATAATTTTTTCTAACTTTTCAAGATACCCTGCGGTAAGTGCGCCACGTATACCTCCACCATCAAGCGCAAGAATTTTTTTACAAGTGCCGGGGGCAAAATGTTGATCGAGTGTCATGATAAATTAATTTTAAGTTTATAATTAAATTAATTGGCAGACTGAGGGTACTGCCGCTTATCAGTTGCTTTAATTAGATCTGCAGCTTTTGTAAATATTTTAGTATACCCCATCGCTTGTACTTGTTTACTATACATTTTTTCAGAAAGCGGGGAAGTATATATTATTACTTTGTCTTTATTTTTACCTGCAGCCAAAGTTTTTAAAAGATCTAACCCTGTTTCTTTTTTATCCTTTCTTGAGATATCAGTAATGATGATCTCGTAATTATTTTTTTCAATAAAATCAAGCGCTGTTTTATTGTCGGACACTATGTCAACTATATAATCAGCTTTTTTAAAGTATTCTACCAGTGAGGCGTTGCTAAATGCATTATCATCTACCCAAAGTATTTTTTTTGCAGGCGGTGTATAGGGATTATTTGTATTAGATTGTATAGTATTTTTTTGTGCAGGTACAGTTGTGGAAGAATCCAAAATTACGGTTTGCGAAGGGGATTGATTATAATCACCCTTAGGATTTTTTATAACCGGATCACGTACAATTGAATTTAGGGTAAAGTAATTTCTTTTAAAAGGTGTGGCGGCATTTACATCAATAGAGGAAGCAACTATATCGTCAGCATTAATTTTTACGCCAACATTTGCAAAGTATGCCGCAATAATATTTGGTGCAAAGCGTACCAGAAACCTGCCATTATTTTTTAAAGAAACAGTAAATTTTTTAAGTTTATTATTAAGCGTTAAGCCATAAAGTTTTTTTAATTCTGCTGGCATTATCGATTTGGCTTGTCCGCCAACTGAAGTAACAGGTAAATAAATATTTCCCGGTTGTTGCTTATCGTAATACAAAATCATTACATCAAAATTGCCACAGTTAGTTTCGTCAATTTTATCAATCTCTGCTTTTGCCTGCACCAGCATCTGGCATCCGGCAAATTCAAATGTGTTAGTGGAAACATTTCTTATAAACATTACATTAGACCCCTTTGCTGTGGTGGCAATTATTTTGTACGCCCCCATTTTTGTTTTGGTAACTGCAGTTATCGGGTAAGTGCCATAAGTTTTTTCATCGGCGGTAGAATAATAGATCAATTTTTTTCTAAGATCAATATTTACCAACCGGTTATTAGTTTTGCCCTGCCATATTTCGTGAAGGTTTACTGGTAAAAATGCTGGCAAATCGTTAACGGTATCGGGTAAATTGGTTTTATCTTTTTCTTTTGCAGGCCGCAATGTAATATTATAGGCATCGTAAGCAATGTTCATTATAGTATCAAACTTAATGTTGCCTTCACTAATTGAAATTGCTTTTGCACTATCATCAACCGGTAATAGTAAACGACCTGTATCCAAACTATTAAACTGCGTTTCAAAAGTATCGATAACTAAAACAATATTACCTGTTGGCAATTCTGTTGAGCCTGTTGTTTGTACTATATTTTTCTTTATGCTGCCAGAGGAATCAACATAAATAAAATTTACTGCCCTGTTAAAGGAGGGTTTGTACGTAAAGGGATAAACATTTTTAGTTGCAGTAAAATTTAAAAAAGCTAACAGCATTAAACCTATTACAGCGCCAGCAAAAAAGAGTGCACTTGTTGCTGCACACCACTTGTAAACAGTTTTTAAAAATGCAGTGGCTGCAGTACCAGCACCAAAATATTGTTGTAATGAAACATTTTCTGTAGCAGCTGCTTTAGTGACCGGATTATTAATTATAGTTTGCCATTGCTGGTCTTTGTTTTCAATATAAGTTTGTGCCGGTGTGTCGGTAATTTGCTGGTGATGCCACAGTTGCGCCAGCAGGTCTTTAGATTTTTGATAGGCTGCATATTTTACAGGGTCAAAAGCATACAAATTAAATTCGTTGATGAGGCGTTGGGTTTCTTTTTCTTCGTATGCAAAATGTACACTGCTTAATGCTGACTGTGGTATTTCATTTAAAAGGATTAAAATATTTTCACGGGCAATAACTTCATTTTTTTTATTAAGGTGTTTTAAAAGATTTAACCGGGTATAATCTGGAAATTTTCCATCTTTCATCCATTTAATTCTTGCAATACGCAACAGTGCAGTAAAATTTAAATCATGCAATTGGCCATAACTTTCCAGTATGGCTTTACCCAATGCAAGTGTAAGTGGCCAGGTAATTTTAGGATATACCGCCAGGGCGGCTATCCATTGAAATAAAATATTATCATATTGGCCGCCATCATTAATCCTGGCCCATTCGGCATTTTCGCAATAGTCATATAATTCATCAGCATCTTCAAAATCTATAAGCTCCGTTTCATAAAAACTTTTGGCGTATATTTTTAAATCGGCAATTACATTTATTTCTTCATCAAAAAGTTTTTGCAGTAATAAAAGCTGGCCCGGAATATCAACAGGCAAAACCGGCAATTCATCCAGAAGGGCTTTTTTTTCTTTATTACCCCAATCTAAAAAAGATACAGGTGTAACCACCGCTTTATACTGCCACCTGCGCAAATAGTTTAAATAGCTGTTATCAATTACAGGATAATCAGGATAAATTAACTGGTAGCCATTTCCAAACAGCAGTAACACATGTTTAGGAAATTTTTCGCTCAGCTTTTCCAGGCTTATCCCCTGCGGATAGTTAAGATTGTAACACCATTTTGGTTGTTCCTTAAAATAAAATTTTTCAATAAAAACATTTTGTTTTTGCAATAACTCCAGCAAATACTCAAATAATTTTACCTGCTGGTTATTACTGTTGTGTTCGTCAATTAAAATTAAATATTCGCTTTGCTGGGTACGGGCCTCCTGTACCGGTTGAAAATATCCTGCATTATTAATAGCCTTAGCAATAGTTTTTGGCAGGTGCAGGTAAAGCGCTTCATCGCTGATACGTTTACGCATTTGCCTGGCCACATCCGCAAGAGCCTGCTCGGGCAATGGCAAATAATTTTTATTTAAAAAAGGAAGATCTACGGCACCAGCCTTGCCGGAAAATGATTGCAATAATGTTTCGTATTCTTTTTTTATATGGGGGTTATGGCCTGCTTCATTATTTTTATACCTGCTCCAACGACGCACAAAAAATAGGGTAAGTAATAAAAATAAACCCGTTAATGCCAGCAAGCCATAAAACCAATATTGCTGCACTTTATATTTTGGCAGCAAGGGTTTTGCGGCTGGTGACACCTTTAATTGTATAAATGGTTTGGGCGTGGTATCGTACACAAAAAAAGTAATGGCAGCTTTTCCATTACAAGGGGCATTACTGCTGTCGTAAATTGCGGTAAAATAAAAAGTTTCAGTTTCTTCCTTATTAAAAACAATTTCTATCGATCTATTAGTACGGTTTATGATTTTATTATCGTTTACAGAAATCCAAATAATACTATCAGGCGGCGTGCCGTTAATCACCGCAGTTAATTGCACCCGTTCGCCAATTTTTATTGAATCTGTTGTAAAAGATTTTTCAATGGCAAATTGATTTGTACTAAAACAAATGGCCACATCTGTAAAAACGGTATCGGTGTATTGGGCATTATTTTTATAAAAAACGGCTGTATAAGCAGTTACTTTATAACTGCCTTCTTTTGTGTAAGTGTGCGTTGCGTTCGTATCAATCGCGGTGTTATCGCCCCAGTTGTAGGTTGTTTTTAATAGAATATCTTTTACAGTGTCCGGCAATTGATTATCAATATTCAATTGCGCTTTTACTGAGCGGTTAAGGTTATTATTATTTAATTTAGTTGCAACGCTTGCAATAGTATCGCTAATATTTACTGCAATGCTAATGGCTGGCCTTGGTTGCAATACTGGTTTACGCAAAAAATATAACAAGGCTGTAATAACAAATGCCATTGCCAGTGCATACTTCCACCAGTGCTGTTTAAAATGATCTGGAATTTTTTGTTTGCTGTGTAAAAAATCTGCTTCTGGTTTTTTAGAAACCGGGGCAAAATACTGTTCAAATAATTCTTTAAATTGAATTTGCTCTTCCTGGCTGTTAGAAAAAATGGGAGAAAGATATTGACACAACTCCAGTTCGTTTTTTACCTGTTCGCTATACTCCTCAATAATACTGTTGCTGTCGATGATTTGTTTGGGTGTAACTAAAAAATTATGCTGCTTAAGTGCAATAAAAAAATTATACAATGGCAAATTTATTTTACCATTGGTATCCTCAATCGAAATATGCTCCTGCTTATCCTTCAATTTCTTTTCTTATAGTTTCAAAATCAATTTTTGTTTTGGCTATAATGCCTAAAGTATCCGCAATTTTTTTTCGGTATTGCACATCTGCATTTTTTAAATTTTGCAAATTGTTATTTAAAAGATCTCGTTCCTTTAAGCAGGCTATCCAATCAATCAGTTCGGAAGTGGCAGGTTGTTTATTAATATTTTTGATGCCCCTTATTTCCAAAAATTTTTTTATTGCTGTTACAAAAAATGGATTATCCGCATTGTCGAATTTTGCTTTTATGATATTCAGTAAAATTTTTTCGTCGGGGAAATTAATATGGTGAAATACGCAGCGGCGTAAAAAAGCATCAGGCAATCCTTTTTCGTTGTTACTGGTAATTACTATCACTACTGGCTTTGCTGTATTTTGCTGAATTACAAAATCTGTCAATTCTTTAATGCTGAATTTAAAAGGAGGTTTTTCCAGCTCTGCCAGTAAATCATTAGGAAAATCACGTGGGGCCTTATCTATTTCATCAATAAGCACCACCGAACCAAAACCTGCATATTTATTAGCCACCTCCTTTTCGTAATTACTGAATTTATACCAGTCTTTGTTTACGTCTTGTGTTGCCAGTAAAGAAATGCCCAGGCTGTTGAAAGAAATAAAGCATTCCTTCTTTTTATTTTCTTTATCCCCAAAATGCCCCACGGCATCATAGCAATAAAACAGATCGGAGGATTGTGATATTGATTTTGTATTAAACCGTAAGGCCCTGTTAAAATTAAATTTATCAGGATGCAATTGTTGTAATTGCCGGGCAATAAAATCGGCGCATTCCGTTTTGCCCGTTCCGGGATCGCCGGATAAAAGCAGCGGCCTTTGTAAAAACAAAGCGGTATTAACTGCTGCAAGCAATTCATCGCTGGGTTTATAATAATCATTGTCGTTTCTGGAGATCTGCATAAAATTATTTTATCAGTTATTAAATAAATTTGTTTTCAGCCAGCTTTTTATCAAGCGGTTTACTTCTTTCATCTTTAATTTTTTAAATGGGTTATCACTTATCTGCAATAGTTCCACTACTTCATCCTGGTCAAAAGTGTGGCTTTTAATAAATACATCCAGCCAGTTCCAGGTATCCGTTTTGGTAATGTCGTCTAAAGGGTCAATAGCATAAAGGCCGCCCGGTAAATTAAGCGATGTGGTAAGTGATTTTATAAAGGCATCAAATTTTTCGTTAGCCGGATTTTCGTTTGCCAGGTAGGTGTAAAAAATAAATATTACCCTGTTGCTGGTGGTGACGCCATCTTTAGTAAGAAATGAGGGTAAAAATGCTGTGAGTAACTGATTTAAAAAATCCAGTTTAATGGCGCTGTTTATTTCAATGGAATTAATTTCGATACTTAAAAAAAGTTTGTCTTCGTTTATAAATTTGTATTCCGAAATATCTGCAGCCCATTGAGAAGATAATTCTGCAATAAAAATTTCTTTAAACTTTTCAATACTCACCGTATTAAACTGTGCCAGTTCCAGCCTGCATTTACGGTACTTACCCCCCATTTCCAAATCGTACAAACGTTCTAAAAAATCGTTGGGATTATTTTCGTATACCGAAGAAAAATAAAACGAGTTGGCATTTTTCTTTACTGATTTAGAAAAACTGTACGATTGCTCGTTGCGGTTAATGAGCATCAGCGCATCTTTATAATCGGTAATACCAGTTGGTTTTTTAAAATTATAATTTAACGTCAATAAAATTTGCTTGCATAAATTATCAGGTGTAGTAAAAGGATAAATAAATGAAGCGCTGTTTTTTAATGCACTGTTATAAAAATTCTGAAGGTCTGCATTTTGCAATTCAGGCATTTTATTAAAATCTTCCTTTTCAATTTCTTCATTACTGTAAAAAACAAAAATTTTGTAAAGCGGGTTTTGCTGCGCCACTTTTAAGGCCTCATTATATTCCGATTCGGTATAGGAAATACCAGTGCCTTCAACAATTGAACCATAGCGTTTGGCGAGTATTAAAATATAAATATCGGCCTTGCGTACATCTTCCAAACAAACATCAATAGCCCGTTTTGCATTTTCGCTTACATATCCTTCCATCGATACCAATGTAAATTCATCCTGCAGGCCTTTGTATTGAAACATATCTCTTATCGCTTCACGGTACACCGTTAAGTCTTTATAAGTAGATGATATGTACACTTTTTTAAGCATTTTACTTCACCATTGGTATAGCAAATCTTTACTTTAAAAAATAGCCGGCCATTTTTACGCAGCCGTTTTACAAATAAATGCTACAAAACTTTTTGGGCTATCCCCACCAGCAGCGATACCCCTTTGCTAATGGAAGTAATGGCTTTTACTTTATCGTCGTTGCTTTTAGTGGCGTCGGTAATTTCTTTAATTACGGCAGCAAAATTTTCTTTTTTAATACCCGTTGTCTCCATCAGCCCATTAATTTCGGGGTTGGTTAACCGGGTTAATGCAGCCATTTTGTTTTTAAATTTATTGTCGGTATCAGTTTTTGCTTTGGCAATAATTTCGTCGATAGTTAAGTCGGGCATAAAATTGTTTTTATTGGTTACCGGTTATTGATTGTACGGCCTGGTTTAGAAATAATATTTTTTGAGAAATACTTTCACCCTGTTGTAAAAATCCATCCAGCTTTTTCTCCAGCTGGCTAAGGTCAGTTTTGTTGCCGCTTACTTTTGTAAGCAGCGTATTAAAAATTTGACGTGTAGTATTATTTAATTTTGTGGCAGAAGAAAGTAAAGCAATTTGTGCATCGCAGGCCTGGCGGTAAAATTCATAATCTTCCTGCAGCTTTACAATAATCTTATTTCTATTTTCCGCAAGCGCCATTCGTAAAGAATCCCTTACACTATTAACCACCGGTACAATCTTGGGAAAAATTTGAGGCCATTGTTTATTCATATCAATTTTGGTGTCATTCTCATCTATACTTTTTTTCATACTGCTTATAAATCCGGGGATATATTCTTTGTTCATAAAAGAATCTATTTCGGCATTATTTTTTTCAAATACCATATTTACATAAGCCATGTTAAGTTTATGCATGCGCTGCCCTTCGTCTTTTATCTGCTGCATAAGCTGTACCGATTGTACCGGAAGTTTTGCGCAGGAATAAAGGCATGCTGTAAAAAACACTGCCATTACTATTTTAAAAATTACGTTTAACATAATTTATTTTTTATTATGAAATACTGTTTGCTGCATACACCTCTTATCCTGCCTGGTAAGAATCCCACAAGTCGGCATAATTTTTCACTTCTTTCATTTGGCTGATAAATATTTTACTGCCGTTACACCTGCAGTTGATCATTCCAAAAAGAATAGTTCTGCTGCGTAAATCAACCGAACGTGCCAGTTCTGTGGAATACACCAGCGGCCTTGGGCCTCTTGCATACCGGCCTGCACAACCAATAGCATCTGCCCGTGGATGAGAAAAACTTTCGTTATCGCCGGAAGATATAACGGTGGCGTATGGGTTGATGAGCTGCATAAATTTTTCTGTAAAATCAGATGAGCCGTGATGGCAGGATTTTGCAACATCTGTTTCAAAAGGGTTTAGTACGCCATACTTTTGCATCAGGTAGGTTTCTGATTTGGTGTTTAAATCGCCGCCAAATAAAAAAGTACGGGTACCAAAAGTGAGTTTTAACACAAGGCTGTGGCCGTTTATTGTTATGCCATCATCCGTCCAGTACACAAATGCATTTTTATTATTTATTTTTTCGGTGAAGGGGCCCAGTACTTCAATGGTAAAATTGTTGCCTTCAATGGTTTCGTTTACGGCAGTGTCGCCGGCTGTTAATCTTTTTACTTTGGTAACCCGGCCCTGCTGGTTGGCTGTATGCAGTGCCTCCATAAAGTTGGTAACATCCCTGTTAAAACTTGCAGGTTCTGCAGCAGTTAATAAATTATCAAATATTTTGGTAAGATATTTTACACCATTGCTTGTAACGGTATCGCCTAATCCGGTATTGTAAGGATTACCGGTTGCCGCAAATTTTAAGATACCTGCATGGTATATGGCGCCAAAAGTAAATCGCTTATCTTCTAAAATTTTTATTACGCCTTTGTAATGGTCGGTATCAAAATGGCTGATGAACACATAATCGATATGTACTTTTTTATTGTACTTCAGCAGGTAAGTGTATTGCCATTTGGTAAGGTAGCTGTACATATTTACTGCCGGGCCGGCATCAATTAAAATTCTTATTTTACCCACTTCTATTAATACACCATCGCCCTGGCCTACATCTAAATAAAAAATTTTAAGGCCCATATTATCACTCAGGTCTGTCTTCTTCATCCAGCCTTCTTTACCAAATGCTTTTACCTTGTAAAAAGCAGCATCCTCTCCTGTTGTAGTAATATAAGTGCCCATTAAAACTTTGTTGATGATTTTTTTACCAGCGCCATTTACTACGGTTTCAAAAATGGGAGCTTCGTTGGTTGCGGCATATTTAAAAGTTGCGGCCATAAAATGAAGGTTTATAATAATGATGAATAATCTAATTATTGCAGTACAATACCAGGTAAACACTGGCTATTATACTACAGCAAACTGCCCGTAAACACCAATCGTGTTTTCAGTAAGGATGCAGATTACTGATGCCCGAAACAATAAAGTAGTAGATAAGTATGCTGAAGATGCGGCTATCGAAGGATAGAATTTAAAGAGCAAACCCACTGCGTTTGCCTTACAAATGTATATAAATAATTAATTAAAATTCAGAAGTATTTTAAGCACCTGCATTAAACAGGCCTTCTACAAACAGTTGTTTATCAAAAACTAAAAGGTCTTCGGCTTTTTCACCTACGCCAATAAACTTTACCGGAATTTTAAATTGGCTTGCAATAGCAAGCACCACACCACCCTTTGCAGTGCCATCTAATTTTGTTATGGTTATTGCAGTTACATCGGTAGCTGCGGTAAAATGTTTTGCCTGCTCCAATGCATTTTGCCCGGTGCTGCCATCTAACACCAGCATTACTTCATGCGGTGCATTTGGTATTACTTTTTGAATTACTTTTTTTATTTTACTCAACTCATCCATTAAATGAATTTTATTATGCAGGCGGCCTGCTGTATCTATAATAACAACATCTGCATTTTTTGCAACGCCGCTTTGTACAGTATCAAATGCCACCGATGCAGGATCGCTGCCCATTTCTTTTTTTACAATATCAACGCCGGTTCTTTGGCTCCAGATAGTTAATTGATCTACAGCCGCAGCCCTAAAGGTATCGGCTGCACCCAACAAAACTGATTTACCGGCTTTTGAAAAATTATGTGCCAGTTTACCAATGGTGGTGGTTTTACCCACACCATTTACACCTACTACTAAAATAACATGAGGTTTATACCCGGCAGGCAGTTCGTAATTTTGGTAATTGGTATCCTGCGGTGTAGTAATTAATAATTGCTGAATTTCTTCTTTTAAAATATTGTTGAGCTCGGCGGTGTTAAGGTATTTATCTCTGGCAACCCTTTTTTCCAGTTGTTCAATAATTTTTACGGTAGTTTCAATGCCCACATCGGCACTTACCAAAGCATCTTCAACATCATCTAGTACTTCAACATCAACAGTGCTTTTACCGGCAATGGCCTTAGTGATCTTGTTAAAAAAACCTTCTCTTGTTTTTTGTAATCCCTGCTCTAAACTTTCCTGTTGCTGTTTTTTTCCAAAGAGTTTATCAAAAAGGCCCATAATTATTGGTGATTGTTTGTTGGATGTAATTCGTTGGCTTTGTGTAAAATTAGCCGTTCTTTATTTGCCAGCCTTAAAAGTTTTATAAATAAAGAAAGCCTCCCTTAAATGGGGAAGCTTTAAAATATTTTTTTCATGCCGTTGTAAAACTTAGTTAGCTAAAAAATCTTTTATCTTGTCTTTATGAACGATTGCTTCTTTAAAAGTATAAGCGCCTGTTTTAGGACTGCGAACAGTACGTATCACTTTTGTCCAGTTTTTTGCGTCTGCTGCCGCTTTGGTATCTTTAATTTTAGCGTTTTTTGAAGCTGCTTTTGCCATGATATTTAGTTTATTGGTTAATTAGTTTATTGGTTGATCTGGTTTACCAGATTAACGTTTTTACCATTTACCGTTATTATTTAATTTCTTTATGAACAGTAACCTTTTTTAAAATGGGATTGAATTTTTTCAACTCCATTCTTTCTGGTGTGTTCTTTTTGTTTTTTGTAGTAATATAACGGCTTGTGCCGGGTTTACCACTTGTTTTATGCTCGGTACACTCTAATATTACCTGTACCCTGTTGCCTTTCTTTGCCATTTTATTTTATTTATATAATATGATCTCCAATATTTCCCCTTCAGGGGATAGGGGCTTTAGATTTTTTCGCCTGCAGCACGCAATTGCTTAACTACCGAAAACAAACCGTTTTTATTGATGGTTCTTATTGCTTCGGAAGATACTTTTAATACCACCCATTTATCTTCTTCTGCAAGAAAATAACGCTTGGTTTGCAAATTGGGTAAAAACCTGCGCTTGGTTTTAATATTAGAATGCGACACCTTATTACCGGTAATCGGCTTCTTTCCTGTAACCTGACATACTCTGGCCATTGTACTAATTTTTTGGACGGCGAAGGTATGATTAAAAATGGATTTTTGACACTTATAGCAGAAGATTTTTTGTTTTACAGTTTAAAAAAATCCTCAACCGCTTAAAAAACGTTGATAAGCCTTGCTTTTAAACCGCATGCAATGGTGATTTTTGTTGAAAATACACCCTGCACATTTGTAAAATTACCGACAGCAAAATTAAAGCTACCCCTATATAAAACTGGTAATTCAGCTCTTCATTTTCTTTATAAAAGATAAAGGCCAGTATGATGCCGTAAACCGGTTCCAGATTGTAACTGAGGCTTACCGTAAATGCCGATATTTTTTTTAAGGCAGTCAATTGTAAATTAAAACTTAGTACGGTACAAAACCAGGCCAGTACCAGCAGCCAGAGCCAATCGCTGGTGGTAGGTAAATAATAAGTAGCCGGAAATTGTAGTAAGTATAATGGGATAAGCAACGTTAGCGCCAACAGCCCGCCCGTTAATTCGTACAGCGTTACCACTTGCGGCGTAAACTTTTTTATAAAATCTTTATTAAAAATGGGGAACAAAGCACTGCCTATGGCACTTATTATTCCAAACGCAATACCCAGTTTATACTGCGGGTGAAAATCGAAAATAATATAGATACCTGCTATTGCCAGTACGCCCAATGCCAGCTCAATAAAAACTATACGCCGTTTTAAAATAAAAGGTTCCAGCACGGCAGTAAAAAAACCGGAGGCACTAAAACACACCAGGGCTACCGATACATTAGCATATTTTACACTGCCGTAAAAAGTTACCCAGTGTATAGCCACAATTGCCCCCACCCCAAAAATTTTTAAAGCATCTTTTAAAGCAAGTTTTATAAATTGTTTTTTTATATAGAAAAGTATAAATAAGGTGGCCACTGTTATCAGCAGGCGGTACCACACCAGCAGCCCTTCGTTAAGTGTAATTAATTTGCCCAATATGGCGGTAAAGCCCGCTAAAAAAACAGCAAGGTGCAGTTGAAAAAAAGCCTTTTTCATAAAACAAAGATAAGTAACCAAAGTACCTGTCACTGATGTGGGGATGGAGGAGATAATATTTTTTAAAAATGAAGCTTCGGCCCAACACCATTTGGAAAAAGTAAGAAGGTGCGTTCAAAATAATTATAAATAATGCTAAACGGCTAAACTCTAAACCTTAAACATATTATATTTGCCAACTTACAACCAATACTATATGAGTTTTAAACGTATCAACAACATTACAGGATGGCTGGTTTGCCTGATTGCCTGTACAGTATATATATTAACGATGGAAGCTACCGGCAGCCTTTGGGATTGCGGTGAGTTTGCTTCCTGTGCGTATAAATTACAGGTGCCTCACCCGCCGGGTGCACCGCTTTTTGTTTTAATAGGGCGTTTGTTTATGGCACCGTTTGATCCGCAGCATGCTGCCACCGGAATTAATTTAATGAGCGCTTTAGCCAGTGGCTTTACTATTTTATTTTTATTCTGGAGCATCACACATTTTGCCCGTAAAATAGTTACCAAAAACGGCGCAGTATTAAACAACGAAAAAATATTTACCGTAATGGCTGCCGGCACTGTTGGTGCTTTAGCTTATACCTTTTCCGATTCATTTTGGTTTAGCGCTGTAGAGGGTGAAGTATATGCACTCTCCTCTTTTTTTACAGCCATTGTTTTTTGGGCAATACTTAAATGGGAACAAAATGTAGATGAAGAAATGGCACAAGGTATAAGGGGGCATTTTACCCGGGCCGACCGCTGGATAATTTTGATATTTTACCTGATGGGTTTATCCATCGGTGTGCATTTATTAAACCTGCTTACCATTCCGGCAATTGTAATTATTTATTATTTTAAAAGATACAAAGCAACCCGGTGGGGCACGGTGTGGGCTTTTTTAATTGGTTGTGTTATTACCGGCATTGTTCAAAAAGCCGTAATACAATGGAGTATAAATGGTGCAGGCGCCTTCGACAGGTGGTTTGTAAACGATTTTGGCGCAGGCTTTTTTACAGGTTTTGGGTTTTTCTTTTTAATGGTAGCCGCATTGCTGTTTTTTGGTTTACGCATTGCACAAAAACAAAACTGGAATTTTTTAAAACTGGGTTTATGGTCCATTACTTTTATGCTGGTGGGTTACTCCACTTACTTTACTACATTAATACGCAGCAGTGCCAACACCAGTGTAGATATGTACAATGTAGATAACCCCTCAAGTTTAGTAGGTTATTTAGGCCGGGAGCAATATGGCGACTGGCCCATAATGTTTGGAAATAATTTTACTGAAACACCTCCCCAAAAAGAAGGTAATACACTTTGGATAAAAGGAAAAGACCAATACATAGATGGTGGCAAAATGGGTGGTTATGATTACGGCGCAGCTTCTAATGCTCACTTTTTTCCACGCATGTGGGATTTTAATACCGACAGGCAACAGCAACAATTATATAAAAGCGTTGCCGGATTAGAAGATGGCGAAGAACCTACTATGGGCCATAATATAAAATACTTTTTTAAGTACCAGCTGGGCACCATGTACCTGCGGTATTTTATGTGGAATTTTGCAGGTAAGCAAAACGATAACCAGGGTTTTGGTAATATCAGGGATGGCAACTTTATAAGTGGTATCGGTTTTATAGATAACATCATGCTTAAAAGCGATCAGTCTAAATTACCCGACTCTATTTCTACCAATAATAAGGCACACAATAAATTATTTTTTCTCCCTTTAATATTAGGTATCCTGGGCCTGTTGTATCAAATTAAAAAAGATAAGAAAGATGCAATTGTATCTACCCTGCTTTTTATTTTTACAGGTTTTGCTATTGTAATTTATCTTAACCAGGCAGGCTACCAGCCAAGAGAAAGAGATTATGCTTATGTAGGTTCTTTTTATGCATTTGCTATCTGGATTGGGCTGGGTGTACTGTATGTAAAAGATCTTTTCAGTTCATTAATTAAAAATACTGCCATAGCCGGTTATGCTGCCGCAGCAATTTGCACTTTAGCGGTTCCGGTGTTAATGGCAACGCAGGAGTGGGACGACCACGACAGAAGCCGTAAATATTTAGCCCGTGATCTGGCAAAAGATTATTTAGAAAGCTGTGCAAAAAATGCCATCCTTATTTCTTATGGCGATAATGATACCTATCCGTTGTGGTATGCCCAGGAAGTGGAAGGAATTCGTACAGATGTTAGAGTTATTAACAGCAGCCTTTTAGGTACCGACTGGTATATTAATCAACTGCGTTATAAAATTAACGACAGCGATCCGATGGATGTGATATTTACCGAAGAGCAAATTGCCGGTAATGCCCGTAATGCGGTTATTATTAACCAGGCGCCGGGTTATGCTGCAGATAAATATTACGACCTGTATGAAATTTTTAAAAACTACACCGGCAGCGACGATCAAACAAAACAATTGCAGGTACAAAATGGCGAGTGGTATAATGTTATTCCATCAAAAAAAGTTTCTATTGCAGTTGACCCTGCATTGGTAAAAATGGATACTTCATTAAAAATTACCGATAGTTTACCCGCCGCATTAAATATAGATTTAAAAGGCCAGGCTGTTTATAAAAACAACCTTGCTATCTTAAGTTTAATTGCTGCAAATAAATGGAAACGTCCTATTTATTTTACCAGTACCCAGGAGCTGGAAGAAATTGGTATTGATAAATATGTAGAGATGCAGGGCCTCACTTACCGCTTGGTGCCTTACGCTACACAGGGCATTAACAAAGACTGGATGTATGATAAACTGGTAAACAAATTTACTTTTGGTAATGCCAATACACCCGGCGTTTATTTTGATGAAGAAAACAGGAGGCATTTAATGAACCTGCGCCAATCGTACGCACAGCTTGCTTCTTACCTGGCAGATAATGGAAATTTAGATTCAGCAAAAACTTTATTAAATACTATTGATAAAGGCATCAGCGATAAAAATTTTCCTTATGGAATGACGGCCAGCAGGGGCAATTCTTATAATTATATTTCAAGAGTGTTGCTGGAAGCCTGCTACAAATCGGGCAATACCGAAATGGCCAAACGCATAAGTACCCAGTTAGAAAAAGACCTTACCCAACAACTTGCTTTTTATAAATCGCTGGGAGATGGAGAAATGAACGACAACGAACTGATAGGAAATTTAAACCGTGCCATGAAAGGAGAGCCCAGCAATTTTAGCGATAAACAAATTGCATTTGTACAGGATATGGGCAGCTCCCTGCAATTATTGGGTGATGTGCAACGACTGAAAGCACAATATGCTTCAGGGGCTAATCCTGCAATGAACGAAATGAATCCCGGACTGCAAACCAGTCCGGTGGTACCGGGTAAAACAACCGATTCTCCACCAAAGAATCCTTAAATAAAAATCATCACACTTCTCATCCCCCGAAATATTTCGGGGGATTTTTTATTTAACAACCGAACCAAACGATGCACTTGAATGTTTCGTAATTTAGCAGGTGTTTTATATATTGACCATTGACCATTGACCATTGACCATTGACCATTGACCATTGACCATTGACCATTGACCATTGACCATTGACCATTGACCATTGACCATACAACTTTAAACTATTAACTCATAATTTTTTCATGTTAGGCTACAACTTCTCTAAATACGA
>JAYURK010000046.1:0-6219 GCA_043756235.1 Ferruginibacter sp. | reverse complement strand
TAAAAAAAGATGTTGATAAACTTCTTTTGCAATCACAAAATATTGATACCATTTTACTGGCCTGCACCCATTATCCTTTATTAATAGAGAAGATAAAACATTTTGTGCCAGGGGGTGTACAGGTATTACAGCAGGGAAAAATTGTGGCAGACAGTCTGCAGGAATATTTAAGCCGTCACCCCAATTTGGAGGCCCAATGCAATAAAAACGGCCAAATCTCTTTTTATACAACAGACTCCACCGAAGATTTTGACAGCCATGCAACCAATTTTTATGGAAAGCCAGTTCATTCGCAGCATGTAGCGCTATAATTTGGCAAATTATTCATTATTCATTATTAAATTATCCATTAAAACCCTTACTTTTGCCGTCCTTTCACAATCCCCGGGAATGGTGTCCTGATGGATGTTTTAGAAAAATTATTTTGTAAAAGGAAAAAATTTAAACAATGCCAGGTAAAAAAAGAACGTATCAGCCCCATAAACGCCGCAGAAAATCTGTACACGGTTTCCGTAAGCGTATGGAAAGTGTAAACGGACGTAAAGTATTAGCGAGCCGCAGAAAAAAAGGCCGCCATAAACTTACTGTTAGCAGCGAACACGGCGATAAGAAATAAACCGCTATCTCCGCCAGCTGGCGGAGAATTAAATACATTTAAGCCCTTTTATTAAAGGGCTTTTTTATTTTTGTAATTATTAGCTAACTCTTACAACAATTAAGTGCTGGAAGCTGGAGCTTCCAGATACAATTTGGAACAAAAACAACGATATACTTTAGGTAAAAAAGATAAACTCAAAAGCCGTAAAGCTATTGAGCAAATATTTAAAGAAGGAAAATCTTTTTCTGTTTTTCCCTTCCGGGTTTTGTACCTGGAAGCTCCAGCTTCCAGCCTGAAAAAAAATACTTTACAAACCGCTTTTAGCGTAAGTAAAAAACACTTTAAAAAAGCTGTTGACCGAAACCGTATTAAAAGATTAATAAGAGAGGCATGGCGTTTGCAAAAAAATATTCTTGCAGAAAAAATTAGTAGCAGCAATAAAAATTTTACTGTGTTTATTATTTTTACCGGCAACGAATTACCGGAATACGAATTGATATTTGAAAAAATAACAGCGGTAATAAAAAGGGTATTAAAAATTATAAATGAAACAACTGTTACAAATACTTAGCTGGCCGTTTATTTTTTTAATAAAATTGTACCAATGGACCATTTCGCCTTGGCTGGGCAGCAAATGCCGCTACACACCTACCTGTTCGCATTATGGTATTGAGGCTTTAAAAAAATACGGGCCCGTAAAAGGCCTGTGGCTTACTGCAAAAAGAATTGCAAGATGCCATCCTTGGGGAGGGCATGGACATGACCCGGTGCCGTAATTTACAACCCTCCAGGGGTTGAATTAAATTCAGCAAAAAATTATAAGAAACTCTTGGAGGGATTTGAAGCAACCCTTAAGCTGAACCCTCCAAGGGTTAAGTTTCTAAGTCTGCATCGCTTATGATTAAAACCCTTGGAGGGATTTAAAGCAATCCTTAGCCCAACCCTCCAAGGGTTAAGTTTTAAGTCTGCGTAGTTCATAAGTAAAACCCTTGGAGGGATTTGAAGCAATCCTTGGCCCAACCCTCGAAGGGTTAAGTTTCTAAGTCTGCATAGTTTATGATCAAAACCCTTGGAGGGATTTGAAGCAATCCTTGGCCGAACCCTCCAAGGGTTAAGTTTCTAAGTCTGCATAGTTTATGATTAAAACCCTTGGAGGGATTTGAAGCAACCCTTGGCCGAACCCTCCAAGGGTTAAGTTTCAATAATGCATAGTTTATGATTAAAACCCTTGGAGGGATTTGAAGCAACCCTTGGCCGAACCCTCCAAGGGTTAAGTTTCAATAATGCATAGTTTATGAGTAAAACCCTTGGAGGGTTTTTGTAATTATCAATGCAAATCCAGGGAATGATTTTTTGTAGCATATTTTGATATGGCAAACCTGAGAGATGTATCAATAAAAAAAGCTGTAACCATTTAAGATTACAGCTATGAATTTAAGACGTTGAATAAAGAACAAAAAGTACAAGAGTGTCTAGCCTTAGGCCAGACCAATGAAGCTAAATAGAATTCCAACTCCATGGCTCAAGAAAAAAATTATATCATTATTGCTTCAATCTTCTCCATAGTTCCCCTTTAGGGGCGGAGGGGCTACGCTCCTTCAAATCTTTCTGCCACTTTTTTCCAATTAACCACACTCCAAAAGGCGGCTAAATAATCGGCACGGCGGTTTTGATATTTTAAGTAGTATGCATGCTCCCACACATCGCAACCTAAAATGGGTTTGCATTTACATTCTGCAATTTCCATTAAAGGATTATCCTGGTTAGGAGTAGAACATATAGTTAATGCGCCATCTTTTACACCTAACCATGCCCAACCACTTCCAAACCTCGTCATTCCTGCGGCTGCAAATTTTTCTTTAAAAGCATCAAAACTGCCAAAAGCAGTATTGATGGCATCGGCCAGTTTACCAGATGGAGTGCCGCCAGTATTGGGGGAAAGACTCTCCCAAAAAAAACTGTGGTTCCAGTGGCCACCACCATTATTGCGTACGGCAGGAGATATTGTGCCTGCATTTTTAACCAGGTCTTCAAGACTTTTATTTTCATGTTCGGTGCCGGCAATAGCTTTATTTAAATTATCTACATACGCCTGATGGTGTTTGCCATGGTGTATTTGCATGGTGGTAGTGTCAATATGAGGCTCCAATGCGTCGTGTGCATAAGGAAGAGCCGGAAGTGTAAATGCCATAAATTTTAAGTTTTAATAAATAATTACAAAATACTGTCCACAAATTTACGTTATTGATTTCCTATTCAATTATAAAATGAAACAAATTGTAATACTCGTTTTTACGCTTTTGGGAATTTGTAAAGGCTTTGCCCAAAACCCGGTGGGTAATAATTTGCCCGATAGCGTGCAACTGAACAACAGGCAGCAGCAAAAAAAAGCCGTCGATTCTTTAATCTATAAAGAAAAAGCAACTTTAAAATTGTACCCTAATCCTGCAAAAAATAAAGTGGAAGTGGAAGTGGAAGGATTTGAGCCGGGGCTTATACAAGTACAATTGATTGATATAAATGGAAGCGTAAAAAGAGATGATGAGCGGCTTTTGGTAAGTAAAAAAGAAATTATAACTGTAATGTTTTCATTGCCCAGGGGTATTTATTTTATTGTGGTAAAACAAAAAGGCCGGGCTGTAAGAAAAAAAATGGCCGTGCAATAATTTTATCTTCTGGCTATAAAAAAAGTTTTCATCAGTGTGGCACATGCTTCTGCTAATACGCCGCCCTCAATTACAGTTTTAGGATGAAAGGGATTGTTTGTTCCCGTACAGCGACGGTAACTGTTTTTTTCATCGGCAGCACCAAACACAATTTTACCAATCTTGCTCCAGTACAATGCGCCGCTGCACATCAGGCAGGGCTCCACCGTTACATACAATGTGGCTTCGGGCAAATATTTACTGCCTAAAAAGTTAAACGCAGTAGTGAGTGCTAAAATTTCGGCATGAGCGGTACTGTCGTTTAATAATTGCACCTGATTATGTGCACGGGCAATAATTTTACCCTGCAACACCACTATTGCGCCTATGGGCACTTCGCCGGCATCAAAAGCTTTTTGTGCTTCTGTAAGAGCATGCTGCATGTATTGTTCATCAGTCATAAGTTGTATTCTCTTTTTTGCCCTTAGCAAAATTCTTTTACCTTGCTGCAAATTTAAAGGTAATGGCAAACATAGAGCAACTTTTGGCAATGCGCCAATATTTTGAAAGTGGGGTAACAAAAACGTATGCGTTTAGAAAACAACAATTAATTAAATTAAGAACTGCTTTATTAAAATACGAAACTGAATTTCATACTGCTTTGTACAGCGATTTAAAAAAAAGCCCCGAAGAGTGCTGGGTAACCGAAATAGGTTTTGTACTTACTGAATTAAATACTACCCTCAAAAATTGTAAAGGCTGGATGCAGCCCGACCTGGTAAAAACAAATTTGCTTAACCTGCCCTCAAAAAGTTTTGTAATGAAAGAGCCGCTGGGTATGGTTTTAATAATTGGCCCCTGGAATTATCCTTTAAATTTATTGTTTACCCCGCTGGTGGGTGCAATGGCTGCAGGTAATTGTTGTGTTTTAAAAGCATCTGAATTTGCACCTGCAACCGCAGCCGTTATGAAAAAATTAATTGAAGAAACTTTTACACCCAAATATATTTTATTTACCGAAGGAAATGGAGCAACCATAATTCCGGAGATGATGAACAATTTTAATTTTGATCATGTATTTTATACCGGCAGCACTGCAGTAGGAAAAATAATTTATAAAATGGCGGCAGAAAAATTAGTGCCGGTTACTTTAGAACTTGGTGGAAAAAGCCCCTGCGTGGTGGAAAGTGATGCCAATATAAAAATAGCTGCTAAAAGAATTGCCATGACGAAATACAGCAATGCCGGGCAAATGTGTGTAGCACCCGATTATGTGCTGGTGCATGAAAGTAAAAAAGAAGAACTGGTTGCGGCATTAAAAACAACGATTCAAAATTTTTTTGGCGATAAAGCAGAAGACAGTTACAGCTACAGCAAGATCATTAACGAAAAACAATTTAACCGTTTAATAAATTATTTACCGCAGGGTAATATTTTACATGGCGGCAGGGTTGATGCAGCAAAATTTTTTATTGAACCTACTATTTTGGATAAGGTGAATGTAGGTTCATCCATCATGAAAGACGAAATTTTTGGACCGATATTACCCATCATTTCATTTAATACCAAAGAAGAAGCTTTAAAAATAATTGGGCAAAATAAAAACCCTTTAGCTTTTTATATATTCACCAGCAGCAATGCTAAAGAAAAAGACTGGCTGAACAGTGTTGCTTTTGGAGGCGGCTGTGTAAATAATGCCAGCTGGCATTTAACCAATCATCACTTACCTTTTGGCGGCCGTGGTTTTAGCGGTACCGGCAGTTACCATGGTAAAAATAGTTTTGATACTTTCAGCCATAAAAAAGCAGTGATGAAAACGCCAACATGGTTTGACCCGGCGATAAAATATCCGCCGTTTAAAGGAAAACTAAAATTGTTTAAGTGGGTGATAAAATAAAAAAATCCCACAAAGACACAAAGGACACAAAGGTTTTTTTAATTTTTAGGTATTGCAATAAATTAAATTATAAATCATGACAGAAAACGAGTTAGCAACAATTGCAGTGGACATTTGTTATAAAATTCATACAACACTTGGTCCTGGTTTATTAGAAAGTGTTTACGAATCTGCATTTGTGTATGAATTAGAAAAAAGAGAAATTCCTTATTTACGTCAGCCTCAAATTCCTGTTTATTATGAGAATACAGTTTTAGATGTTGGCTTTAGAGCAGATATTATAATGGGAGGCAAGTTATTGATAGAAATAAAATCAATTGAAAATTTAGAAAAAGTACACCACAAAATAGTTTTAACTTATTTAAAACTTTCCGAAATAAAACTGGCGTTGCTTGTTACTTTTAATGTTAACCTTATAAAAGACGGCATCCATAGAAAGATTAATGGCGAACTATATTAATTACTTTGTGTGCTTTGCGCCTTTGTGGGATAAAATTTAAAATGCAACCTAAAAAACGATATTCTAAACTTAAAAGATTTTTAATTGTTCTTTTACTATTGATTATTGCTTTTTTTACTTATGTAGAAATTGCTAACAGAAATTCTATAAATATGACTTACAGACAAAAATTATTAAAAGCGGTGTATCCAGCCTGGATGTGGTTTGCCAAACTTAGCGGAATAAATGCTAAAAACTTTTCAGGCAATAAAGCGCCGGCCGTTTCTTTTTATGCACTCAGCAGTATATTAAACAATGGCGACACTTTTTATTTTGAAAAATTAAAAGGGAAAAAAATATTATTGGTGAATACGGCCAGTAATTGCGGCTACACCAGCCAATATGATGACCTGCAAAAACTATCGGAAACTTATAAAGATAAACTGGTGGTATTGGGATTTCCATCCAATGATTTTAAAGAACAGGAAAAAGGCAGCGATGCTGCCATTGCGGAATTTTGTAAAATTAATTATGGAGTAAATTTTCCATTGATGCAAAAAAGCAGCGTAATAAAATCGCCGCATCAAAATGTGGTATTCAATTGGTTAAGTGATGCCGCAAAAAATGGCTGGAATAATAA
>JAYURK010000045.1:0-19422 GCA_043756235.1 Ferruginibacter sp. | reverse complement strand
ATGGAAGAAGGTAAAGCAGTTACCAATGATATTTTATTTGATGTAAACAGCGATGTAATTAAAAAAGAATCGTACAGCATTGTTAACCAGTTTGGCGATGCAATGAAAGGAAACGCAACGCTTAAAATAAAAATTACCGGCCATACTGATATGGATGGTAATGCCGCAACAAATATTGCACTCTCTAAAAAAAGGGCAGCGGCGGTTAAGCAGTATTTAATTACTAACTACAGTATTGAAGATGCAAGAATACAAACAGACGGTAAAGGAGCAACGCAACCTGTAGCAGAAAATACATCGGCACAGGGCAAAGCAAAAAACCGGCGGGTAGAATTTTTAAAACTTTAAATTCTTGTAAAAAATAATTTACACTGCAATTAAAAAATTTTAAATAATGTTTTTATTCATCGCCCCATTCGTGTTCCACGAATGGCTTACGTGGAAATGAAAATTCTATTTTTAGACAGCTTATAAGTTCTTGTAAATAATAATAAAACCGCAATGAAAAAATTTCAAACAATATTTTTAATCTTTTTTTTGCTGCTGATAAACAGCATAACTGCACAACCACCACGGCCGGATACCGTAAGCTGGAGCGGAATACGAACCAGGATGGTTGCAGCACCCATATTAAGGCCTGGCGCAGTGCCAATGACTTTGTTACCCAACCGGCAACGTTTTTGTTTTGATATGACACTTCATGTAGAAATGGTGTATGGCGGCACCATTCAGCAGGGTGTGTTTCTTAATACAACAGATGGGTATATTGGTTTTGAAGCAGGTAAAACAGATGGCAGCGAACCCATTACTTTAATTATGCCCGAGCTGCCTGATTTTTCATTTATGGTATTTGGCTATAAGGGCAACGCTTATCGTTTTTTTAACCGCAAAAATAATCAGGGTGTACAGGAGCATTGGGTAGCTACCGGCAATACCAATACGCATAAATACCAGCTTACCGACGCACTTACTGCAGTGCCAATTGAAAGAAAAAACATACGTAAATTATTTTGCGATGGTAAGGCAAATGCTATGGCATATAAATTACCCGACCAGCCCACCGTATGGTATATTTATGGCGACCGGTACCCGGAAAAATTACACATACAAAAATTTTTTGGCGCATTTGGAGTAGGTGTGGTAAGGAGCGAAGAAGGTGTATTTATGATAATGGAAATGCAGACGGGAAGTAACCGGAGTACCATTAAAAATATTGATCAGGCCATGGCCTGCTTTAATGCCACCGGATACAAAATAGAAGAAGATGAATTTTTAATGAAACGAAGATTGGAATTAGACAAAGAGAGGGTTCGGGTGGAGCGGCATGCGGCAAGTGCACAAAGGGCACGTACCTGTCAAACGCAACGTATGGCAATTGTAAATTTTGAAAGAGAGGAATTAAGAAGACAGGAAGAAAACCTTACTAACTCCACTCATGGAAATACTTTTCAGGATTCCGTAACACAAAAAGCTTACGCAGGTATGATGGACCCGCTAACAGCCGTTTACATTGGCATACTTGAAGCTGAATTAAATATTTGCGAAGCTCAGGAAGCACTAAACCGTGGCACATCACAAAGTGCTCAGCAAAAATTAGCCTGCAGCTCCAGCAGGCTTGCAAGGCTTACAGTATTACAGCAGCAAATGCGTGCATTGGATAATGAATATGCCGGCCAGCCGGGTATGGCACTTGGCAAAAAATCACAATTGCTTTTAGCAGAGATGCGGATTAGTTGTAACTGATATTGTAAAATAAATTAGACCAATATACCAACAGGTTTTAAAATCACGATTTATTTCTCACTGCTATTTCTCACGATAAAACGATAGCTGCAGCTTTCTTCGGTAAGCAGTTACCGTGTTCAGGAAATTTAAAAGTCGCTTTTAATATTAACCACTTGTAACATTTAATCTGTTATTGATAAAACATTCGGGTATTTTGCGACGGTAATTTCACATCTGTGTCGTCTAATTGCCGCAAGTATAAATATTCTGTATGTTACCCAAACTAATTTCCCTTTTTATATTTTTCTGCACAAGCTTTTTTTGTATTGCTAAATGCACTGCCCAGGAAAAAATTTACTTTGAACCAAAATCTGCTTCCGGCGGCAAGCAATCAGATTTTGTTAGCTGTAAAGAAATTATTGTATTTGAAACAACTGCCCAAAGTAAATTTGATAAATACAGCCGCATCATTCCCACTAAAAAATTATTTGTGGTATGCGATTACAGCGCAAAAAAAATATTGGTTTTTGATAAGAATGGCCGCTTTATAAAAAAATTTGGCAACAAGCTGGATTTTGGCCGGCTTACCTATAATGAAGAAAAAGACCGGCTGGAAATGGTAAGCACCAATAAATTGTACCGCTTAACCATCAAAGACAATGCACAAATATTACAGGATTATCAAAACCCCAAAAATCTGAAATATTACCGTAAGTATTTTATTGATCTTTCTGACACGGTTAATTTTTCTGTGCAAAAACAAAAAATCGTTCACACAGATATACTCAATCCTGTGCCCTATATCAACGGGATGCATTTTGTAAACAGGATAACAGTGGATAAGCATTTTGCAAAAACAGAAGATTATGAACTGAAGATATACCGGGGCGATTCTTTGCAGAAGCAGTATTTTGTTTATGATAAGAAAAAAGACAGCCGGTATATTTTTGACGGAGCCAGTGTTTTTATTGCTCCTTCTGCAAAGGCTGATGAAAGATGGGTGACTCATCCGTATGATTATACCATTTATGCTCTACAAAACGACAGTTTATATAAAGTATATGATTTTGTGTTGCCGCTGGACCGGGCTATTCCTGCCGGTTTTTTTGCAAGAACATTTCAAAATAAAACAGAAAAAGATAACTACATAAGGCAGCACCGAAAACTGGTTAAGCAATTTTATGTGTACAATCTTTCCTCCCGTTATATAAATTTTACACTGCAAAGCATGCTTTACGAGCAGCAGCAGTTTGTATACGACACAAAAAATAAAATTTTTTATAACTACGACAAAATAATTCCTGATAGTCTTACTTATTATTTACCGCTTTGCAAAAACCTGGCTTTTAATGACGGCTCACTAACCTATGCTAAAGTAACTGCAGAAGATGCTTTGAAAATATTTGAAGACCATAAAAACGACAACATTAATTATCCGCCTTTGCTGGAGGCTTATTTTAAAACAGCCACAACAGAAAGTAACCCGGTACTCATCAACTTCATTTATACTAACTAATTAATGAAATACATTACCCTAACCTTTTTTATCTTCTTTACAATTTGTACAAGTGTGCAGGCGCAACCGGGCACGGGGCGTATATCAGGTATTATTAAGGATACGGTTACCGGCACTATAATGGAATCAGCCACTGTTATTATTTTTAAACCCGATTCTACAGTTGTACAATTTAAAATAACGGATAAGAATGGCCGCTACGAAATAACAGGTTTGCCGCTGCAGGTAAAATATGTGCTGGCTGCATCTTTTGCAGGATACCAGGAATTCAGGATGGCTTTTACAATGGATGTTGTGGTGAAAAAGATGGACACCATTTTTATGCAAATTAAAAGCAGCGACGAAGTAGTGGTAACGGCTATTGCTCCAATACGTATGAATGGTGATACGCTTGAAATAAATCCGGCAGCATTTAAAATGGCCAACGGTGCAGTGGCCGAAGAACTTTTGAATAAAGTGCCGGGTATGGTAATTTGGGCCGATGGTTCTATTACTATGAATGGAAAAATTATTCCCAAAGTGCTGGTTGATGGTAAACCATTTTTGGGTAACAGCGATCATCGTATTGCCACACAAAATCTGCCTAAAAATATCATAGACAAAATTCAGCTGTACAATGAAGTAGACATGAACAGTGAATCCAACCGCTCTCAAATGACAAATGCACAGGCGCCCAAAGATTCGTTGCTTACGATGGATATTAAATTAAAGGCCGATAAAAAAAATGGCTTTTTTGGAAAGTATGGTGGTGGTTACGGCACCGATAAAAGATACACTACTGATATTGCATTGCAATTTTTTAATAAACAGTCCTCGCTGGCTTTGGGAGGCGGTGCCAATAATATAAATGCAGAAATTGCAGGGCTAAACGATATTCAGCGGGAAAGCACTTTTAGAAATAATTTTGCTACCTACCGCAACCGCAGCAATTTTGGCCGCAATGGCATTAACAGGGTAATATCACCGGGTATTCAATTTACACATTCTCTTTCTGCAACCGAAAACGAACGCAGGGCTAACAGGATAACGGGTGGTTACGATTACGATAATAATTCGGGTAATGCCAATACACAAACGTACCAGGAGCGTTACCTTAAAGACGGTGACCAAATCATTAATTCATTTGCTGAAAATAACAGCCAAAGTCAGCAGCATGCAGTACGGTTAAATTATAATAAAAGCCTTGACAATAGCAAACGTTTTATCTTAAATGCCACGGCAAGAACAAGTACTTCATATGCTGAAAATACAGGCGGGGCTGTAATTAACACCAGGCAGGGTATTGCGGTAAGCGACCGTAACAGCAACTCACAAACAAATGGTGCTGCTAAGTCTTTTAACACAACGGTTAACTATTCTAACTTCGATTCGGAAAACCCGCTGAAAGCTATCAGTGTAAATACATCTTTTACAAAAAGTGAAAATACTTCTGACAGAAATGAGCAAACGGCGTATAATTTTTATAAAGCCACCGGAACACAAAACACATTAATTAAGCGGCACTCTATTAAACAAACCGGCAATACCACTTTAAACAGTACACTCAACTACAATGGATTAAAACGTTTACTGTTGGGCAGGTTTAATTTTTTTGGAATAGATATTTCTACCAGCCATAATATCAATTACCAGAAAAATGATGATGATAATAAAGTATTTGATATAGATGCCGGCCAAAAAGAACAGCGTAACAATTATCTTACCTATAATGAAACTATTGCTACCTTTCAATACGTACCCACACTGGGCTTAAATAAATATTTTAATAAATGGTCTTCACGTAAATCAAGCTCTTACGGAATTCGTACATCGGTAAATAAACAGTTTATTGATGAAGCAAATATTTCTTCCCGAACAAACCGAAATATAAACCGGTCTTTTTCTTTTTTACGTTTTAATGCCGGTGCTAATTATTCTCATCAGGTTACGGAGAGATATAATTTAAACGGAAATTTTAATTATGATAACGGCTATGGTTATCCTTCCATTAATCAAATTGCCCCGGTGGTGGATAGTATAAACCTGTACTCGTTGTACAAAGGCGGACTAAACCTGGTAAACAGCAAAAACCATAACGTAAATGCTAATTTTAGTTTTTCAACAAGCAATCCAAAAAAACTTTCTCAGTACTCCATAAACATTAATGGGAATTTCAATAATGTTTTAAATCCATTTGCAGACAGTACCCTTAATCTTCGTGATACCATTAATGTAAACGGAGTGAATTCGGTTTATTTAAACGGCAAACAGGTACGATACACTATCAATGGCAACAGGCGCAATAATTCATTTATCGCTTACAATACCACCTTCAGCAGAAAAATAAAAGGCAACCAGGTACAGGTGCAGTACAATGGTAATGTGAGTAAGGGAACCACGCCAAGTTATATCGACAATATATTCACCATTATCAACAGCGTTAATTTTACACAGGGCCTGCAGTTTAATTACTATTATAAAACTATTTTAATAGCAGGAGCAAGTGCCAACACCGGAATAAACAACAGCAGGCAAACCGGGTATAGAAACAGCCGCTTTAACACCCGTACTTTCTCTGGTGAATTTAACCTTACGGTAAACATAAATAAAGATGCCAGCATTTCCAGTAATCTTACTTACTCAAAAAATAACGGCATCGTAAAACCTATTACCATCTGGAATGGCAATGCCGCATACCGTTTTTTAAAAAGTAAACAGGCCGAAGTGAAGTTTACAGCAACTGATATTTTAAAACAATTTAGAAACATAAGTTACTATGCTAATCCTGATGGTGTAACCAGCAGTGTTAGCAACGGCCTGCAGCAATATTTTATGATAACACTTTCTTATTTTCCAAGAAAATTTGGGGGTGGAGGAAGTGGACGGGCCGAACGCAATAGTGTTAGACCTGCCGGTCAACCGAATCAATCTCAGGGTAACAGAAGTAATAGAAGAGGATAGAATACAAAGGATAAAAATTGTAAAAGCAGGTTTACTTATACTCATACTCAATGGTACCCATCAATCTTTTTTCTTTGGAGTAACATTTTTCTTTTACCCTTAAACCATTCTCGTATGTATAGCGCCAGATATAATAATAACTGCCCCCTTCTTCGGTGGTAGTCATTTGAGTAATTAAGCCTGCATTGTTATACTCAAATATATAATCGGGTAACATTTTTTGGTTAAACTGGTTAAGCCTTACCACATCTGTAAGCCTATTTTTGTTGTCGTAATAATAATAGTAAGTGTCGCCGGTTTTGGTATTTTTTTCAATGGAAATATTATCTTTTTCGTCGGTAGAAAAAATAAACATCGTACTGTCGCCGGAGTTTTTAATGCGTATCATTTTTTCAGGCAAACCTTTTGTGCTGTATTCATACAAGTGTTCCTCCCTTATTTCATTATTAAAATCATCATCGGCTGATCTTATCACAGAAACAATGCTTTTTATTTTATCATCGGATGTATAACTGTAAGTGGAAGTGCTGGAAGAAATATCCGAACTGTCCAGCGTTTGCAGCAATTGGCCCTTATTGTTAAACGAAGTAATAAATTCAGACGCTCCCGTTACAAAAGATTTTGTAAAAGTTTGAACGGTAGTATAATTCCGGTTAATTTTTTTTTCGCCAAAAAAACCTTCGCTTGGGCTGCCATCATCTTCATAACTTTTTAAACTAACCGTTCTTATCTTTTGTTCTTTTAATTGCGTCATCTCTGCAATTAACTGTTTATTACTTAAAATGTCTTTGTAGTAATACTGGGCATTTGCAGCGGCAGAAAATAAAATTAATAAAGTGGTGGTTAAAACTTGTTGTATCATTTGTTGTTTTTTCGTTGGCAAAAGTAACTATCTTTTATTAACTTAAATTGTACCATAAATGCACATGCGGTTAAACTTTATTATTTTTAACAAAATTACACCAACCAGTGAGCCAGCTTAAGGAACGTATTGAAAAAAACTGTTTAAACTGCAATGCACAGGTTTACGGTACCTATTGCCATATTTGCGGTCAGGAGAATATTGAACCCAAAGAATCTACCTGGCATTTAGTATCACATTTTTTCAAAGATATTACGCATTTTGATGGCAAGTTTTTTAGTTCGATAAAATTATTAATTACCCGGCCGGGTTATTTACCGGCAGCGTATATGGTGGGCAGGCGTGCAAGTTATTTAAACCCGGTAAGGTTTTATGTGTTTACTTCAGCCCTGTTTTTTTTAATTTTTTTTTGGTTGTATCAATTTGATGCAGCCAAGGCCATTAATATAAAGGGAGATGTAAATAAAATACCGGTTGGCACAATTGCCACAATGGATTCGGCCAAATACAAAAGCTTTGTTGATGATATTGTAAAAGAAGATTCCACTTTAAAATTTGCGTATGATAAAAAGGAGTATTTAAAATACCTGGATAGTATTGCGCTTGCTGCGGCGTTTACTTTTACTCCTGCGAAATACACCAACCGAAAAGCCTACGACAGTGCGTTGGCCCAGGGTAAAAAGCATAACTGGTTTGAAAGGCTGCTGGTGTATAAGCAAATAGAGATAAATGACAAATACAAGGATAACCGTAAAGGGGCCATTGCGGCAATTATTAATGGCATGTTGCATTCTATACCACAAATATTATTTATTACGCTGCCGCTGTTTGCCCTGCTGCTTAAACTTTTGTATGTGCGGCACAAACAGTTTTACTATGTTAACCATGCAATTTTTACAATCCACCTGTTTGTATTTGTTTTTATTACCCTGCTGGCCATTTTTGGAATTAATAAAATGGAAGCCGCCACTGGGGCCCACTGGTTATCTTACCTTTCCAGCTTTTTAATACTGCTGATATTTTTTTATAATTATAAAGCCATGCGAAATTTTTACCAGCAGGGCCGGGGCAAAACGCTGTTAAAATTATTTTTGCTTAATCTTGCTAACTTATTTGTTGCAATAATACTTTTTACTGCATTTATTTTTTTATCGCTTTTAAAACTTTAGTATTTAATGAACACCAATGGAACATCTTTTTTAAGACTGGTAAAAATTATGGATGAGCTGAGGGAAAAATGTCCATGGGATAAAAAGCAAACTATTGAAACCCTCAGGCAGTTAACCATTGAAGAAACCTACGAACTGGCGGACGCCATTTCGGAAAAGGATTATAAAAGTATTAAAGAAGAATTAGGAGATTTATTACTGCATATTGTTTTTTATGCAAAAATTGGTGCCGAAAAAAATGCGTTTACTTTAGATGAGGTAATTAATGGTGTTTGCGAAAAATTAATTCACCGGCATCCGCACATTTACGGAGATGTTACTGCAGCAACTGATGAAGATGTAAAAAGAAACTGGGAAAAGTTGAAATTAAAAGAAGGTAAAACTTCGGTATTGGGCGGCGTGCCCAAAGCTTTACCCTCGATGGTAAAAGCCATGCGCCTGCAGGAAAAAGCAAAGCAGGTGGGTTTTGAATGGGATACCAATGAACAGGTTTGGGAAAAAGTGGAAGAAGAAATGGGAGAGTTGCAGGAAGCTATAAGCATCTGGCAATCCGCAACGGGCAAACAACAGGAGCAAATTGATACACTTAAAGGCAATGTGGAGGATGAATTGGGCGATGTTTTTTTCTCTTTAGTAAACTTTGCAAGGTTTTTGCAGGTAGATGCTGAAAATGCATTAGAGCGCACTAACAAAAAGTTTATCAGCCGCTTTAGCAAAATGGAAACTGCCGCTACTACAGAAGGAAAAAATTTACAGGATATGACTTTGGAAGAAATGGATGCCGTATGGAATCGGATAAAAAAAATGAATGATGGGTAATGGGCAATGGGCAATGGGCAATGGGCAATGGGCAATGGGCAAATTATTGGAATTGTAAGCTAGTAATTTTTTCACAAATAAATCAGTAAACCAATAAACTAATTAACCAGTAAAGCAATTAACAAATCAACCTACTATTCTGCAACAATTTAAAACCTTCCTGAGCTTTTTATATAAAAACAGTTACCTGCTGGTAATTGCAGGTTGGCTTATTACTATATCATTTATAATTGATAATTACTGGAGCGATAATTCTTCGGTTATTTCGGTACATAAAAAAATTGAGAACTATATTCATCAACAGGAAAAAGATTTTATTGCCATTACTACAGATACGCCATTGCTTAGCAAACTTGCTGCAAAAACCTATACCGAAGATTTACTGACTTCCTTTACTCAAAAAAAATATTTCTTCTACCTGTTTCAATTAAATGAGGCCGGGCAGCACAGTACCATATTTTGGAATACACAGGCAGTGCAGCCCACCGAAGCTATTATTTACAACGAAGACAGCGCCGGTTTTGTGCAATTACAAAACGGTTATTTTGTGTGGCGTAAAGTAAATGTGGGGCAGGGCATTGTTTTGGCATTAATACCCGTTAAATGGAATTATGTTATTACTAACGAGTACCTTAAAAATTATTTTGTAATTGGAGAAGGCATAGAAAACAATTATGATATTGCTGTTGAAAATGGCACCGAAGCAGTAAAAGGTTTAAACGGCGATACTTTATTTTATCTTTTTAAAAAAGGAGGCACCATTGTGCCCAAAAACACCATTGTGTCTGCATGGATGCGGATTTTAGGCACTTTGTTGGTATTATTGTTTTTGCATTTTTGCGCTGTATATATGGCCATGCACACCCGACTTTGGAAAGCCACGGCGTTTTTAATTATTGTTGTTGCAGGCTTGCGCATGATTAGTTATTATTATCCTTTGCCTTTAAACCTGCGCCAGTTCGAATTGTTTGATCCCTCCGTCTATGGGTCGAGTTTTATCCTTCGTTCACTCGGCGATCTCTTAATCAATGCTGTACTATTTGTATGGATCATCTTATTTATCCGACAGCAATTGCAGGAAAGAAATTATGTAATCGCTAAAAGATTCTATAAATTAAAATGGGTGTTACTGATAATGGTAGCGTTAATTTTTATTACTGCAACTTTTATTTGTGGTCATATTTTACACAGCATGGTGGCCGATTCGCAAATTTCTTTTGATGTAATTAATTTTTTTACGCTTAACATTTACAGTATTGTTGGTTTTGTAGTGCTGTGTTGTATTGCAATTGGTTATTTTGTAATGGCACAAATATTAATGTACCTGCTGCGGCCAATGTTTGCCCAAAATTTTATTCCTCTATATATTGTTGTTGCAGTGGCTGGCCTTACTTTTTTAACAGTGGGTTTTAATATTGCCATAGTAACTTTTGAATTGTACCTGCTGGTATGGCTGCTGTTATTTTTATTTATGCTGAGTAACAATTATTTTGCTTTGCTTACCTCCGAAATATCTTCTTCCCGGTTGGTTTTTTGGCTCTTCTTTTTTTCGTTATCTATTATGGCGGTAATAGTACACGAAAATAATATTAAAGAAATGAGTAAGCGTAAACACTATGCCGAAACACTTTCTACCAAGGCCGACCCCTCCAGCGAAACGTTGATGAACACCATGCTTACCGATTTTAGGAGCGAAGTGCTTGCGGCCAATTTTGAAAAATTAAAGAATGATTCCAGCAGCCAGGTTTTTAAAGACAGTTTGGTAAACAGTAATTTTTCCAGCTACAATAATAAATATGAAACCTCTATTTATTCGTACGATGCAAATGAAAAATCTTTATTTAATAAAGACTCTTCCTCCTTTAACCAGCTTAATACTATTTTAACAACACAGGGGCGGCCAACCGGTATACCCGATTTATTTTACTATGATGAATCTTACGACAGGTTCAGTTATATCATTCGTAAAAATGTTATTGACCCGGGTGGCACCACCCTTGGTTATATTTTTATTGTAGCCAGGTCAAAAAAATATAAGTCAGATGCCTTATACCCCGAATTATTTTCACGGGGTAACGAAAATGCCATTGAAAATTCATCGGTATATGCATTTGCAGTGTATAATAATTTGCAATTAATAAGCAGCCATAATGATTATGCTTTTGCCACTAAACTTATAAAAGACCAGGTGCCCAAAGAAGAATTTGAATTAAAAACAAAAGGCGATTACGACGAGTTATGGTACAAGGCCAGCCCCGGCAATGTGGTTATTATTGCCAAGCAGGATAATTATGTTATTGAGGCCATCACTTTATTCTCTTATCTTTTTTGTGCATTTTTACTGGTAACAGGTATCTTTTGGGTCATCAACATTTTTATCCGTTCCAGGTTAAAAAAAGAGCAGCTTAAAAATTACTGGCAGCTTAGCATACGCAATCAAATACACGGCACCATTATTTTTATCAGCATACTTTCCTTTATTGTAATTGGTGTTGCCACCATTTTATTTTTTATACGCCGTTACGAAAATAATAACCGGGAGCGCCTGAGCCGCACCATTAAAGTAATGGAAAATGAAGTGCGTAATTCACTTTCGGAGTTATCTGTATTTGATGATGTGATAAAAATTTACGACGAGGGCTTTAAAGAAAAACTGGAACAAACTATTGTAAAAATTTCGGAGATACATGTAGCCGATATTAACCTGTACGATCTGGAGGGTAACCTCAGGGTATCATCTTTACCGCTGCCTTATAAAATTGGTATTGTAAGTACCAAGATGGATCCCGTGGCCTACTATCATCTTAACAAACAAAAAGAAGTACAATATTTTAAGGAAGAAAAAATTGGCTCGTTAAAATTTGTAAGCAATTACGTGCCGGTAATTGATGAAAATGGAAGAGAGTATGCCTATCTTAATATTCCCTATTTTACTTCGCAAAGCAAATTAAAATTAGAGATCGCCAACTTTTTAGTAACCATTATTAACTTAAACGCTTTTATATTTTTAATTGCAGGCATTGTGGCTTTGTTTATCACAAACCGTATTACCCGTTCTTTTTCTTTTATAAGTAATAAAATGAAAGAAGTTAATTTGGGTAAAATGAACGAAGCCATAGCCTGGACCCGTAATGATGAAATAGGCGAGCTGGTAAAGGAATATAATAAGATGGTAGGCAAGCTGGATGAGAGTGCCAATGCACTTGCCAAAAGTGAGCGGGAAGGTGCCTGGCGGGAGATGGCCCGGCAGGTTGCGCATGAAATAAAAAATCCGCTTACACCTATGAAACTAAGTTTGCAATACCTGCAAAAAGCCATTAGTAATAACAATGATAATGTAAAAGAATTAACTAAAAGTGTGGCGCAAACTTTGGTAGAACAAATTGACCATCTTAACCAAATTGCCGGAGAGTTTAGCCAGTTTGCAAATATTGGTAATCCCCGAAATGAAGTATTTGATTTGCATGAAGTATTGTACCTGGTTACTCAACTTTACGCCACCAGCGACAAGGTACAGTTAGATTGCACCCCTTTGCCACAGCCCGTTTTAATAAATGCCGACCGTACACATATCAACCGGTTGTTTACCAATCTTATTCAAAACGCCATACAGGCGGTACCCGAAGATAAAATTGCAGTAATAGAAGTGGAAGAAGAATTGCGGGGTAATAAAGTTTTAATAAAAGTAAAAGATAACGGCCTGGGCATAGCCGAAGAGATGCATTCTAAAATATTTACGCCCAACTTTACCACCAAAACTTCGGGCACTGGTTTAGGCCTGGCCATGTGTAAAGGCATAGTTGAAGAATGTAAAGGTGCTATCTGGTTTCAAACTGCAGCAGGCGAAGGCACAATATTTTTTGTGGAGCTACCAGTGGTATTGCCAGTAAACCTGTGAGGTTTCGTTACACTGCACCATTCAAAAACTATTTGTTGCTGTAAGTATTTTCAAATTTTAATACCCTGCATAAACCTCCCAGGTTTTTTAAAGAGGCTGCACAAACCTGTGAGGTTTCGTTATACTGCACAATACAAAATCTTTTTGTTGCTGTAAGTATTTTTAAATTTTAATACCCTGCGTAAACCTCCCAGGTTTTTTAAAGAGGCTGCACAAACCTGTGAGGTTTTGTTAGACCGTACCATTCAAAAAGTATTTGTTGCTGTAAAAACTTTTAAAATTTAATACCCTGCATAAACCTCCCAGGTTTTTTAAAACAATTTACCTCACCAAAATAAAATATCCCTTCACCATTTGTTGTGTACCACCGGCAAACCGGTAACTGCATTGATAAATATAGCCACCCATTGGCTGCGTACTGCCTTTAAAAGTGCCATCCCAACCATTTTGCTGGTTACTGGTTTCAAAAATAGTTTGGCCATAGCGGTTAAATATTTGTAAACGGTAAAATGCCAGTGGCTGACTAATAGTTGGTTTAAACAAATCGTTACGGCCATCTTTATTTGGAGAAAAAGCGTTAGGTACAAATACTGTTTTAACGCATGGTTGTATAACTACGGTTGTATTTTTTAAAATGGCGCAATTGGGTGTGCGCTCGGCTGTAATGGTGTACAATGTTGTTTGCTGCGGATAAAAAAGTAAAGTTTTATTTTTAAGAGCAGCATTTGCTGTTGGCTGCCAGGTAATATTATTTACATCGTTAGGTAAAGTAATAAATGCGGTGTCGTATAAGCAAATGGTTTGAGCGGCAGGAATAATTAAAGACGTATCAGCAAGTGTAACCCTGATGCTGTCTGCCCGGGCAATGCCGCAACTGTCTAAAGCAGAAACGCTATACACACCCGGGTTGCTAACAGTAAATTGCTGCCCTGCAGTATTGCCCTGCCACTGGTAATTGGTATAACCGTTGCTGGCAGCAAGCAAAAGTGTTTTGCCGGGGCAAAGCAAACTGTCTTTACGGATTGTGAGCGGCAGCATTTTAGGTAGCAGGGCCGTAACTAAAAAACTGTCTTTAACCACACAATCGGTTAAGGCGGCATGTATATAACCGGTAAATGTTTTTTTAAAGCTTAGGGTAATAGCACTGTCGCCTTCAAGGTTTATAATGTTTGCAACGGTGGTATCAATACCCCAGTCTAAATTTTTAAAGCATCCGTTGTTTTTGCTAACGGTGTAGCGCACAGGCACACCCACACATGCCGCAGCCCGGCCGTTTATGTGCACACTATCGCAGCGGCTTACAATTTTGCAAACTACTTCTTTGGTAACAATGGCGGTATCTTCTGTATAGGGTACATCGTTGCTTACCAAAATATTGCTTTGCACATTATCCCATACAAAAGGTTCTTTGGTTAATGTAAAAGGGTAACGGGTAAGTATGCTGGTATCTTTACCAAAACAACCTAATGTGCCATTTGGGGCAAAATTGCTGATACGGGCATATTCGGTTACGATTTTATTGCTTTGATTATAATTGTATAAAAAATGTATGTTCTGTTTATCATCTAAATTTATGCTGTAACCGTTTGTAGCTGGGTTAAATAATGGAACAACAAATTTTCGGCTGCGTTCGATATCATTCACTTTATTAAAACTAAGGAAATAACTGGTGGTATTAAAATTTGATGCGTCTCTTGCTAAAACTGCTTTTTGCCCTAAATTGTTTAAATCTTGAACTCCGGCAAAAATATCAAGTGGAATAGCAGAGCGAAAATAGTTGCTCTGAATTGGATTAAAATTATTATCAAAATTTGTGAAGCATAGGAATCTTGGTGCATAAAGACCAGTACCGGTTATATCAATATTAATATAGCCAGACAATGTAAATAGGTTATCATTTTTTAATTTAGAATGTCTTAAATTTATACCCTTTATAAAATTTTCGGGTGCTGTTTTATAAGCAAAACTTTCGTTTAATGATCCGTCAGCATCATTAAGTTTGTTTAATGTAACAAAAGGTTCTGAGCCTGGTCCGGGTGTGACAGAATTTTTGGCCTGCCCCCAAATAAATAGTTCATTATTAAACAACCAAAATGAACTTCCAAAACTGCCTTGCCGTGGGCTGTTTAGTAAGTAATTTTTACTCCATAAAATATTACCATTAAGGTCTAATTTTGCAATACCTATGTTGAAAATGTAAATAGCATTATTGGTAACTAAAATATCTTTAAGGCCGCCGAAAATGTTTTGAGGTTGAATGGGAAAGTACCGTTTAGCCCATTGAACAACGCCATTGCTGTTTATTTTTATTATTAATGCTTGTAAATTAGGGGCTGTTCCATAAAAGCCAGTGAGAAATATTGAGCCATCTAAAGCTTGGATGCCGTCAAAAGATGCACCATTAATATAAATTTTTCTAGACCAAATTATGCTATCTCCCCAGTTGGTTTTTAACAAGGCAATACCTGTATTTGTCCCGTCATAAAAATTACCATGTAGTAAATTTAAGCCGGAAGTGTCTGGTATATTTAACAAAGATGCGCCTTCATTGCCAAAAATATATTTAATTCGGTAACTGCTGTCTGCGCAATAAGATTGTTGGCTTATAGCAGAGCCATAAACGAGAGAAAAAAAAAGGAAGAAAAAAATATTTAATTTCATAATTAAGAAAGCAACAGGAAGTTATTCCTGTTGCTTTATAAGTTTATAAATTATTAAAACATATCCCACATTTCTGTATTCCATAGTATAAGGTTTCCCCAGTTGCCATTAGTATAGTCATCACCACCATTATTAAGAGTATTGGTGGGGTCAGTTATCACATCGCAGGTTCCCGTTTTAACATTTCGATATCGTAATAACCATTTACCGGTACCATAAATCATACTATTTAAATTAGATGTGCCCCCATATGGACTGAATATGGGTGAAGGTCCGTTATTAGCAGGCTGTGGCCAACCATTATAAACGGGAGTTGATTGGGCATCCCATTCATAGCTAATAATTGGTGTGTTAACTTTTCTGTATTCTAATTGATGGTATTCAATCGGCTGCATCCCCGATGGTGGGCTACAAATCCCTGTATAAAGGCCAGTAACTGTTGAAGGTGCTCCGTTTTGAAATGGAGGATTAAAGAATATCGCATCCAACCTATTACAAGGCAAATATGCATTTTGAGAAAATGATGGCGCACTTACATAACCAGATGTTACCAAATAGCCAACTAAGGAGCAATCGTTTTCAAGGCTTAGAGAAGCCTCAATAGTATTACCGGAGGCAAAATTACCATTAGTAACATTGGTAAAAGAGTAAGTTATTTCCCATAAATTATTCCATGTAGGACAGCCTGGGTCAGCACCTATCATATTCAATGTAAGCGATCCATTTATGGCCTGTAAGGTATTTATTACTGTGCCGGAAGAATTTTTAAACTGTACATTACCATAAGTCAGTGGGGGAAAATTATTTAGGGTGTAGCCAAAACTAAAAGGAACACTTACAGTCCATTTTACTGAAAGAGTGCTTTTATCTGCAGTTGCTTCACACATATAAAAACGCTCTACATAATCTAAAGTATAAATTATTCTTAAATCAGCAGGGTTGCTTGTTGTATTACAATTAGCTCTGCAAGGCGAAGGTCCATTGCCTCCGTTTGGGCCACTTGCACTTGTTGTGTTATTGCCATAAAGGCTAACCATTTTTCCTGTGGCATCTTTATAAAAATATTCGTCAGCCGTTTTATTTACATTAAAAACTATACCAGCACTTACATTGCCGTATTTTTCTTTTATAGCTTTTATTGCAGCAGCTCTGGAGGCTTCGGTTTCTTTTGCATTTACAGTACCACTGTTATCAACTTTTTTACAACTTTTTATTGTTAGCATAAAAGCTGTAACAGCTATTATTGCCATTGCTATTTTTATTTTTTTCATTGTAGGTGTTTTTAAATCTGTTATTAAATTATTAACCCGAAATTTTACTCATGCTTGTAACCTTGCTGGTGAGGTTTCGGCAAATAACAGAAAATAAAAACACTATGGTGGTTGAAAATGTTGTTGAGGCAGGCACAGCAAATACAGCGTAGCATGCCTTTTACGGAGCGTTAAATTATATGGGTGGGGATATTGTTTCATAAAACGAATGATATGCTAATATAAAACAATTACCCCTAACACTAAAATATTTTATGTAATATATTTATGCACCGTAGATTTACTGTTTGCACAAACCTGTGAGGTTTTGTTACACTGCACCATTCAAAAACTATTTGTTGCTGTAAAAGTTTTTAAATTTTAATACCCTGCATAAACCTCACAGGGTTTGCTCATTTTTTTTCAGTTCATAAACCACATATCCCTTCATCGCCTCATCATTTTTTTCTTTATATTTTTCAGATGTGTCAATTTTAAAATAATTCTTCTCCAGTAATTTTACGGAGGCAATATTTATTGCTAATGTAAATGCAGTAATTTTATTAATTTTCATTGTTGCAAAACCAAAATCAATTACAGCAGTAATAGCTTCCTGCATTATTCCCTTACCATGATAATGGGGTAAAAGTTCGTAGCCAATTTCTGCGGTATTATCTTCTGCAACAATATTCCAAAAACAAATAGTGCCAATTAACTGGTCTGTTTCTTTTAAAGCAATTACCCAGTAAATAGATTGGTTATTGCTGATGCTGTTATTTATTTTATCAATAAACAACAGGGCTTCTTCAGCAGAAGTTGTTTTTACCCTTTCTAAATATTTGTTTACTGTTTCGTTGCTGCGGAGTGCAGCTATTGCATCAGCATCGGCAATAGTTAATGGTCTTAAAACTAAACGCCCTGTTTTTAGTTCAGGAAAAGGAGAGAAGTTCAGTTGAAGCATTGTTCAATAAATAAAATATAAAATCCCTTACCCAAATGTTTTTAAACTAAGCGCCGTTAATGCATAAATTATTGTAGCAGCAAAAATACCTTTGGCAGTATTATCAATATTGCTGTTGATGTAAATGGTAAACAAAACCGCATTGGCTAATAACGAAAGGCTGATGGCCACTGTTAACATGTTGTGCCCCGGCTGGTATATCATGTATTGAAAAGCTTCTTTAAAACTTAGCGTAGCAAGTTTATTATACTTGAAAATAATAAAACCTAAAAGTGGTGCAATAAGGCCCATTACAAATCCAAAAATAAAATTGTCTTTTTTAAAAATCATTTTAGCAGTTTTGTTTTTTCCAGTTGTTTTTTTAAAGTATAGTTGGTAAGGTCAAATTGAACCGGCACTACACTTACATAATTATTTTTCAATGCCCATACATCGGTATCCTTACTCTTATCAAAATTTACAAACTTGCCGGTAAGCCAGTAATATTTTTTTCCCTGCGGATCCTGCCGCTCACTAAAATCTTCTTCGTATTTAGCATAGGCCTGGGTACAAATTTTTATACCTTTTATTAATTCTGGTGCTACAGCAGGTATGTTTACATTTAATAAAAAATGCTTGTCTAATTTTTTACCTATTAAAGCACTTACAATTTTGTGTACGTAAATACGTGCTGCTGTAAAATCGGCTTCAATATTATAATCTAAAAGCGAAAAGCCAATGCTGGGTATGCTTTCAATACTGGCTTCCATAGCTGCACTCATGGTGCCGCTGTAAATAACATTAATGCTGTGGTTGGCACCATGGTTAATGCCGCTTAAACAAATATCAGGTTTGCGGTGCAGTACTTTATCAACGGCAAGCTTTACGCAATCTACCGGTGTACCACTGGTTTGCCAGGCTTCCACATCGCCAAAAATATCTACTTTATTCATGCGCAGGGGTTGGCCAATGGTAATAGCGTGGCCCATGCCGCTTTGGGGTTTATCAGGCGCCACCACCACCACATTACCCAAAGGCTTTACGGCTTCCACCAAATTTTTTATACCCGGGGCAGTTATGCCATCATCGTTGGTGATTAAAATAAGGGGTCCCTTTTTTTGTTTAACAGCCATGTAAAAATTTCTGATTTAATATTTGATTTATGATTTTAAAAGTAAAGTATAAAATCATGCTTTTTTAAAACTGCGGAAATAATTGTCTTGCAATACCCGCCGCTTTAAACGGCCACGGTATCATTGCAATAATAATAATAATGGCCAGGCCAAAATAAATTAAGCTGCGTTTATGTTTTTGTGCATCAATGTTGCTTCTTTTAACCATACTGCGGCCAATGTGTACCAGCAGCCAGGCAATAATCATCATTAATGCATGCTCTACTGCAAAGTAGCGCTCTGCTGGGTCTTTCATTACAGCCCCCATGCCGCTCTTTACTTTTTCGAACCACATGCCTGTGAAATATAAGATCACCCCAAGTACCAACTGAACATCGCAGCTCGTCATAAACAACAAGCTGATCTTATTATCGCCTTTTCTATATTCTCTTTTAGATAGTACAGCACCCAATGCAGCAAACACTGCCCACACACCAAAAAGTAAAACTGCCCAACGAAGTATGCTATGT
>JAYURK010000044.1:0-2286 GCA_043756235.1 Ferruginibacter sp. | reverse complement strand
GCCAAAACTACGTTAGTCACATCGCTGCTTACAGGTGGCTGAGGTGCCATTGTAATATTGTAACTGGCTGCTGCACTTATATTGCCATTATTATCTGTGGTAGTATAATTAAATGGGGCAGTACCGCTAAACCCTGTTGTTGGGTCAAACCTTATACCTGCAGCCTGTGTTGGCGTTAACACTATACCTCCTGGGTTAGCCGCTAAAACCGCAGGGGTTAAATCAACAAAACCTCCGGTGCATGTTCCTCCGGTGGGTGTTGGCGGGCAGGGTACACTAATTACACCTTGTGCACCAGTTGGTACAGTTGTTATAGTGTATGCGTTTACTGTACCATCTGCATCACTGCCTGATAATTTAGGAATTACTGTAGCACCTGCATTAAAAGGAACAAAAGTATTTATATTAGCTGCTGTGGGTGGCGTATTCATAACCGGAAGGTTATAAGTTGCCGTATTGCTTATTAATCCTGTATTATCAGTAGCTGTATAATTAAAATTAGCTGTGCCGGTAAAGCCGGGTGCAGGGTCAAAAAATAATCTTGCTGCTTCTGCCGGAGTTAAAACTGTTCCGGTATTTAAATCTGCAAATCCACCTGTACATGTTGTACCTGCTGGTGTAGAGGGACAAGATATTCTTAAAACACCCTGTGCAGGTGCTGGTATTGTGCTGATAGTGTATGCAGTAACTGTTCCATCAAGATCAGATGCCTGTAATGCTGGTATAGCAGTATTACCTGAACTGTTATTTAGCGGTTGGGCAGAAATATTATTGGATAATGGAGGCCTTGCATTGGTTGCAGATGCCGTTACTGGTATGGTATAATTAGCAGTATTGCTTGTATTACCACTGTTATCTACTGCATTATAATTAAATGTTGCGTTACCAATAAAACCTGGTGCAGGGTCAAAACGTATACCTGCAATTTGTGTGGCTGTTAATGGTATGCCCGATGGATAACCTGAAAGAATAGCCGCTGTTAAATCTTGAAAACCTCCCGTACAGGTTGCACCTGTTAATGTTGGCGGGCAAGGCACACTTATTACGCCTTCAATTGCTGGAGGTAAAGATGTTATTTGATAAGTTGAAATTGTGCCATCAATATCAGCAGAATTTAAACCTTGTATTGCAGTAGGCCCGTTGGTATTGGGCACGCTGTTTTCCATTATATTGTTTGATACAGGCGGTAAAGCAATTACCGGCAGTGTATAAGTTGCCGCATTACTAATATTTCCATCATTATCTGTAGCATTAAAAGTAAATTTTGCCGTGCCTGTAAAAGTAGGTGAAGGGTCAAACTTTAAGGTGGCCATTTGAGCTGGTGTTAATACAGTATTTGCTGTAATCGGTGTTACCGTACCAGTGCAGGGTTCAGTACCATTACTGCAAAAGCTAAGAACTCCTTCTGTAGCTAAAGGAATAGTTATAATTGTATAACTGGCAATTATACCATCTAAATCGGATGCTGTTAAGCCGGGTATAATTGTTGCTGCATTACCTTGAGGTATTGCAGCATTTAAATAATTATCTGATGTTGGCGGAAATTCAGGAATTACTTTGGTAAAAGCAATATCACCAATAGCAACGGCTTGACCGGCGGGGTTACCGGTTGCACCAGGCCCCTGATCCCATAATAATGTTATCTGTGTAACCGGATTACCAAACTGTACATAAACAGTGGCGCCCTGGGTAGTTATACTGTTGGTTGCAGCGTTAGCATTAGCCAATGTTGAATTACCAAAAGCGGTATTACCGCTGATTAATACAGTATCTGCGCCGGTTGCAGTTGCCTGAAACTTAGTAACTATTGGATTAGGTACCGCAACTGTACCGTTTTTACCCGTAAAAGTAAACCTGTCAACGTAGTTAAGAGTATTGCCTCTGTCCATATCTCCTACATAAAAAGATACACCACTAACTGGCCTTGTAAAAGTTATTACAGTGGTAACAGTTGAGGTAAGTGTAGTCCAGTCCATCCATTCTACCAAAGGGTTACCGGCTGTAGCCCCAGGCAAAAACCAGTTAACACCCCCTACAGCACCTACGGCAGGAGTATTATTCTGAAAAGCATCATTAGCAGCAGTAGTGGCTGCACTAATATTACCAGCAGGGCTTGTGTTGGTAATTACAACAGTTGCACCAATACCAGAACCGCCAATATTGGTAACAGTTTTTAAATAAGTTGGTCCTACCCATGCAGTAGAACCCCAGTGTAAATTGTAAGTTTGCGCTTGTATTAAATTGGTAGAAAAGAAAGCTGCAAATACAAGCAGCGTTAGTGCGTAG
>JAYURK010000043.1:0-19501 GCA_043756235.1 Ferruginibacter sp. | reverse complement strand
TCAACGACCATAAGATAAATGATATAGAACAATTGCTGCCACAAAATTATACAACTTTGTTGAATAGCAAATGATGGGGTTGGTGGAGGGGATACTTTATAACTGCTATATGATTGGAGTAATTGGTAAACAAGGCAGCATATAAATTACCAAATTCATTTTTAAGCGGTGCATTTTCATCAAAGCAAAGTTTATTAACCACCTGTGCCACACTTTTACCTTTTTCAATAAGCTTAAGATAAAAAGGTATGCCGCCAAAAACCATGTAGAGTTCGGTAATTTGTTCTTCGTTAAATTTTAGCCCCCGTTGCAGTAAAAATTCTTTTGTTTCGTTGCAGGTAAAGGGCTGCAGGTAAATTTGCCGGGTAACCCTGTTATGCAGGCCGCCTTTATTATTTATTACCTGTTTAATCATCCACGATGCTGCCGAGCCGCAAATAGCCACTACAATATTATTTTTACTTGCCCAGCTATTCCAGAAAAAACCAAAGGCTTTTAAAAAATCAGATTTTTTACCGGCAATCCAGGGTAACTCATCAATAAAAATCACCTGCTTTTTTGCGACTTTATTTGCCTGTAATATTTCAATTAAAATTTGAAAAGCCTGCAACCAGTTGGTTATAATATTGGGTGCGGCTTTTTTGCCAAAGGTTTGTTGTAAACTGAAAGTAAAACTGTTCAGCTGTTCTTTTGTGGTGCCGTTTTGGATGCCTACAAATTCAAACACCATATTTTCTCTAAAAGTTTCTCTTATTAGAAATGTTTTACCCACCCTGCGGCGGCCTAAAACACTTACCAGCTCTGCCTCTTTGGATTGCAGCAGGCTGTTTAATATTTGTATTTCTTCAACCCTTCCTACCATGTTACGTTTTTTATACCCAGCGAAATGTGGGTTAAAAATAGCACATTTCGCCGGATAAAAAAAGATAGCCAGCGAAATGTGGGTTAAAAAAGGCACATTTCGCTGGGTATGTTTACTGCCGCAACAGGGAATTTAGATATCAATTTTCCATTTTCTCTACACTGCCACTGCTGCTTACCGATTGTTTTACAGTAGCACCGCCATAGTAATCTATGCTGCCACTGCTGCTGGCCTTTGCATTAAGGCTTACGCTTGCATACACATCGGCACTGCCGCTGCTGCTGGCTTGTACATCTGTATTTTCGCTTTTAAGCCCGGCAGATTTTAAATCGCCACTGCTGGAAACCTTGGCCTTATAATTTTTTGTTTTACCGCTTAAAGTAACCGAGCCCGAACTGTTAGCTTCGGCTTCCACTTCTGGCGCATCAACTTCTACCTCAATATCTGCAGAACTGGTTGCTGTAAAACTGAGCTTCTCATCATCTTTAATTATATCTAAAACATTTACGCTTGCAGATGCAGATGCTTTAATACGGTTTAGCGATGGCGTGGTGATAAACACCTTCATGTGTACATTATTTAAACTATGCATGCCTTCTACTTTTATCCTCAACTCGTTTCCCGATACTTTAGTAACAATATGCTCCATAATATTATCGTCGGCCTCCACCCTTACTTCGGTAACCGGCCCAATTTTTACTTCTACATCAAATGAGTTGCTTACAGAGAGGCTGTTAAAAGCTTCAACTGTCCGGTTGTTGGTAATAACGTTGCCGCTGCCGGTGGTATAGTCGCAGGCATGTAATGCAATAATGGCTACTACAAAAATTAAAAGTTGTTTCATGGTTAATTTATTTTACAACAAATATAAAAACCCAAACGGTAACCCGTTTACCATTCAACTAATTATTTACCTTCGCAGCGCTATGACAGAAAAAATTCTTATTCTCGATTTTGGATCTCAATACACACAATTAATTGCCCGTACAGTTAGGGAAGCCAATGTTTACTGCGAAATTATACCATATAATAAACCGATAATTTACGGGCCCGAATTAAAAGGGATTATTTTGGGAGGTTCGCCTTTTTCGGTTAATGAAGAAAAAGCATTGGTTGTTGATGTAAAAGCCATGGTGGCAAAAGTGCCGGTACTGGGCATTTGCTATGGCGCTCAGCTTACCGCAAAATTATTTGGGGGCCGGGTTGATAAAAGTGAGAAAAGAGAATATGGCCGGGCCATCTTTACCAAAACCAAAGAAGACCTTTTACTGCAAAATGTATCCGCAACATCCCAGGTATGGATGAGCCACAGCGATACCATTAAAATATTACCAGAAGGATTTGAATTATTGGGAACCACGGAGAGTATTCCGGTGGCAGCGTTTAAAAAGACAATAGGCAACGGACAGCGGACAACGGACAACGAGCAACCTTTATACGGTTTACAATTTCATCCGGAAGTTTACCATTCTGCCGAAGGCAAAATAATTGTAAAAAATTTTTTAGTAAATATTTGTGGCTGCACCCAAAACTGGACACCCGAACATTTTATAACTGATACCGTTGCGGCCCTTAAAAAACAAATTGGTAATAGAAAAGTAATTATGGCTTTAAGCGGCGGTGTGGACAGTACCGTTGCCGCAACCCTTGTACACCGGGCTATTGGCGAAAACCTCTATGGCATTTTTGTTGATAATGGCGTATTGCGTAAAAATGAATTTGAAGAAGTTTTGGAAATTTATGCTCAGCTTGGTCTTAATGTAAAAGGTATTAATGCAAGAGAACATTTTTACACCAAGCTTGCAGGTAAAATTGACCCCGAAGAAAAGCGCAAAGCCATTGGCGGAGGTTTCATTGAAATTTTTGACCAGGAAGCGCATAAAATTGAAGGTGTGGAATTATTGGGGCAGGGCACGATTTACCCCGATGTAATTGAATCACTTTCGGTGCATGGCCCATCGGCAACAATTAAAAGCCACCATAATGTTGGTGGCCTGCCCGATACCATGAAATTAGAACTGGTAGAACCTTTACGTTCATTATTTAAAGATGAGGTTAGAAGAGTGGGACGTGAGCTGGGTATACCTGATAAAATGATCGACCGCCACCCTTTTCCAGGCCCCGGATTAGGTATAAGAATTTTGGGAGAAGTTACTGAGGAAAAGGTACGGTTATTGCAGGATGCAGATGCGATATACATTAATGGTTTAAAGAAATATAATTTGTATGCAACTGTTTGGCAAGCGGGTACAATCTTGTTACCAGTTAAAAGTGTAGGTGTAATGGGTGATGAAAGAACTTATGAATTTACAGTGGCTTTAAGGGCTGTAACTTCGGTTGACGGGATGACGGCAGACTGGGCACATTTGCCTTATGAATTTTTAGCGAATATATCGAATGAAATTATAAATAATGTTAGGGGGATAAACCGTGTGGTATATGACATAAGCAGTAAACCACCTGCAACTATTGAGTGGGAGTAATTGGGGATTTGGAATTGGTTTAGAGGTTTAGGTGTTTAGAAGTTGAGGCGTTTAGATTATAAAGTTTGAATTTAAGATTGAATATTTATTATGGGTAAGAAATTTATAGCAGTAGTATTTATTTTAACATCATTCACTTTTGCTTATAAAGCAACGGCTCAAATGGATACTTCAAAAAAAATGCCGCTGTACCGTGTGGCAATTTTTGCACCGCTATATTTAGATTCTGTTTTTAGCAATAACACTTTCAGGTATAAACAGGGCTTACCCAAATTTATGGTGCCGGCATTGGAGTTTGTACAAGGTGCACAAATAGCACTGGACTCTATGAAAGTGGGCAAAGAAAATATTGAAGCATTTATTTACGATTCCAAATCTTACACAAAAAATATTCCGTACCTCATCAATTCAAAAATTTTAGACAGTATTGATTTAATTATAGGATCGGTAAAAGATTTTGAATACCGGCAACTGGCCGATTTTGCGTTATTGAAAAATATCCCTTTTATTTCAGCAGCTTACCCTAATGATGGTGGCATTACGGCCAACCCTTTTACAGTTATTGTAAACTCTACTTTAAAAGCACATTGCGAAGCTATCTACAGTTACCTGTTGCAAAATCATGGCACCGATGTTATTTATATGTACCGGCAAAAAGGTGTGCAAGAGGATAAAATTGCCGCATATTTTAAAGCGCTTAATGAACAGGATGGAAAATCTTTGCTCACTATTCAAACTTTATATTTAGACGGAGTTACTGATAATAATTTTTTAGAAAAAAAGTTAGACAGCAGCCGCCAATCCATTATTGTTGGTGCAAGCCTGGATGAAAACTTTGCAACAACATTAGCCACTGCCTGCAATAATGCTCACGAAAATTATCCGTTAACCCTGATAGGAATGCCTAACTGGGATGGATTTAACGGGCTGTATAAAAAAAGTGATTTTGAAGATTTCCCTATTTATTTTACTACCCCCTATTTTAATAATAAATGGGATGGCTACAGCAAATTGCTTACTAATGCTTATTTAAAAAAGTTTAAAATAAAGCCGGGTGATATGGCTTACAAAGGATTTGAAGCAACTTATATGTTTACAAAATTACTCACTAAATATCCCAACGATTTTATCAACCATTTAAACGATAAGTCGGTTAAAGTTTTTTGCGATTATAATTTTAAGCCGGTGTTCTTAAAAAAAGAAAATACAAAGCCTGATTATTTTGAAAACAAGCATTTGTATTTTGTAAGATTATTAAACGGTGCAAAGAGTAAAGCCTGGTAACATTAATATTGTAAATGCTTGCGTTGAACCGTATATAATATTATAAATATAATTGGAACGATTATAAAATAAGCAAATACTGTATTAAAAAAAGAAGGTATAAAAATTACAGTACCGATGTATGGTAAAATCTCCCCGATTAACCACAATGTATAACCTTGCTTTTTAAGTTTACGCATTTCAAGCGCTCCATAAACACAAAGGGCAACTGCAACTAAACTAATTATTAACAGCGGAACTTTGTTTTCAATTCCTTTTACCATCATTTCCTGAACTTCTGGCCCGGCTAATTTTTGAGCCCATGCCGGCGCCTCTTGTAATTTTTCCTGCGATTTTTCTAATTCAGCCAATGCATCTTTGCCGAATAAAAAATTTTTTATCCCACTATAAATCTCATAAGCACTCCAAATGAGTGTTAAAATGGTTAATACATTTAATCCTGTTGGTAATTTTTTATTTACCGGTGCATCGTAATTTAAAACATCTGGTGAAGTTGCTTCATTCATATAAAAATTTTTTACCAAGGTAAGCGGTTTGTAAATTAAATCAAAGCAGAAAATTAATTATTGGTGGGTTTTCTTTTCAGGTTTAGGTAATCTAAAAAATAAACAATTTTTAAACTTACCTCGTTACTGTGTGGGCTGTTTAGCGATTGGTTTAGATTTTTAAGATAAGTAACATTGTTATAAGGATTGATATTGGCATTATTACCCAGCGCATTTTTCCACGATAAAGTTATCCTGCTGCCCAATAAAAAATCCCAGGTATAAAACATATCTACATTAAAAATATTAAGGCTCAGGTTTTTGCCTGCTATAAATGCCCTTTCATCCCAATAGCCATCGCTTTTAAGATTGTAAAAATTGGTATTGCTAAGGGCCGACCAATAGTGCCGCAACCTTACCGTCCAGTTCATACGTTTTGTAAAATTATATTGGGCATTTAATATGGCAGTATTAGTCTTTAAATTTCTTCGGCTTATTATTGGCGAGCCATTGGGGTTATTAATAAATGCCCAGCCCCAGCTGCCCCGGTCCTGTTCAATTGCCATGCTGGTACTCAGCTGAAATTTAGTACTTATCCTGTATTGCAATGCCGCACTCGATGTCCAGTAAGGATCTCTGGGCAAAGGAGATTCGGCACCACCCAACGAGTAACTGAAATATAATTTTTTACGGCTGTCGGTACTTCCATTTATACCAAAATAATAAAACGGTGTTCTTTTTAAAAAATAGCCATTATACCTGCTGGAGTTTACAAAATAATCGTTTGACCAGGTAGGCCTGCTTTGAAATTGAAAACTAATATCCCAGAAATTTTTAAACACCAGCATAGCACTGGCATTTACGCCAAGGCTGGTCCACTCAAAGGGTTTAAACAAATAAGTATTTTTAAAGCCGGCTCTAAAAATGCGGTTAATAAATTTTTTATTGGGCTTTAATAAATTGTAGCTGATAGCTCCAGAAAATTCCAACTTATTATTGTTTAATAAAAAACCCAGTTCGTTAGGGTCGTATTTATCACTTTCGGCATTAAAAATTCCACTGTATTGTATCAGTCCGCTTATTTTAGAAAAACCAAGCCCTGTTTTAAAACCATTTTTAATGAGGTTATTACCCCACACTGTACTGAATTTACCGGTTAAGGCAAGATTATAAATATTTTTTTTGTCGAACAGGGACAGATCTGCGCTGCTTACATTTCCATTGCGGTTGCCGCCCTTGCGCATTACATTGGTGTTGGTAAAACTAACCGAAGAACGGTTTTTTAAAACCTGATCCAGCACCACAATATTATAATTTGTAAGAGGCTCCGTTAATATACTGGAATCGTTATTATTCCTCAAATCGGTTATGCTTGCATACATGGGTGCAGATACCGCATTAAAAATGCCTATACCTAAATTATCCCTGTTGCGGCCCGATAATTTTGTAGCATTATACAAACGGGTGATGCCGGGGTTTTTATCAATTTTATAATTGGGATCGTTTCCGTATTTATTTAAAATGCCCGAGGCACCAACAGGCATTGCACCAATACGGCGGCTGTAAAATAATCCTGCTTTATTAAATAACTCAGTTCCTTCGGTAAAAAATGGCCGGTAATCTTCAAACTTTATTTCAAACTGCGAAAGATTTAAATAAACATTATCGCTTTGTACCTGTGCAAAATCCGGTATCAGCGTCATGTCTAATGTAAAGCTTTCATTAATGCCATACTTTACATCCATACCACCGCTTTTTAAAATTTCGGTTACCGTGCCTTTTGCTGTGGGAGATACATTTACACCACCAGAAACATAAGGTAAAAAAGATAAACGAAAAGGGGGGCTTATATTTTTGAGACCAACCCAGTTGCCCCATTGATTTACGTCGCCATTAATTTTGGGATCCTGCGGACTCCAGATGCTATTCTCGTTTTCTTTACGGCTAAAGCGGGCAAAATTAATTCCCCAATCCTGTAATTTACTTTTGCTGAATCGTATGGCACTAAAAGGGATTTTTATTTCAGCAATCCATCCATCGTTTGTGGTTGTTACGCTGCTCTCCCACACGGCATTCCATGTTCTGTCAAACCCCGTGGGGCCTACCCCGCCATTAGATTCTTTGGCATCGGCCTGTACTCCTGCAGCAGTAATAACAAATATAAAAGCGTTTTGCCTGTCGTGGTAAGTATCAAAACCAACGGTAAAATAATCTACATCCCTTAAAGCATCCCTGTTGGTAACCTGCTTACGGATATCTTCCGGAGCATCATACAGGTAAGCCCCAACATATACCGCTTCATCATCGTAGGTAATTTTTACAACCGTTTTATGGTGTGACGGTTTTCCAGCTTCAGGAAAAAATGTTATAAAATCCCCAACAGGAGAAATATTATTCCACGCCGCATCATTAAGCTGTCCATCAATTTTTACAGGCTGGTTTATTTTAACAGCAGGCAAACTTTTAACTTGTGCTTGGGTAGCAATAAGCAAAAACAGTAACCAAATGGTAATTATACAACGCAAATCAGTATGAGTTAGTTTTCGAAACCGAAGATACTCATTTAAGAGAAGCGGTAAATAAGATATTTATATTTCTCTCTAAGCTATTCTAAATGCTGCGCCTTTGCATTTCTTTTTTAATTAATGCAAGCTCTCTGCCGGTTTGGCCGGCAACGGAACTGTTCTCCTGTGCCCTTCTCATTAAATATGGAATAACATCTTTTATAGGACCAAAAGGTAAATATTTACTAACGGAGCAGCCAGATTTGGCCAAGTTAAAAGTAATGTTGTCGCTCATGCCATACAGCTGCGAAAAATGCACATGCGGATGGTGGTGAGGTAAACCTTTTGCATCAAGCAGCTGTGTAGTATACAAATTGCTATACTCATTATGAGAGGCAACAATTAATGAAATTTTATCAAGATGATCAATACAAAATTTTATTGCTTCATTATAATCCCTGTCGCAGGTATTTTTATCCGGCTGTATCGGGGAAGTATAGTTCATCGCAGCTGCTCTTTGTCTTTCTTTATCCATGTAGGCCCCTCTAACCAACTTTGCGCCAAGTATAAAATTTCTTTCAATAGCTGCGGTGTAAGAGTCTTTAAGAAATTGTAACCTGTCGTGCCGGTACAGTTGTAAAGTATTAAAAACTACCGCACGATTTTTATTGAAGGTATCCATCATCAAAATGGTAAGTGCGTCTACGGGGTCTTGTATCCAGGTTTCTTCTGCATCTATAAGTACGCCTATATTTTTTGCAGCAGCTTCTTCACAAACCTGCAGCAGGCGCAAACGTACCCGGTGCCATTCTTCTTTTTCTGCTGCAGATAATTGTTCTACCGAAAGTAAATACCGCTTCATCAGGGTGCCACTGGCACTGTGCATGGCAGTGTCTAATTTTTCCAACAAACCAAACCGGGCAAAGCCGGTAATTTTTACGCTCATAAATGGAATGTTGGCCTGGGTGGCAGCGTAGGCAATAACTTTAATAAACTCATCACGGGCATGTTCAAAATTTGCTTCGCCTTCTTTACCTTCCACCCCATAATCTAAAATTACCTGCACTTTATATTCTTCCAGTTTATCCGCAACCCTGGCAGTTTCTTCCAAAGTTTCTCCACCTACAAATTGTTGAAAAATAGTTTTTCTAATAATGGCGTTAGTAAAAGGTATATTCCATTTTATTGCAGTAGGTGTAAGCTTTAATCCAAAATTTACCAACCAGGGCTTACCCATTGAGGCAAAAAGAAAGTATGCTTTTTTTAACTGGCTGGTATTTTTATAAGCAAATGCGGTTTCGGTATTTTCAAAAGAGATGTTGCTATTTTGTTCGTTCATAATTTACATTTCAAAGTTCGAAATTCCTAAATTGAAAACGAACTGCCAAATAAAACAATTCGCTATAAAGCCTGGTGATTAAATGGCTGCAACACCATTTCGCTTACCACGCCGCTTGCCGGTTGCTGGCATAAAAACCAAATGGCTTTTGCAGCTTCTTCGGCCTGCACCATTTTATCTCTTTGTACCCTCAGGTCAATGGTATCCCAAAAAGGAGAATCCACACCGCCTAAAAATAAATTGGTAATGCGAATATCAGTTCTTTTTAGTTCTTCTCTTATGCTTTGCATCATACCTACCAAACCAAATTTACTGGCGCTGTATGCCGCCGCACCTGCCATGGGTATTTTACCCAGTACGCCGGGTATGTTAATGATCAATCCTTTTTTAATTTCTTTCATTGCAGGCAAAAAAGCTTTTACCAATAAAAAGGGGGCGTATAAATTATAATGTATCGATTGCATAAAATCGTTTTCATCAAGCGTATCCATAGTTTTAATGATACCAATACCTGCTGCGTTTATTAAAATATCAACAGAAGGTAAACGGGTAAAATAATGTTGCTTTAATTCATTTACCGCAGCAGGCTGCGATATATCCAGCACAAAAGTATTGGCAGCATCAACATTACATGCTGTTGCCACCTGTTGTAATTTTTCTTTATTTCTTCCGGTTAAAAAAAGTACTGCACCACTGCCTGCTAACAGTTTGGCAGCCTTAGCACCAATACCGCCAGTGGCACCAACTAATAAAATATTTTTTCCTTTTAATGATTCCATAATTAAATTATTAAGACCATTTTAAACACTCATCCGGCTATTTTGTTTAAATTATTTTTATGGAAATTTGTTCTCTTGATGCATGGTGCTTTATTTGGCTACATGTTTAACTTTTATAAATCAGCTTATCTTTACAAAAAAAATACATGGATAAAAAAGCTGGCGAATCGATAGTGATAATGACAGAATTGGTATTACCAAACGACACCAACAATTTTGGAAATTTAATGGGCGGACGTTTAATGTACTGGATGGACATTGCTGCTGCACTGGCCGCTATGAAACATTGCAGTGCGCCGGTTGTAACAGCATCTGTTGATAATATTTCTTTTGAAAGCCCGATAAAAATTGGAAACGTAGTACATATAGAAGCTAAAGTAACCAGGGCCTTTAACAGCAGTATGGAAGTACACATGAACGTGTGGGGCGAAGATGCCATACAACAATATAAATATAAAAGTAACGAAGCGTATTATACATTTGTTTCTTTGGATCCCAATGGTAAACCCCGTAAAGTAAACCAGCTGGTTCCCGAAACGGAAGAAGAAAAAAAATTGTTTGAAGGTGCTTTAAGAAGAAGGCAACTGCGCCTGGTTTTGGGTGGTAAAATGAAAGCGCAGGATGCTGAAGAATTGAAAGCGCTTTTTACAAAGCAGTAAAGTTATTTATCGATAGCATTCATTAAATGATGCCTGCCTTTAAGCATAAATTTTTTGCTTTGTTCAATAGCGTCCATTACGGCCTCTAAAATATTTTCTGTAGTATCGTTGTAATCTATTTGCATGGGCTCTTTAAAAGTTACCGATAATATAGAGCCCTTTTTTTTAAACTTAAGTCCCTTTTTATTAAAAGCCCTCCAGTAACCATTAATAACTACGGGTATAACAATGGGCTGATGTTGTTTAATTATAAAGGCGGTTCCTTTTCTGCCCGGGGCAAACGGTTTTGTAGTGCCCTGCGGAAATGTGATGACCCAATTTTTTTGTAAAGCATTTTCTATTTTCCGGGTGTCAGCAGCATCCAGTCCTCGCCTTACCTCCTGGCCGTTAGCACGCCATGTACGCTTAACCGTTATAGCACCGGCAAGGCTGAATAATTTGCTCAGCCAGTCGCTCTTCATCGTTTCTTCTGCGGCTACATATTTTACCCGGGTAAAGGGCCACAATAAATAATAAGGAATGCCCAGTTTATTTTCTTTTCTCCAGCTTACGGCACAAAAAATGTGTAAAAATGTAATTACATCTGCAAAATAGGTTTGATGATTGCTGACAAATAAAACATTTTGTTTGGGAAGATGCTGCAGGTTTTCCATGCCCTTTATTTCAAGCTTGTTAATAATATTTAAGCCGGGGTAAGAGAATAATCCTACAATAGCATAAACAGCGCCTTTAATAAACTTTGATTCTTTAAAACCAGCGATCCATTTTTTCATATCAACAAATTATTTGCAGGTAAAGTGCAATATAAGTTACAGAATAATAAACGATAAAATTACCTGTGTATACAATCGTGGCATGAAGTTAATATATATTTGCAGCTATGCAACTGGATACGGTAATTTTTGATATGGATGGTTTATTGATTGATTCGGAACCCTTGTGGGATGAAGCTGCAAGTGCAGTTTTTGCAGTATATGGAATTAAGCTAACCCCTCAGCAATACGCTACTACCACAGGCTTACGTACCAAAGAATTTATAAGTTGGTGGTTCCAACATTTTAAAATCCCCTTGCACGAACCTGAGGTGGTAGAAAATAAAATTATTGAAAAAGTAATTGAGTTGGTGGTGCTAAAAGGAAAAGCCATGCCAGGGCTTGGCCATATTTTTAATTTTTTTATTGAAAGAAAATTTAAGATCGGGTTGGCATCATCTTCTCCATTACAATTAATTAATGTGGTGGTTGATTTGCTACAGACCCGTCAACATCTTCATGCAATTACATCTGCTGCTGAATTGCAGTATGGTAAACCCCACCCGGAAGTATATTTAAATTGTGCAAGGGAATTACACAGCGCTCCTACTACATGTTTATGTTTTGAAGATTCGTTTAACGGAATGATTGCGGCCAAAGCCGCCCGAATGAAATGTGTGGTGGTTCCCGATCACAAAATAAATAAAGAGTTGAAATGGAACGCAGCAGATTTGCGAATTACTTCACTTCAAAATTTTAATGAACTGCTTTTATTTGCACTTTAAATCAACTAAATAAATACCGTTTCTCAAATAGCTCCAATTTTTTTTCTCCCGTTATACAAAATTTTAATACAATAAAACGTGCTAAAATAGCAGAAGGAAAAAACACAATTTTAAGTTAAAGTTATTATCTTTATTCTTGTACTACCTGAACTGACTGCTCTCTCCCCTAAGACATGGACTCTCCAGGCTTGTGCATTGTACACAAACAAAACCTAAAACATTTTTTATGCAAAAAAAAACTACACTAAAAGACTTTAAGTTGTTTTTGCTCAAAACTTTTCTACCTATCCTTGTTTTGAGCATCTCTTTCCAGGTCTCTTTAGCGCAAAAGGGTTCCTTAACTAAGCCCTCCACTGCCACAAAGGGCCAACCCACAGAGAAACCGGCTATTATTTCGCAAGAAGCACAAGGGTTACAAAGGCCTGCTGCTAAAAAAGTTCCATCTGCAGTTGCAGCTGGTAATGCAGAACCCACAGATGTACCTGCAATAAATAAACAGTATGCTGAAAAAATTGCCAGCAATCCTGGTTTAAATGAACGCATAGTTTCCGGAAGTCAGACTCCAAGCGGATTAACTGATGTTTGTTCATTCAGCGGATCATTAGCTACCACTGACCTTACACTTACTAACGGACGTTTTTTCCGTGATGGCGCTCCGGCGGTTTGCGCAACTACTAAAGCCTGCGGCGGCCCTTTTGGAACAGGACCATATTATTATGACACTTATACTTTTACCAATCAAACTTGTTCCAGCCAATGTGTTACCGTTAGTTACATTGCTAACGGCACTGCAGGTGATGTTTTTTCTGTAGCATATTTAGGCAGTTTTAATCCTGCCAATTTGTGTACTAATTATATTGCTGATGGCGGATCCAGTTCTTTAGCCGGCGGTGCAGCAGTTACCTACAATTTTAATTTGGCCGCAAATGCTACTGTGGTTATTGTTATAAATGGGGCCCAGGTTGCTACCACCTGCGACAGTTATGCACTAACGGTAACAGGATTAAATTGTGCGCCACCACCTGCATGTACTTCACCTACATCGTCAGTATTAAGTCAGGTACAAATTGCAGGTCCTCCGGTAATCTTGTTCAACGAGCAGTTTGATGCTGCAGTACCTCCTGCTGGCTGGAATGTTCAAAACCTGAGTAATCCCATAGGTGTTACTGGCTGGTCACAAACAAATGCTATTGTGTTTCCTCCTCAAAGCGGAGCTGGAAAAATTTCTGCAAATTTTAATAATACTACCGGCACAGGTACTATCAGTAATTGGTTATTTGCACCTACTGGCACTTTAAAGAATGGAGACAGGTTTTCTTTTTACACCAGAACAACTACTGGAACATTTCCGGACAGACTACAATTAAGAAGGAGCACTAACGGTGCCAGTGTAAATGTTGGGGCCAATGAATCAAGTGTGGGTGACTTTACAACCTTGTTGTTAGATATCAATCCAAATTTAACCACTACAGGTTACCCTACTGCATGGACGCAATTTAATGTTACCATGTCGGGCTTACCTGCTGCCGGTATTTCGGGAAGATTGGCTTTCCGCTATTTTGTTACAAACGGTGGCCCAACTGGCGCCAATTCTGATTTTATTGGTATTGACAATGCTGTATATACCAGCTTTACATCTATAGACCCAACTACGTGTACCGGATCAACCGCTAATTTAAAAGTGGATATAACCGGCGGAAGCTCTCCTGCATACAAAGTTGTAATTGGCGCAACACCCGCTGCACCAGGTTTTCCATTAACTGTTACAGGGTATGTAAGTGGCGCAAATATTCCAGTTACGCCATCTGTAACTACAACGTATAACCTGATTTCGGTTGTAGCTGAAGACAATTGCACATGTGTGGGCGCAGGTAACACTGGTACTCCTACTGTTACAGTTTCTCCTGCTACAATAGCGCCAATAACTATAAATGCAGCACCAGGTGGTCCTTTATGCGCAGGAAGTCCAACTTTATTATCAGTAGCGCAGGCACCTGCTACCCCTGCATTCAGCAGTGCGGTTCCGGTATTAATTTCATCAGGGCCTTTAACAGGCACAGTTGCAGGCCCGGCTTCTCCTTATCCATCTAACCTGTCTGTATCCGGATTACCAGCATCAGGTGCAACAGTAACATCGGTATCATTAACTAACGTTTCCCATACCTGGGCAAGCGACCTGGATATTTTGTTACAATCGCCTACCGGCCAAAATGTAATATTGTTTTCTGATTTTGGTGGAAGTAATAATTTTGTAAACAGTAATCTAACGTTTAGTGATGCTGGCGCAGTTATGACTTCGACAAACCCAATGCCGTCTGGCACCTTCAGGTGTGTGAACACTGCAGGCCCGGATAATTTTGTGGCACCTGGGCCCGGTAGCATTACCAACATTAACCCAACCCTGGCTGCATTTACAGGAGATTTCAATGGGGTGTGGAAATTGTTTGTAGTAGACCAGGCTGGTGGTGATACAGGAAGGATTGCCGGTGGTTTTTCTATCAGGTTTAATATACCTGGCGGGCCACTTCCTTCTACATATACTTATAATTGGACCCCTGCCAGTGGGTTGAGTTCTACAACAGGAAATCCTGTAGGAGCTTCGCCAATGTCAACTACTACCTACACCGTTATGGCCACTGCCCCCGGCGGATGCCAGACAACCGGTGCTATTACCATTAATATTAACCAACTGCCTGCTGTTGTAACTCCGCCTGCCAACAAAACAGTTTGCGCAAATAACAGTACTACCTTTAATGTTGTTGCATCAGGTGCAGGCATTACCTATCAATGGCAGGTGAGCACTAATGGAGGGGTTTCATATGCAAATGTTACTAATGCGGCTCCATACGCTGGTGTAACAACAAATACATTAACTATAACTAATGTACCAGCAAGCTTTAATAACAACCGTTATCGTGTAGTCATTAGTGGTACATGCCCTCCGGCTGCAACTTCTGCTGCAGGAATTTTAACGGTTAATGATTTACCCGTTATTGTTATTAACCCGGGCACACCAGTATGTGGAGGTATAGCAGGTGTTAATGGCACTTTACTCACTGCAGGTTCTGCAGCGCCGCCAATTCCTGGAACAGTTACGGTTAGTTCTGGCACAATTAGCGTACCAGTACCCGACAATACTGCTGCAGGTGCTAATCACATCCTTAATGTTTCTGGTGTGCCAGCAAACGCAACCATAACAAACATAAGAGTGAGTTTTAACATGCCGCATACCTATTGTGGGGACATGTTATTTAATTTAAAAGCGCCTAATAATTTAATTGTGGCACTTGATAAGTATTTAGGAGCAACGGGTAATCAGGCCGGACCTTATCCTAATACAGGATTTGTAAATACTGTAATAAGTTCTTCGGGAACAATTGCATTAAGCTCTGTAAATACCCAGCCTATTACCGGTACATTCCGGGCTGACCTGATCAATGGAACAATCACTGGCGCTACTGTACAAAATCCAACCGGATTTGTTTCAAATGCTGCAGCTTATACTGATTTATTCACGGTTCCAAATGGTGCATGGACTTTAGCGATGGCCGATGGTGGCCCTGGCGATGTGGGAACACTAACTTCATGGTCAATCACAATTGATTACACTACTCCCGGTGGCACAGGTTCTCCGTTAACTTATACATGGTCACCTGCCACAGGATTATTCTCTAACGCAACTGCTACAGTACCATATATTGCAGGTACTGTAACTAACCAGGTTTATGCTGCACCAGCAGTAAATACTGTTTATACTGTAACTGGTACAAATGGAACTACAGGTTGTGTAAACACTGGCACAGTAGGTGTAACTTATACTCCTAAAGCGCCGGTGGTTAATCCAGCGGCTCCATCAATGTGTTTGGGAGATGCGGCTATACCATTAACGATCACTTCTTCACTGGCACCATCACCATTTACAAGTACTTACAGTTCAGGTACCATCAGCGTTCCTATTGTTGATAACAGCGTGGCAGGTTCTACTAGTATTATTAATGTTCCTTTACCTGCAACAGCTCAAATAACCAATATGACTGTAGCGGTTAACATGTCTCATACATGGGCAGGCGATGTTGCCATCGCTCTTAAAGCGCCAAACAATAACATCCTGAATCTTGATTATTTTATTTCAGGAACAGGTGGAACTGGTGCAACAAGCGGCTTTACCAATACCCGTTTCAGTTCTGCTGCAACTGCCGCTATAAGCACAGGCGCAAACCCTTATAATGGAGTATTTAAAGCAGATGCTGCTTCAGCTACTGCTAACCCTCCAGGCGGACCAACAGGATTTATTCCAAATGTTACCACTTTCTCCCAGTTGTATTCTACACCAAATGGTAACTGGACATTAGGATTATATGATGGTTTTGCAGGAGATGCAGGTACGCTTACTTCATGGTCTTTAACCTTTGATTACCTGTTTGGACCTCCGGCTCCAGGTATCTGGACACCAAATGGTGCAGGTTCAGGTTTATTTACCGATGCAGCAGGTTTAAACATATATACTGGTGCAAGCACCAATATAGTGTATGCTAAACCCGGCGCAACAACTACTTACTCAGTAACAGTTGCAAGCATTGGACCTGATTCGGTTAAAACTTTCAGTAACCCATCAGGCATTATCATCAACGATGGTGCTGCAGCTTCGCCATACCCAGCAACAATTACAGTTAGTGGTTTACCAGCAACCGGTGCTAAAGTGCAATCAGTAACAATATCAGGTTTAAGTCATACATGGTCTGATGACATTGATGTGCTTTTACAATCACCAACCGGAACTAATGTGGTATTGATGTCAGATGTTGGTTCACTGGCTGGATTAACAGGTGTAAACTACACGTTTAATGATGCAGCCTCTGGTACAATGAGTACCACTGCAGGTAATCCAAGTGGTACTTATAAGCCCACAAATAATGGCGCAACTGATACATGGCCTGCACCTGGCCCCGGCGCTGTTACAGATGCATCGCCAGCTTTGGCTAATTTTAACGGCAACCCTAATGGCGGCTGGAAGTTATTTATAGTAGATGACGTGTTTGGAGACCAGGGCAGTATCAGCGGTGGTTACAATATTGTCTTCAGTTACCCAACCGCAGGATGTACTTCGGCTGCAACAACAGTACCGGTTACCGTTAATATTCCAATTACAATAACTGCTCAACCGGTTAACGCCGCAGTATGTACCGACAAAGTAACCAGCTTTAGTGTAACAGTTACAGGCACTGGCCCAACCTACCGCTGGCAGGTAAGTACAGATAATGGAAATATCTTTAATAACGTAAGTAATGGAGGTGTTTATGCAGGTGCTACAACTGCAACATTAACTATTACCGCTCCGCCGCTTTCAATGAGTGGTTATTTGTACCGTGCAGTAATTACCGGCCGAGCTCCTTGCGGATCTGTTACTTCAGCACAAAGGCTGTTAACGGTAAATCCATTACCAACAGTTGTGATCTCCGCTTCACCTTATCTTAAGTTATTCCCTGGTTTAACTACTACATTGTTCAGCACTGTTACACCAGCTGCAGCCACTTATACCTGGTTGAGAAATGGTACAGCTGTTGCCAATGCAACCGGAAGCTCTTTGATAGTGAATGTAGATGGCTTGGGTGATTACAGGTTAAGGGTTACCGATGTTAATGGTTGTACAAGCACTTCCAACCTGATATCATTATCTGATTCTGTAAGCGGAAAAGTATTTGTTTATCCTAATCCAAACAGCGGTCAGTTCCAGGTTAGGTATTACAGCATTATCAACAACACAGGATTACCACGTGGTGTAAATATTTATGATGCAAGAGGCAAGAGAATATCTACACAGGTATACTCAATAAGCAGCCCTTATGCAAGAATGGATGTTGATTTAAGAAACCACGGCACAGGTGTTTACTGGGTTGAAGTGGTAGATGCTAATGGAAATCGCCTGGCAATGGGCAGAACACAGGTTTTAAGATAAAGCACTTATCAAATTTTAAAAATTACAAGTCCCCCGATTTTTGTCGGGGGACTTTTTTTTATTTTAAATGGCGAAATGGCTTAAAAAGAATGGCTGTAACCCTTTTAAATCGGCCATATTTTACTAACTTTGCCGTCCCGTTTAAAAAACCACGGGATAATTTTATGTCTTTCAATATTATTAAACAATTAAACGCAGATGCACAGGAAGGATCGGCAGCCAATGACGCTGTTGAAACTGCTGCGATAACAAACGTGCCTGTAGAAGCACCGGTTGCTGAAACCGTTGCCACCGCTCACGATGATTTTGACTGGAGCGTAGACAAACGTAACGTAACAAGTTATACTGCTGATGAAAAAGCAAAGTATGATACTGTTTACGATAACACGTTTAAACAAATTAATGATGGTGAAATGATACAGGCAACTGTTGAATCATTAACCAAAACTGATGCTGTTGTAAACATTGGTTTTAAAAGCGACGGATTAATTTCTCTGAATGAATTCAGAGATGTTCCCGGTGGCGTAAAAGTGGGTGATGTAATTGAAGTAATGGTGGTGGAGAAAGAAGACAGGGAAGGTAATTTACACCTTAGCCGCAAAAGTGCACGCACTACAAGGGCATGGGAAAGAATTATGGAAGTACACAAAACCGGCGAAATTGTTACTGGTTTGGTTACCAGCAAAACTAAAGGCGGTTTAATTGTAGATGTATTTGGTATGGAAACTTTCTTACCGGGATCTCAAATTGATGTGAAGCCTGTTACAGATTACGACCAGTTTGTAAACAAAACAATGGAATTTAAAGTGGTTAAAATTAATGAAACCATTAAGAATGCTGTTGTATCTCATAAAGCACTTATTGAAAGTGATATTGAAGCTCAAAGAGCTGAGATTATGGGTAAACTGGAGAAAGGCCAGGTATTGGAAGGTACCATCAAAAACATCACTGACTTTGGTGCGTTTCTTGACCTTGGCGGCTTAGACGGTTTATTATACATCACAGATATTTCATGGGGCCGTATCAACCATCCTACAGAAGTGTTGAAGATGGATCAGAAATTAAATGTGGTGGTACTGGATTTTGATGATGATAAAAAACGTATCAGTCTTGGTTTAAAACAATTAACCCCTCACCCTTGGGATACTTTATCTGAAGGATTGAAAGAAGGCGAAATTGTAAAAGGTAAAGTAGTTAACATTGAAGACTACGGTGCTTTCTTAGAAATTATGCCTGGTGTGGAAGGTTTGGTACACGTAAGTGAAATTACCTGGGCAAACACTCCTATCAATGCTAAAGAATTCTTTAAACTAAACGATGAGTACGAAGCTAAAGTAGTAACCTTAGATAAGGATACCCGTAAAATGAGTCTTTCTATCAAACAAATGACAGAAGATCCATGGAGTACAATTGAAAATGTTTTTCCAGAAGGCAGCAAGCATAAAGGCACAGTAAAAAACATTACGCCTTATGGTGTTTTTGTTGAATTATCTACCGGCATTGGTGGCATGATACACATCAGCGATTTAAGCTGGTTGAAACGTTTTAACAACCCTAACGAATACACCAAGGTTGGCGAAACTATCGATGTGGTAATTATGAACATTGATAAA
>JAYURK010000042.1:0-2290 GCA_043756235.1 Ferruginibacter sp. | reverse complement strand
CCGGCCTGCGGGTAAATAACTAACATCTGCCGATATATTATTCTGGGTGGCGTTAACATTTTGTTCGGCAATTAATCTACCGGTTATGTCGCTTATTATCAGCTTGCTGTTATCCTTTAATGGCTTCGGCAACAGAATGGTAAATTTGCCAGCGCCAGGGTTTGGATAAACAATTACATTGCTGAAATTATTATTAAGCCTTACCGAAACTGTTTTGCTGTTTTTAAATTTACCATCAATATCAACCAACTTTAAACGGTAAAATATATTTTTTGCATTGGGCAATTTATTATCGGTAAACGAATAACGGGTAGTATTTTGTGCAGCAACCACACCAATTTTTAAGAAGTTAAATCCATCCGTACTTGTTTCTATTTCATAATTTTTAAGGTTTATTTCCCCGGCTATTGTCCAGTTTAGATTTACTTCATTATTATTTCTTACCCCTTTAAAATCAACAATGGTTACGGGCAACAGGCCGGTGCATTGAAAAATTAATGCCACATACTCAGGATGATCTACAAATGGATTACGGTTTTTTTGCAGTGCATAAATGGCGTTGTTCCTGTTTATTTCCTTGGTGCTTACTGCATCCTGCGTATGCCATTTAAAAAGCAATTTAATGTACCAGTCATCAAGCGAAGGATAAGTAGTGCCGTTTAGAATATCATCTGCGTTGCCGTTATTTTTCCATGCTACCATATTGTTTTGGTAGCGGGTAATCATGTACAACATTGCCCGGGCAATATCCCCTTTGTATTCGTTGATGGGTTCAAACACAGTACCGCTAAAACCAGGGAAGGTATTGTTACCCAATTTACTTCCATTGGTAGAAGTGTAGGTGGCAGTGCCCACTTCGGAGTAAGGGTTATTATCATGTTTTCCATTTGCCCATCCATCAGTTGGAAACACGTGGTGCAAATCTGAGAACATCGGGTAATCACCGGCACCAAACCATATCTGTGGAAACGAATGCTCCCTGTTGTAACAATCGCCTTCACTGTCATAACTGCCACATCGGGTGGCAGTAGGATTGAAAGTATATGTCTCCGGTCCTGTAGGATTATCGGTATAAATATCCCAGATAATATCTGCAGTATTTGCATCGTTTCTATGCATGTCTGTTGATAAAATTGCATTCCACACACCCGGCGTATAATCAAGCTGGATGGTATTGGCAGAGATAATATTGTAAAGGGCTGTCTTTAACGGTTCGCAGGTCAGGCCTGTTACTGCATCATAATATCCCGGTGGAATTCCGGTTGCAGTATTGGTAGTGGTGGACGATCCATTTAATGATGCTGTGTTGTAAAATGGCTCTCCATTACAGTCACCATTAGCCGAAAACACAAAGAAATAATACAACGTGCCAACTGACAAAGATGTTGCTGTAAATGTTGCAGCGTTGCTATAAGCAACCACCGTACCGTTTCCAATTACCTGGTTGGTAGTATAGGTAGCACCATTTGCAGGTGTGGCAGATAATGCGGCTGCATTACTTCTTATCACCAAATACCTGTTAGCTCCTGCGGCTACAGTAAAGTTTCCTGAAATACTATTATTAGAAGGTGTAAGGGACAAAGCGGTTGGGGCCAATGCCGGCGTAACACATGCCGCTAACGGCAATGTTAGGCCGCTTCCGTTTAATGAAGTAGTTAAATAATTAGGGCCCCCGGTACAAGCATCTGAATTGAGGGCAAAAACGAAATAGTAATAGGTGGTATTAGCACTAAGGCCATTGTCAGTAAAGGTTGTTGCAGTTCCTCCTGATACAACAATGCCACCCCCAATTGATTGCCCGCCAATGTAAACAACCCCGTCTGCAGGCGAAGCACTTAATACATTATTGGTGCTGCGTACAATAAGATATTCATCCACAGCCGGAGATGCTGCTGTAAAAGATCCGGCCATAGTAGTTGCTGTAGGCGTAAGCGTTAGCGAAGTTGGTGGGTTTATAGGTTCAGCACAAGGCGGTACAACTGCTCCGTTAAAATTAATGGTAAGGTCATCAACAGCCAGGCCATCATCTGCGCCGGTTGCTGCGAAATCGCTCCATCGTATCCAGAAAGCAGCTCCATTTGCAATACTTAACCCGGTGATATTAAAAGTTATTAAAGTTCTATTAGGGGCAGTATTGCCAACAAGTGCACCAGGTGCACCTGTGGTTACCGGAGCGGTAAAATCAAGGTTATCCTGATCTGCCCATGTACCGGTACCTGTAAGTGAAGTAGCATCAGTGCTATATTGAAAATCAATCCTGTCGGGCCTTCCGGCTGTACCAAGGCGCCAC
>JAYURK010000041.1:0-53592 GCA_043756235.1 Ferruginibacter sp. | reverse complement strand
CCTGTGGTTCTTTATTATTTGGTTTTTGAATTAACTCTGTCCACTCGTTATCAAAATCTTCTTTTATGCTGCCTTTGCTAACAGTACTAAGCATGATAGAAATCTGGCAATAAGTTTTTTTTTGTTTATTGGTGATGGTGTAGCCGGTATAAGAATTTGGCTTCACTTCTTTTTGCCAACCTTTGGGTGGAGTATAAGTAATAAGGTCAAAGGTTTCTTTTTGCGCAAAGCATTTACCCACTAAGGCACAAAGAACACAAAGGAGTAAAATTTTTTTCATGATTAAATCTTTCTGCATCAAAACTATTCTACTTAAAGATTGGGTTGTATCCTGTAAAACAGGGAATTTTTTGTTTTATTTAATCGGCGTTCCCCAAAAAAATAATCCCCGGCAGATCATTGTAGATTAAGTATTGGCGCAACTACACCTCCTGCACTAACACCGGCATTTACAGCAGCAGAAATTTCTAAAATTTTTATTTCCCGTTTTGCGGTACCAATATTTCCTTCCAGTGTTACATCTGCTTTCAGCCCAAAGTCTTTCACTTCAAACTTACCGGTTGCCTTGTTAACGCCTATCTTAATAAATTCTTTTACAGAAGCTCCTGCTTCTATTTTTGCAATACCGCCTCCGGCAATATCCCACGATACACCGGGGCCTGCCCCAATTGTAAAATCTTCAAACGAACCATCATCGGCATAATTCATTTCCAACTTACCCAATATTCCTTCGCCACCTTCTATACTCCAGGAGTTACAATCAAATTCAAGTGCCGCTCCACCCATGCCTATTGCTCCTGTAAAATTTGCACAGTATTCATCTTCCCATTTTTGCAGCTTGCCCTCTTTTTTTGGCAGTGGTTCAAATGGCGTACAATTGTTTTTACTGGTGATAGTGTACTGACTTAAAATGTTGGATACGGCGTTTAAATAATCTTTTTCAATTGATGGAAACGAAATGGTTGTCTCCGGCATCCAGTAAGGTGCCCAGTTGGCATAATCTCTGTAAAATTTACGGGTAATAAATTCCAGCCGTTGTGCAAACCCATTTACCAATGGTGCGAAACCAGCGAGGTACTTTTCTGTTTCTGCATTTAATTCTTTGCATCTTGCCATTTCAAGGGCTGCTATTTCATCCTCATCACCTGCTTCGCCACCTTCCAATTTGTTTAATTGTACAGAATATTTTTTTGATATTGCATTTACTTTTATAGAATAAGGCCCAACCAAAAGTTTCCGATTATAATTGAATACATCATTCTCCCTGATCATTTCCCGCTGATAAGTTTGCATCGCATCCATAATTATATACTGCGCTTTTATACCAAGAGGAGAGATGCCTTTTGTAAATTTTGTCATCAATAGCTGTTGTTTTACATCATCATTTACCTTTGGCATTTTACTTTCAATATTTGCTATTGTTATTTCCAGCGATTTTCTTTCTGCTTCCAATTCTATTCTAAATTTTTCCATATCATCCAGCGTTGAAGGCATGGCAGGTAACTTTACTCTTTTAAGCATCGGAAATTCTTTTGCAGGTAAGCGGCTCATTATTTCTCCCGGCTTTATTTTATCATCCAATTGGCGAAGTATGGAAATTACCTGTTCATCATGGCTGGTGGTTAACGATCTTGTTCCATGATCTTTTGCTTTTTTTGTATCTCCTTTTTTAAGGTACATCATGCACAGCATTTTATTGGCCGTTGGCTGTAGGGAATCTTTTTGCACACACTGCTGCAAATAATTCATTGCTTTATTTAAATCTCCTAAACGGTAATACGCATTACCAAGATTAGAAAGAATGCTGGCTTCTCCCGTTTTTTGTTTGTTCAAATATTCTAAAATAGGAATTGATTTTTCCGGCAACCCACCCATGATTAAAAAAGCAGCAAAATTATTAGCCGCTAATACATCCGATGTATTTGTTAGCACTGCCTTGCTGTATAAATATAAACTGGCGGTTGGTGCATTTTGCAGCCAGGCAGCAAAAGCTGCATTGCTTATCTCTTTGGATTGCGTAATTTTTTTATTCTTTACATAATCATCTGCTTTCTTTTTTTCAATGGGTTTAATAGCACTTGATATGCTATTGTGCAATTGCTGTATATAAGAACTATAATTTTCTGAGGTTGCCAGTTGTGGTAACTGATTAAGTTTTGCAGATAATACAGGAAGTGAAAAATTTAATGCAACAGCAGGCGGAGTATTATTGTAAGTAGCTGTAACAGGAACCACAGATGGTTTCATTGCTGCAGGAACAATTAATGGCGTAAGTGATTTTAATTTTGGTAAATATTTCAGCGAATAGGTTGAAACTATTTCAGTTGGTATTACTATTGGTGATGCAGATTTACCGGGATTTAAAATGGCTTCTAATGGCGCCAATGCACCTGGCTGTTTTACAAGTGCGGCAACTTTTACCATGTGAGCATAAGTGCCATTTCGTAACTCCACCATTATTAATTGTGGTATATCGCTGCTTAATGTTTTATTAAAATAAGCTGGGTTAATGGTAACAATTTCCTCTGCAGTTTCTTCTTGTATTTCTCCCACGCCGTTCCTTCGAATTTTATCTAAGTTTTCAAAAAAACTATGAATATTCTGTGCGGTATAGGTGGAGTTATCGTAAAACCGTTTTACTGTTTTGTTCAGCCAGTCCTGTGGTTTCTGTAAATATTGAAGCATGGTGGCTTTTGCAGCATCAGCGTCGGGATTAATTTTGCTGATTGTTTTCTTAAATTTTTCCTGGTCTTCTTCAAACCATTTTCTTCGCTTTGCTTCTTTTTCGGGTGTGTAATTTTTATCCATTTCTTTATACACTTTCATTTCTGCTTCAAACTGTTTTGCGTTTTGTGTAAGATTTTCAGTCATTTGCTTTGTATTCTTATCGCCAAAAGCTTCTGCATCTTTAAGCATCTGCTCCAAATATTCTTTTCGGGTAACAGCAACAAAAACAGGCTTATCACTGTTTCGCAAAATGATATAATCATTTGCTGTGTACATTTTGGCGTCTGCATTATTTTGTGCCCTTTGTTCATAAAAATCAATACGGCCTTCACTGCGTTTTTTTTGGATTACTTTAAAAGCAGGCTTTCCGTTAACTCTGAACACACCTTCACTTTCAGTAAATCCAGAAGAAAAAACATTATTAAATTTCACATAAATAGTGGAACCGCTTTCCACTTCTGTGTGTATAGTATTGCTGTTATCATAACAGTAGTAAGCAAAAAATCTCATTTGAGCACTGTAGTAACTTTTAATCCCCGTTGCCTCGTACAAATTTTTATTGGTAGTTCCATCTTTCAAATAAACCGGAAAAAAATTATTGCTGTAAAGTAATTTTGCTCCTGTAAAATTAGTCAGTATTTTTTTTGCCCAGTTTTCTGCTATGGAAAGATGAGGTTTCATTTTAGCCATTTCTGCAGCATTCATTTTTCCAGTGTTAGAACTAACATCGTCTGTGCCTCTTACCAAAGTAGAAGGCTTACTTGCAGCCTGCGTTTTACAATCCTGTGCAAAACTTGACTTTGTTACTAAAATGCAAAACACAATAAATAGTAAAGAAAATTTTACAAATAAACGAGGTACTATTTTTTTCATAAAATCTGATTACTCTTTTGTGATTTTGATATTGCTGATAAAATATTTATCGTTTTCTGCGCTGTTGCCACCGCAATAAAAAGACAAAGCATTAAACGGGTGAGCAAGGGGAATTGCTTTTTCGTATTCAGCAATTTTAGTTTTATCAATAAACACCTGAAGTTTTTCCTCTGATTTTTTGATGGTAACTGAAATGCGGTTGAATTTTTTGTTGTTGGAAAAACCATTGGCAACATACCATTTAGTGCCATTGGAGTAACCCGGGGGAAAAGGAAATTTTGTTTCCAGCGTTGCTTCTCCATCTCTGCCGCCAAAGCCGGGGCGCAGCTTCAGGCTAATGAATGATTCTGTATCTCCGGAAGAAGTTTCTTTCGATAATAGCATTGTTAATCCCTTTGCACCCCAGGTAAAGTTTTGCGGCACTGCAATATCATAAGTAAACGTAAAGTTTTGCGGCAACGTTTTTTTTATGAGCGAGGCTTTAATGTAATGCCCTCTTAACTCCACCCAATTGCCAACCGATTCATTTAGATTGGTAACTAAAGCGGTACTTCCCAAAGTGGAAAGTTGTGTTTGCCAGCCAATTGGTTTTTTACCAATGGCGGTGGTTGAGAAATCTTCGAAGAAAAAAACGTTTTTATCAGGTGTATTTTTCTTAGTCGTTTCCGATGCTTCGGTAACTACCACTGCCTCCTTAAAGGTTGGGGAGCGAAGTGGTTTATATGGTTTGCCCTTTACCTTATCGGGATTAAAAACATAATCATACAAATACTGAAAATCAAAATTGTTGATGATGCTTTCATGTAAGGGCTGCGTTTTTTCATTACCTAAATGCCATGCCCACGAAACCCTTATCCATAATGGAATGCCTTGTTTTGTTTGTTCCAATACACCAGGCTCAAATTTATAGATGGTAAATGTTTTGTGGTCAGAAGAGCCTTCGTTAATCTGCTTTCTGGTAAAAATATCATAGCCATTTACAAAATCGATATAATCAAAACTCCCCTGTATTTCTGCCGGTTCGCTCATCCGGTTTTTATACTTGTCTATATGTTTACCGAATATTTCAATGGCCTTTTGATAATTTTTTGCTTCATAATCAATAAAAATATCAATCCTTTTTTGATTGTCTTTGTTTTGTTCGGGTATTAATTTTAATTTTTTCTGGTGTTCCCTGTCTATCATTTGCTTAGCTTTTTCAAGCAGCTCTTTGTAGGTTACTGTTACAATGGGCAAATGATTGTCTTTACAGAGCAATAGGGTGCTCAATGTGGTCGGCTCCCGTAAATAGCGGTACACCCCATTATAAGAAGGGTAAAAGTTTTTGAACTGGGGGAGCCTTTTGATATCGTATTTATTAAGAACTTCCTGAGAAATATTCTTATCAAAAAAATCATAATCAGGGAGGATGAAATAATAATCATCACCCACATTAATATTACCCAGCCCGCCTCCGAATTTTTCATTAACCGTAATTCCCCAGGGAGATTCTGTTTCTTGTATAGGAGCCGGTTTCCCGTTTTTCATTTCCACATTCCAGGTGTAAACTGTGGCGCCATAACTAATAATCGGCAACAATTTTCCATCCGTGTTTTTTAGCCCCACGTTAGTGTACCTTTTTGCATCGCCTAAAAAATTTTGGGGAACATAACTGGCTTTCATCCATTTTACCAATGAATGGCAAATATCCAACTGACGGGCAGAAAAGGTAAACCCATTCATTGTTTTAGGCCCATTCTCAAATTGATAATCATACATCCAGCCATACCCATCTTCGGTAACAAGTTTAATTGTTTTTGTTTGTGCAATGGATGCATAACTTACCAGTACACAAAAGCAGAAGAGTATTTTTTTCATTCGCTGTTTTTTATTATTCGGTAAAATTTATCGTCAGTAAACCGGCACATTGCTAAAGGTGCATTTCATCTCACCCATAAATCCATCAGTAAATGTTTCCGTCATGGCATCGCCTTTGGTAATTGGCTTCAAGCCTTTATTCATAACGCCGAAAACAAAATACCCACTGGCTTTGCCGTCTTCTACTTTTTCAATTACAAATTTGCAATTGGGTGATGCTGCCGGTAATTTTCTTGACAGGGATTCATCTACATACGAAGCCATATGGCCATTGGCAACTATGGGAGAAAATTTATGAATGAACGGTTTTTGTGCTGTCCCATAATACAACACTGCTTCGGTATTATTTATCTCTGCATATTTTTTTGTGCCGTATAAAGGATTTTTTTCGTTGATCTCTTTAAAGTTAAAAGTCTCTGGCTTTAGGGTTGTGTTTACGGACTGCAGTACTATTTTAAAATAATTTTCTTTACTGTTACCTTCTTCTTTGTTTGCAATAAATGTATAACGGTTATCCGCTGTTTTCATAAACTGTGCATAAGGAAAATTAGCAGTAAGTAATTTACTCTGCAGCTTAACCGCAGCAGAACCAGCATTTGCGGATGGTTTAGCAGCGTTTGCTGCAGGCTTATTATTGTTTGTTGAAGGTTTCGGTTTATTATCAGAAACTCCGGCAGGTTTTACATACTTATCTGCTTCGGCTTTAAAAATAAATTCAACCCTGCGGTTTTGCGCTTTGCCCTCTGCTGAATTATTATTCGCAAGTGGTTGTGTTTCGCCGCGGCCTTCGGTGGTTAATTTGCTTTCGTCAATATTATACTGGCTTACTAAAATATCTTTTACTGCATCTGCCCTTTGTTGCGAAAGTTTTATGTTAGCATCATCATTGCCATCTGCATCGGTATGGCCAATAATATTTACAGGAGATGTTACGTCTTTTAAAATTTTACTTACATCAAGCAATGCACCCATACTTTCTGGCTTTAGTTTGGATGTGCCGGTATAAAATAATAAGTTGCTTACTAATTTTCCTTCTTCAAACTTCGCACGGGTATCCGGTACATCTTTAGCAATGCGGATATTGCTAACATAAAAATCGGAGCCGCCTACACTGCCAAAATTAAAACCCAATTGGTTGGGCAGGTATTCGGTATCTACGGCAGGCAGGTCAAAAATTTTAGCGGCATCCCACCACAGGCGAAAGCGTTTGCCCTGCACACATATACTTACATGCACCGGCACTGTATTACTGTACGCAAGATTTTCCGACATCCTGTCGGATATAGGTTTACCGGTATTAAGATTATTATAAAGAGAAACCCTGCTGCTGGCTCCTTCTTTGGCAATTATAGTACTAACCAGCACCGCATTTTTTCCGCTTCGTAAAATATTTTCATCTGATACTAAATTGCCGCCGGTATTTATCAGTGCAATATCCATACGGGGGTCGTAAGTATTTTTTACTAACAACAAATCAAACTCAATGGTAAAATTATTTCCCCAGCTTTGTTTTTTACTGCGGGTAATATGGCTGGAGCTGGTAGCCGCCATTTTCAGCCAATTACCTTCCAGCCCGTCAATTGTAACCACTTCTGCCGAAGTAGATGTTATCCATCCCATTGGTGATTCACCAATATTGTCTTTTTCAAAATTATCGTAATACAAAATGGTAGTGCCGGGTACAAAATCAAATTTGCTGTACACTTTTAAATTAGTTGCAGGGCCTGTTGCTTTTGCTTCATTACTGTTACCTGTTTCTGCAGCAATGGGTTTTTCCTTATCATCAGCCTGCTTTTTTTCTTCCGGTTTTTCTTTTGGCTTGGTAATGGCATCCTCAGCTTTTTGTTTTATTTTTTTTAAAAGTTGTGCAGGGGCATTGTTAGCTGCAAGTGCCAATAGTATAGTTGCTATAAAAATTTTCATGACAGCGTTATTTATATTGTTAGTTAAATATTTTTTTAACGGTTTAAGTACTCCGTATAGTTTGCAACTGATTGTAGTAATACTTTTAATAAAAGCGGTGTACTTTCATTTAAAGAGTTGCTGTTTTTATTTCCCCAGCATATTTTTTAGCAAGGCGAAATCAACTGCTTTTTTTATTGCTTCCATATTATCTTCAAAAACAGCATTATCTTTTGATATTTTATATACCACGGAAAAAAATTGCGGTGCTGATTTGGGTAATTTTTTTTGATAGTAATCCAAATTTGGTTTTACTGCAATGAATGAACCTTTAGTGCCTTCTTCAACAAATTTTTCAAACCGCTGTTCATCATTCCAGTTACAAATGGCTGGCTTACTCAATTCATTTTCTGATTTGGTTAAGTACTCGTTTATATTTCTAAAAAACTTTTCCAGGTATGTCTTTTCTCCCGTGTTGGCTTTTAAATCTTTTTCTAACCTGTTCTTTTGTATTAGTAAATATTCTTTGCGGCTTAGATAAGAAAATGGTAAAGTGTCATTGTAAGTTATCAACCAGCGGTACTCATAAATTGGTGAGTTATAATCCACTTTTTCTTCACCCATAAAATAATAGCCTTCTTTTTTTACAGGCATAGCTTTCAATTTTAAATAGCCCCTGAAATCATCTGCAGCAATATTTGCCGCATACAAATTATTCAACGCATAAATTACATTGGCAGTTATATTTACCGTGGTGGGGGTAGATACGTCAACATAATATTTTGATTTATCGCTGCTGTTGCCATCGCATAAATACCGCAGCACATACATTGCATAATGATAAGGATCTGCTACCCAGCCCTGGCCTGCAACTGCAGGTTTTCCAAATACGGTACTGTAAGAAATTTCGCAACCAGTTGGTTTGTAATTTGCAGCAATCATTTTATGAATTGACGCTATCACTAATTTTTCTTTTGCTAAATCGGCAGGGCTTACATTAGCGATTGAGCCCTGTTGCCCGGCTTTAAATTTGCCTGTTTTTTTTCGTAATAATTCTTTGCTGCAATCTTGTGAAAAAGCAAACGCCGAAATAAATAATGTAACCGTTAGAAAAATGTATTTCATCTTTATTATTATTTATTACCCTGTAAAATTGTACTGCCATTGGTACTAACGCCACTGTTTACTGTTATTCTTACTTCGGCGCCAGCAATATTTTGGCCAGCAGCATTTGCGGCTACACCAACTATTGCACCCACATCGGTAAACCCCGAATTGTCCCACTCAACTATTCCACCCAAAGTTGCCTCAGCTTCCATACCCATTGGGCCATCAATGCCTTTGCTAACTCCTAAAATGGCGGTACCGGAATATTGGCCTGTTTCCACATTGCTTTTGTAATCAATTTGTATACCGCCACAATCAAACTGGCCGGTTAAATTGCTGCAACTTGAAATAATTTTGTAACAGCCCAAATTCATAGTGCTTACATATTGGCAGGCCACATCATCAAAATTTTGTAAAGAGTCTTTTGCTTTAGGTTTAACAACAGTAGGAATACACCAATCACTTTTGCTTTTAAAAAAAACCCGCTGGTCTTTTATTTGTGTAAGCCAGGCAATTTGCGCATTTACTTTAACCACTTCAAATTGTTCGGGCCATAAAGTGTATTGATAATAATATAGCAGATCGCTGGTACGGCGGCTCACGTAATTAAGATAATTTCTGTAAGCACTTTTTAAACCTCCATTGGCATTTTTTAAGAATTCTGTGCGGATAGCATTTTCATCTTTACAAATTGCAGCAAGAGGATTTGGTCTCCCTTCTCCTATCTGGTCTTCATATTTTTCATCCAGTATTTTTTGTTGTTCATTCAGAATATCTTCATAGCCTCCTACTGCAGCCAATGCTTTTACAACCGGCTCCAGCGCCTGCGCAAATACAAACGACATATTACCATTTACATCGTTTATACCCGGACCTAATTTTTTTATCGCTTTAGCAGCATAGCCGGGCATTGGTTGTACAAAATTTCCTTTTTGGCTTTCACTGATAATTAATTTCGTCCGGTTTTCATTCGTCTTCAGCAAAGATTCTTCCAGCGATTGCTGTTTTATTTTCAGTTCATCTATTTTTTGCTGGCACTCCTCTTTAAAATCTTTCCATTCCTGCTCTAATAATTTATTTTGTTCAACCGCTACAGGGTAATCGGGCCATGTAAATTTTGCCAGGCCTAATATATCCTGCGGCATGGGTCTGTCCCAGTTTATGTCATCCTTTTTTAAATCGTACCCCAATTCTTTCAGCTTGTTTTCTTTTTCATTACTATAAGCTTTACTGATACTTCTTTTTGCAGCAGCAATGGCAGCAGCAATATTGCCTTTGCTTTCTTCAATTAAACATTTAGCCATGTTGGCCTGTGGATGAGCAGCATAAATACGTATGGTGCTATCGGCATATTTTTCGGCCCTGGGTATATCGCCTAAACCTAACCATGCCTGTGTAATATTATTGAGTATGCTGCTGTTTTTTGGATACCGTTTATTAAGGTTACTTAAAATGGGTAATGCCATTTGCTGTGCGCCACACATGGTTAAAAAAGCAGCATAATTATTAAGGTGGGTTGCATTTGATGGAGCCGCTTTACAGGCTTCCCCCATAAGATATAGTGCCAGTGTGGGTTTGCCATCCATCCAGTAACCCACAGCCGTATTACCAACAGAAGATTTTTGAGTAATAACTTGTTGCAAAATTTCGGCTCCTGCTGATTTTGTATTTGCAGATAATTTACCCAATACCCATTGCTGCGTTTTATTAATGTAGGCGTTTACATCTGCGTTGCTCAGTGTTGTGGCCAGTGCCGCAGCAATTCTTACTGCATCTTTTTGCGGCACAATCCTGCTATCATCTTCATACGCTTTTTTTAATTGAGCATCGCTGATACCCGAAATACTTTTTTTTATACTTTTTGTATCCGGCATTTTAATGCCCATGCTGTCCATTGCTTTTTTATCTTCCGGGTCCATTTCATCCATTGCTTGCTGCATCTCTTTCATCATTTCATCCATCTCTTTTTGAGTGGGAGGTTTTTCCTTTGCTGCAGGTTTTTTCTTAGCCTGCGCAAATGCGGATACCATGGCAAGCATCATCATAAACACAATAAGATATTTTTTCATTTTAGTTTTTTTTATTTTAATTCTCCCCCAAGAATACTTTTTTCAGCAGTAATATTTATAAAAGCGTATTATTTAAAAAAATTTAATACTAATATTTTACCATTAAAAATTTATCGGTTTCTAATTTCAGCATCCTTTTTCCATCGTTTAAAAGTGCCGATGAATTTAAAAAAGGAATTGTGATGCTGCCAAGTGTAGGATGCGGATTTCCTTTTATGTCTTTAAACTCCATTACAAGGGTTACTTTTTCAATTTTCCATGCATCAAGAATAAAGTTGGGGTCATACCTTACGTACAATGTAAGCCCATGCGTTTGAATATTGCTGAGCAAAAGGTTTATGTAACGCCAGCCTTCTCCATACCCGCCGGGCATTGAGCCCGGAAATTGAAAAGAAGTATTTAATGGTATATCAGTAACGGAATTTACTTTATACTCATTTGTTGCATAATTGTGCTGGTACAAGCCGCAAGCTGTGGTATTATCGTCAGACGGCCATTCTCCACCACTTGTTCTGTTTAAACCAATATTTATTCTGGAAGGTTGTTCTTTATTATCATTACCCGTTACAAGTATTACCCTTGCAGCACTTAAATAATATGGAACGTTAGCAGCAGGAGGCGGCGTATTTATAGGCGGTGCTGGTGCTGGTGCTGGTGCCGGCACTGTTTTAATTATTGCACTTTGTTTTACCGGAGGTACTGATTTTTGTATTACCTGTGCCACTGCCATACTTATTATTGAAAGGGAAAGCATACTGCATAATAACTTTTTCATAACGTATGATTTTATTTTAAGCATGCTGTAAAAATGTTCATTAATAGTCATTGTATCCATCCCTTAAAAACAGGATATTCAGGTAAACAACAAATGCAACTATGTTTAAAGAAGAGTAGGAATACATTTTTTTAATTTTAAACAATACTGCAGTAGGCTTTATTCAACCTGAAAAAAAACGGGGTGGTTACTGCAACCTGCTCCCCGTTTTGGTTTTACTCATGCAAAAAGCCTTTGCTTAACCCACTGTTTTCTTCTTTTACTGATATTTATTTGTTCGCCATTACTTAACTGCATTGTTTTAGCTGATAACCCTACATTAATAATATGCTCTTTATTTACAAGATGAGTGCGGTGCGATCGCAAAAACATTTCTGCCGGCAGGTTATCTTCAAACCAATGCAGCAATTTTGCAACGGTTAAGGGATAACTTTTATCAGCAAAATAAATCTTACTGTAATTGCTGATACTCTGTATGCGGATGATGTTTTGCAAAGTGAGCAATTCAATTCCTTTACTCGTAACTATCGGGAGGGTAGTGATCATTTTTTATTAGTTATCAGTGATTTTAATGCTTCAATTTCTTTTTTCAATTCTTCAATGGATTTGTTTTGCTCTTTAACTGATTCAATCAGCAAAGGCACTAATCTTGCATAATCCACTCCTTTATAGCCATCCATTTCATTCACTGCTTCGGGTACAATCTTTTCTACATTTTGCGCCAGCAAACCCATGTGTCTTCCTTTTTGAAAATTATTTTTTTGAAAAGAACCAGTTTTCATTTCATACTCCACACCATTTATCTGTAATAATTTTTGCAGAGGAGATTGTATCGGAGTAATATTTTGTTTGAAACGTTCATCACTTGCATACGTATTTCCATTTGCCCAAATACTTCCATTTACAAACAAGCCATACGCACCACTTATCTGAAATCTGCCTGCCTGTGTAAACAAACCAGCATTATCCTGTGTGCCAAATGAAACTGCAGCACCCGGATTATCTGCATGTAACCTTAATTCATTTCCATATACACCAATGCCCACTTCGCCTGCACCACCTGGATAGAGTAATATTTTTTCGCCGAGTACTGCAGGAAATGAAAGCGGCTTAACGGGATTGTTAGTACCAATACCTACATTGCCATTTCCTTTTATCCGCATTCTTTCAATAAATGATGCGCTGCTTCCATAACCAAAAGCAATATCAGCTGCAGCAGCATCTGAATATATCTGCAATAAACTACCTTGAACACCAAAGCCATAATGACTACCGGTGTTGCCGTACAAAGAAATTTTGCTACCAAGTGTATTGGCAAAGTTTAAAGGGAAGCCCGGAGTGGTTGTACCAATGCCAACATTTACAGCATCTGCACCGGTGCCACCTAGTACCAAACTATTACTGGCTGCAACTTTTGCATTGTAACCTATAGCAGTGGCATTGGAAAGATTATTTGAAGTAACGTCTGCTGCATATCCAATGGCAGTATTATTATTTCCGGTTGTGTTGGTAGAAAGCGATGTATATCCGGCTGCAGTATTTCTATTGCCCAAAGTATTATTGGATAGTGCATTGCTTCCACTACCCGTATTATAATCACCCTGTGTATTTGAACCTAATGATGAATTACCGTGGGCAGCATTATAAATTCCTGCTGTATTTAAAAGAAGCGAATAAGCTCCACTTGCTGTATTTTGATAGCCTGTAGTATTTGCTCTAAGTGAAGATGCGCCATTTGCTGTATTGGAATAACCTGAAGTATTTGAGAATAAACTATTAAATCCCGAGGCTGTATTGTCTGCTCCTGTATTATTAGTGTACAATGCTTTTGAACCCACGGCAGTATTCCTTCTGCCTTCTCCCGGAAAAACAACCCCAACACCATTATTATATAAAGCACTATCACCAACGGCTACCAGATTACTGCGGTCAGTATTTCTCATTAATGCCTCTGTGCCAATTGCTACATTGCTATAGCCGGTTGTATTATTATTTAAAGCACTTATTCCGGCGGCAGTATTGTTGTTGCCTGTTGTATTGGAGCTTAATACTGCATTACCAATTGCCGTATTTCTGTTGCCGGTTGTATTATTTACAGCAGCAAAATTTCCTACAGCAGTATTTTCATTACCTGCATTATTTAGTGCCATGGCATTTAATCCCATTGCGGTATTAGCATTTCCAATAGTATTGTTTACAAGTGAGCCTGTTCCATTGGCAGTATTTTGTGCACCGGATAAATTGTTTCTTAAAGCATTTGTACCGGTTGCTGTATTATAGTAACCAGTAGTGTTTGCAAATAAGGCTTTGGAACCAAATGCCGAATTCTCTGTAGCCTGAAAACCTATTGCACCAACTCCATTATTGTACAATGCACTATCACCAACGGCTACAAGATTATTACGATCAGTATTTCTGAATAAAGCTTCTGTGCCAATGGCTACATTGCTAAAGCCGGTGGTATTATTGTTTAAGGCTACAAACCCAGTAGCAGTGTTATTATTGCCGGTTGCGTTAAGGGCTAATACAGAATTACCTGTCCCTGTGTTTCTGCTACCAGTAGTGTTATTTACAACAGCAAAACTTCCTATAGCAGTGTTATCATTACCAGTGCTGTTGCTAAACATGGCATTAAGTCCCATTGCAGTATTGGTATTACCGGTTGTGTTTGCAAAAAGAGCTCCTGTGCCATTTGCTGTATTTTGTACACCTGTTGAATTATTTCTTAGTGCATTTGAACCTGTAGCGGTATTATAATAACCGCTTGTATTTGCATACAATGCTTTGGATCCAAATGCAGAATTTAAAGTACCCTCATAAGCATTTACTGCACCAACGCCATTATTAAATAAAGCACTATCGCCAACGGCTACAAGATTACTACGGTTACCGGTGTTAAATAATGCACCTGTCCCAATGGCAATATTTGAGTAACCAGTTGTATTAAAATATAAAGATGTAAAACCCATTGCAACATTGGCATTACCAGTTGTGTTAAACCTAAGCGCATCGCTACCTACTGCTGCATTTTGTCCACCACTTATATTTTGAACCATCGCCAATTGGCCAAGAGCTGTATTTTGACTTCCTGAAATATTTTTATATAAACTTAATGTACCTACGGCAGTATTAAAAGAACCAGTGGAGTTATCAAGCAGTGCTAAAGATCCAACACCGGTATTATAACCTCCAGTTTTGTTAGCCGTTAAAGCATAGTAACCTACTCCTGTATTCAATGTGCCTGTGGTAAATGAATCTAATGCTCTAAATCCAAAAGAAGTATTGTAATTAAGACTATCAATATAACCTGAACGTACATTGTTCACTCTAATAATAAATGGTTTTGTATCCAGCGTTCCAATAAAATTTGTCGCAGAATCAATTCCAGAATTCCCGGTTAAGCTCCAGCCGCTGTTGGCAACAACAGTTTGCCAATTGGGTAATGCAGGAGTGCCCATATTTACCATCAATTGATTTTTTGCAGTGTCCAAAACAAGCAATCCTTTTGCAGGATTTGCGATTGTATTTATTACTGCCGTATTCATACGGGGAATCAGTAAACCCTTTGTGCCGCTTTTAATATCCAGTATGGCACTGTTGTCCGGTAAACTGGCATCGTTGTTTATGGCAACATTTTGAGCTTGTGCTTTAATTGTTACCAGTACAATCAGCAGTAGAGTTATTTTTTTCATGGTAATTTGGTTATCGGTTTTTCAATAATTTTTTTAATTCATCCAGCTGAGTTTGTATGCTCTCTATTTTTTCCTGGTAGTTTACAATTTGTTTTTGTTGTTCTTTAATACTTTCAACCAGCAGCGGAACAAGCTTTGCATAGTCCACACCTTTATATCCTTCCATCTCATTCACCGCTTCGGGAATTATCTTCTCCACATTTTGCGCCAGCAAACCGATCTGTCTTTTTTGTTGAAAGTTATTTTTTGGAAAGGAACCAGTTTTCATTTCATACTCCACACCATTTATCTGCAACAGTTTTTGCAGAGGAGATTGTATGGCAGTTATATTTTGTTTGAAACGTTCATCACTTGCATAGGTTGTTCCATTTGCCCAAATACTTCCGTTTACAAATAATCCATACACACCACTGAGCTGAAACCTGCCTGCCTGTGTAAACACACCGGCATTATCCTGTGTGCCGAATGAAACCATGGATCCGGGATTATCGCAATGCAAACGCAACTCATTTCCATAAACACCTATACCTACTTCGCCTGCGCCGCCGGGGTAGAGTAATATTTTTTCTCCGAGAGATGCCGGGAATGAAAGTGGCCTTGCTGGATTTATAACACCGGCCATACCTATATTGCCATTGCGCAAAATGGTGAGTGCATTGGAACGACTGGCATTAGATGCTCCATTGCCAATTTGAAATAAACGATCAGCAGGTTGTGGAATAAATGGACTCGGGGCATCGGTATTATCATTATATTGTCCAATAGCAGTAGAAGCATGCGCCTTTGCAGTTGTGCTGAACCCCATCGCAGTTGAATAATGTCCTGAAGCAGTTGTGTTATTACCCATTGCAGTTGATATGTTTCCAGAAGCGATTGTACCATCTCCTATAGCAGTTGAGGTTTCTCCTGAAGCGGTTGTGTTGATACCCATTGTGGTGGAAGCAATACCCGAAGCAGTTGTGCTTAATCCCATTGAAGTAGAATAGGAACCCGAAGCCCTTGTGTTAAACCCCAACGTTATTGAGTTATCACCGGAGGCGGTGGTTGTATTACCAATGGCAACGGAAGAATATCCTTTTGCCTTCACATTAAGACCAAGGCCAATGGAATAGTCGCCTACAGAGTCTTTATCCCAGTTGGTAGTATTCACATACCCCGCCCTAAAAGCCGCTTTGTCTGCATACCACATCATTCTTCTTCCCTGCCCGCTTACCGGAGGGTTGCCGGGTGTTGAAGATGCTGTCCCGATTGCAGAAAATAAAACACTGCTGTCGTTTACATGCAGCCGGGCAACAGGTGTTATATTGCCAATGCCAACATTACCGTTGCGTAAAACAGTTACTGCGTTGCCTCTTGATAAATTACCGCTGCCATTCCCTATTTGAAATAATCTGTCAGTTGATGCCTCCGTTGAAGTTGGCGCATCAGTAATATCATTATAAGTTCCAAATGAAGCAGCCATTTTGGCTTTTGCAAACACACTGTTGCCTGCGGCAAAAGAGATATCGCCGTTGGCAAAGGAAAAATTTCCAAAAGCTGTGGAGGTGCTGCCACTTGCCTGTGTATTACTTCCTGCTGCAAATGATACATTACCAATTTTATCTTTATCCCAGCTGTCATTAATAATATTTCCGGCACGGAAAGATGCTTTATCAGCATACCACATCATTCTGTTACCGGCACCGCTTAGCGGTGTATTGCCCGGTGTGGCAGGTAATACAGCAGGTGCTGTAAACAAAACACTGCTATCTGCAACATGCAGCCTTGCTTGCGGGGAAGTGGTGCCAATGCCTACGTTTTGTGCCGCACTAATTATGTACGATGCAGAAAGTATCAGCGATAAAAATATTTTTTTCATTTTTATGTTTTGATATTTTTATAAAAAAATTTATACAGCTCTTTTATCGTGGCATTATATAAAATAGGTTACTGTGTTCTTTCACCCTGGTCCCAGGTGTTACCGCCACCAGCCGGAGTACCAAAAGCAACGGGTGCTGCACCACGCAAATCTGGTAATGCAAAATTGGTAACGCCGTTACCTCCATAATAAGTTCCAATTATGGAAAACAAAGCGGTGTTATCAGCAATGTTCAGTAATTGCCCATTACAAAATGCCCAGTTAGGCGGAGCGTAATTACCGGCAAAAAGTTTTACTTCACCAATCCAGGCAAATTCTATATTATTATTAGTTTGAGGGCCAACAAAAACGCCGGCGGTACAAATAATATAATTTAACGCTAATGCCCCATGCCCTTTTCTGGCGCCCACCAAACCTGTTGCATTTGATTTAATTAAAAAATCGTTGGTAGTGCCATTGCCCGTACCCGTTAGCGAAAGATTTGTTGTGCTGGTAGTGCCCACCACATCAAGTTTTGTTGCAGGCGAAACAGTACCAATACCAACAGCAGCACTGCCACCATTTATATTTAACACCTGGTTGCCCTGTGCTCCTAACGATAATACATTAAAACCGCCGGGCTGGCCAAATTGCATAATGTTGGCTGCGCCTGCACCACCGCCGCTTAAGGCTACTCCAAATTTTAAACGGTAACTGCTGTTGCCAATACGCATATCACCTTCACCGGCAGTTACGTTCCAGCCATTGATGCCTGCAACATCTAACCTTACTGCAGGCGTTGTGGTGCCTATGCCAATATTTTGCGCAGCTAAAAATTGAGATGAAATAAACAGTATACAAACTGTAAATAACTTTTTCATATAATTTAGTTATTAATTTTTCTTCAGTAAAAATGTAAACTTAAATGTGTTTGTACCATCCTGTAAAAACAGGAGATTTTAATAATCACAAAAAATCATGGAAAAAGGGGAGAGGCTTTAAAAAGGCTTTTGGGTTTATTTGTATAATGGAAGTAATGTTCTATTTTACTGTATGAGAAAAATTGTATGGATCATACTATATATTATTCCGCTTGGGGCATTTACACAAACAAATGTTTTCGACAGTATACGCAACCGCATAAATACAGAAAAAAATGATTCTGAAAAAGTGCGGCTGCTGGTGCAGCTGGGTAATAAAATAAAATATAAAGACACTGTTGAAGCATGGCAATGTCAAAAAAAAATTGATTCTTTTGCCGAAGTAAAAAAAAATGATTTCTTTAAGGCACAAAGTTATTTTTTAGCTGCAACTATTCAGTTGGCCAATCAGCCCGTTACCGCTATTGATAACTATGAGAAGGCGATAAAAATATTTTCAAAATATCCCGATAATTTACGTTCAAGGGTATCGATGGGTACCTGCTATATTAATTTGGGGTTGGTACATGCTAATAATGCCGATTACGAAACCGCTACTTTTTATTATCTTAAGGCAGAAGAAATTTATCTTAAAGACAACCCCAACAGCAGCGATTTAGGCGTTTTATACAGTAACCTTTCTATTGCATATGCCACCATTAATAAATTTGATGAAGGCATTTTATACAGCAAAAAAGGTTTAGACTTTGCAAGAAAAAATAATGATAAAGCCAACCTGCTGAATGCATGGTATGCCTATGGTGGCAACCTGGTTAATGCAAAAAGAGACGGCATTAAAGGATTGCTTACACTGGACTCTGCAAAAAAAATTGCAGTGGAGTTGAACAACCAGAATATGATTTACTCCTGCGATTTTATGAGTGCGATGTACTATTATAATACAAAGCAGTATCAAAAGGCAATTGACTATTATACTTTATGTTTAAACTTTGCAAGGCAATTAAATTTTACAGCAGGTATAGGCAATAATTTTTTAAATATTTCTGCCAATGAAGCTGAATTAAAAAAACCATTACTTGCAGCAGCACATTTAGATTCGTCTGCAAAATATTTGGACTATTCGGAAATCACTACCTCAAAACAAATGTATTTTGAAAACTATGCCGAAGTTTATAAACAGCTGGGCAATTTTACTAAAGCATTTGCGTATAAAGATTCCGTAGCGGTAATCAAAGATTCGTTGTACCAGGCAGATAACATCAGGCAAATGGAATTTCGCCAGGCAAGATATAATTATGAAAAAAAGCAAAACGAAGTAGCACAATTAGAAGCTGATAAAAAAATACAACAGCTTTCTATACAACAAAAAAATACACTCAATTATTTTTTATTGGCAGGAGCCGTAACGCTTTTAATAATATCGTTGCTTGCTTTTAGAACCTATCAGCAAAAACAAAAACTACAGCAACAACGTATTAACGAGCTGGAAACCCAACAGCAACTTACAGCAACCGAAGCGGTATTAAAAGGCGAGGAACAGGAAAGAACAAGATTAGCCAAAGACCTGCACGATGGTTTAGGCGGTATGTTATCAGGAATAAAATACTCATTTAATACTATGAAAGGGAACCTTATTTTAACGCCTGAAAATGCACAGGCTTTTGAACGCAGCATGGATATGCTGGACAGTTCCATAAAAGAAATGCGCCGTGTAGCACATAATATGATGCCCGAGGCCCTTGTGAAATTTGGACTGGATACTGCACTAAAAGATTTTTGTACCGATATTAATAATTCCGGAGCGTTACAGGTTACTTACCAGTCCATTGGTTTGCAAAACCAGGTTATTGATCACACTACCGCAATAACTATTTATCGTATTGTACAGGAGTTAATTAATAATACCATGAAACATGCAGCAGCAAAATCGGCGGTGGTACAGGTAACTAAATCAAATAATCATTTAGCAGTAACCGTGGAAGATGATGGCAGGGGTTTTGATACCGCCATTTTAAATCAGGCAAAAGGTATTGGGTGGAGTAATATTCAAAACCGTGTTGAATTTTTAAAAGGTACCTTAGATGTACGCTCACAAAAAGAAAAAGGTACTTCGGTGCTTATTGAATTAAATATCACTTAAATTAACAGGTGATTTAACAATGCACAATGGCAATAAAAGTTTTTATAGTTGATGATCATTACATGGTGATAGAAGGTATTCATTCATTATTACAACATGAAAAAAATATTGAGTGGATGGGCCATGCCACTAATGCAGCATCGTGCCAGGCTTTTTTACAACACCAGCAACCGGATGTAATTTTAATGGATATTAATTTGCCCGACAAAAGTGGTATTGATTTGTGTAAAGAAGTAAAACAACAATATCCTGCAGTTTATATTATTGGCCTCAGCACTTTTAACCAGCAAAGTTTTATAGAAAAAATGTTGGGTAATGGCGCATCGGGCTACCTGTTAAAAAATGCAACACAGGAAGAGTTGATGGAAGGTATTGAAACAGTAATTAAAGGAAAACAATTTTTAAGCTTTGATGCGGCACTTTCATTACGCAAACCAGAAAACCTTAACGATGCACCTGTTATTACCCGCCGCGAAAAAGAAGTGCTGGAATTAATTGCAGATGGTATGACGAACAATGAAATTGCACAAAAACTTTTTATAAGCAGTACAACGGTTGATACGCACCGCAAAAATTTACTGGCAAAATTTGAAGCCAAAAACACAGCTTCGCTGGTGCGCATTGCCACGCAAATGCAGTTATTCTGAAACACGGTTTTTTTTAAACAGTTTAAAAAAAGCTATTAGATTGCTAACTTTTTATTATGTTGCTCTATTTGGTTACTCTGTGTGTTTTACAACTCCACTAATTCTTTATCTTTTATTATCACTGGAAAAAATTCCGTACCCAGCTTTAGCTGGTAACTGCCAATTGGCAATGCAATTTTTTTTGGTTTGTTACCCGATGTGTAAGCTTTTTCTTTAGTATCATCATACAAATGCCAGTCGCCGTCAGAAACTACATTGAGAAAACCCATTTTTATTCTTGTTTCATGTGCTTTTTGTATGGGCACATTATCAATGGGCACATTGGAAATTGTAATGCGGTACTCACCAGGGGCAATAGTATAAACTTTATCATTACGGGAAACACTGGTGATGTAATCATTGTCGGCAGGCTTGTAAAAAAGAATATTCCTTTCTGCATCGGCAGGGAAATTTATATCAAGCCGGCCAAGTACACCTTTCATTGTGGCAACAGGAGTGATGACCCATTTATCCGTTGCATTAGTATTACCTGCGGTTCCGTCTCCCGAAGTGGCAGGATAACCATAGGAATTCATTTGCCCGTTGCTGTTGCCATACGAAGATTGCACAATGGCGAAATCATTTATTGGAGAAGCACTGTTTATTTTCATACCATTCACTGGCTCGAGATAATTTATCTGGATATTATTTACCGGCTCTGCGTATGCTGGGTCGCCAACCTTTAGGGTTTTTGCAATGGCAGCCGGCACTTTAAATTGAAAAGTTTTGCCCGATTTTCCCTTTGCGGTTACAATGGCGAAACTATTTATGGGCCCTGCGTTATTTAGGGTGGGCTTACCCACAGGTTGGGCATTATTTATTTTTGGAGTTATAATACCGGATATGGGTTCTGCATTATCAATCTGTATGCTTACAATATCACTGATTGGCGTTGCTGTATTTATTTTCGGAGTTACAATGTCGTTGATAGGTTCAGCATTATCAATTTGCATAATGGCCAAAATGCCTACCGGCTGTGCCTTATCGGGTTGAATGACTGTGTAATTTCTTACAGCGCCGCTGATACCCGTTATTTTTTTGGATACTGCATTAATATTTACAGCATCTCCTTTTTTAATGGCCTTCATATCCAGGGCATCTGCCTTAAACTGGTAAAGCAGGCCGGTGGTATTATCCCTTGCCACCACAAAATTTTTTGTGTTATCCATTGCTATGATATTGCAGCAATGTTCAACTCGTTCAGTTTGTGCAAAGGCGGTTGAAAACATAGCCCCGATAGTCATCAGCGTTAACAGCAGAATATTTTTTTTCATAACCAATTAGTTTAAGTATCTAAAAGATACAATATTTATTTGTAAGTTGAAATAGCAAAAAATCTGTTAGGTGCTTTTTTCAGACTTCAGCATTTTCTGTCAGCGCTTCAATAATGGGTAAGGTGGCTTCCGGTTAAGTGTTTAAAATGCAACACAGCAACAGCTGTGGGAGCCTATTGAACTGATAATGAAGTGCAAGAGTTAAATGAGTAATGAAGCATAGCAGGTATTGCGAAAAAAACAGGATACTAAAATTTTGGTTATCCGCCGTGAAAAGGAAGTGCTGGAATTAATTGCAAATGCTGTAATGAACAACGAATTTGCGAAAAGATTTTTTATATGCACTACGACTGCAGATACGCACCGCAAAAATTTACTGTAAAAATTTGAAGCCAAAAATATTGCCTCACTTATAAAAGTGGCTGTGCAGCTGCACATGATTTGAAACAATAGCTATTCAGTATTCTTTGCAGCAAACGGAATTTCCAGCAATACCGAAGTGCCTTCTGCAGGTTGGGAACGGTAATCTATTTTGCCTTTTAAAATTTTTATCCTGCTCTCAATATTTTTTAAGCCCATACCTTTTTTATTTTTTTCAGCTGTTATATCAAAGCCAATACCATCATCTTCTACTGCAATGTATAACCGGCTTTGGTTGTAACTCAGCTGTACTATAACTGCGGCTGCGCTGCTGTGTTTTAAAATGTTTTGCAACAATTCCTGCACAATTCTAAAAATGTGAAAAGCCTGTTCTTCTGTTAACAGCATATTGGCCGTATCTATTGCTTTAAAATTAACAGTTAGTATTCCCGGCTGTGTAATAGTATTGCAGTAATCCCTCAGCGAATTTTCTAACCCGTACAATAATAAACCATCAGGCGAAATACTGTGAGAGATATTGCGTAACTCTTTAATGGTATCATTAAGTTTGTCTATATTGGAATGAAATTTATTATCCTGGTTTTCATCAAGCCGAATTTGATTTTTTAATGCCGCAAAAGAATGTTTTATACCGCTGAGCATACTGCCCAGTCCATCATGTAATTCCCGGGCCATACGGTTGCGTTCCTGTTCAATGGCATGCTGTTTTTCTAATACAGCTTTTTGTTTTTGCAATTTTTTGCTGTAATAATTTCTAATCACATAACCAATAAGCGTAGCTGCTGCAAACGTAATTAAAAGTATAAACCACCAGGTTTGCCAAAAGGGCTGGTTAATAGTAAACTGGTAAAATAATTTTTGATTAGGATAAATATTTCCGGGATACACAATTTTAACCGACAGGTTATAGTGGCCTGGCTCTAAATTATTTACTTCAAAATCGCCGGAGCTGTTGAATAATTCTTTTTTAATTTTACCCTGCAACAAAAAATAAAAGGTAATATTTCTGTTAGCTATATACGATGGAGCAGCCACCTGAAATAGAAAATTTCGCTGCAGATAATTAAATATGTTTTTATTTCCGGTAACCTTTTCTTTGTTTACCTGTACACTGCTAAAAAAAGCTTTGGATAAATAGTTTACCCCTTTAAATTTACCGGCAGTGTATTTATATAATTTCCCCGTGTATTCGCTAACGGCATACAAATTTCCGGCAGTGTCGGCAACCAGGTTACCAATGGGGTCGTACACATTTATGCCCGATGATAAATGTTGTATGCTGGTATCGGCACCATTGAAATTTATAATATCTACACCGGATGCTGTTGCCAGTGCAATTTTATTTTTATTTAATTTGATAATGTCCAGCACAAAATTATTAGATAAGCCCTTTTCTCTTGTTAAATCCAAAAAAGGCCTGATGATATCATTCTCTGCTTTTGCAAACAAAAGTCCGTGATAGCGGGTGCCAATTAAAAAAGTGTCTTTATTCCAATGCGCAGCGCACCGCGGCGCAATGCCGGGTAAATGAAATTCTTTTAATATAGTAAGTTGTTCTTTTTTGTATTGGTAAACTACCGCCTGCGCATTTCCCCTGTCAAAAGCCCAGTAATTATTATTGGCATCGGCTACAATATTATCTGTAAAATAAGGTAATGCAGCAGCTGCATATTTTCCATTTTGCAACAGGATGTAAAAATAAGTTCCTCCAATTAAAATATTACCGGCCTTATCTGTTTTTATTTTATTTGAAAGCTGCAGTCTTTTATTTACATTTTGGGGTAAATTAAAATTAATGCTGATATTGTTTTCATTTTCTAAAGTATTTTTATCTTTAAAATGCCAGTATTGATTTTGCCAGAATAACAAACCTCCGTTAGCATTTTTCTTTGTTGCCGGTAACACAACAGTAGTATTATTTTGCAGCGCAAATTGTTTGGTATTGCCGTTAATAAAAACTGCATTATCCGGAAGATTATAAAAGTAATCGTGGCGCAAAATGTTGCTGTTGTTAATTTCTGCTATCTCTTCGTAATTAGACTGCACCAGTTTTTGTACGCCTTTTCCGTAAGTTAAAAACCAATAATTAAATTCTTTATCCTGGTATAAAGTGGTAACATTTTTAAATAAACCATTATTGTAACCATAAAAAGTTTTTACGTGTGTGGTTTTATTAATTTTATAACAACCGGTGTTTGCATCAATACACCAGATATTATTTTCATTATCGAAAATTATATTTTCAATTTTAAAGTCTTTTTCAAGGTATTGTAAAAACCAGGGTTCACTAAATTTAATTTTATTGCGCTGCAGTTCTGCCAGGTTTATTTCTTTTATTCCTTCATCAACAGTTAATAAAAACAGAGAGCCCTCTTTATCTTCCACAATTTTATTAACCACCAAACCCTCCACAACATTGGTTACAGCGGCAGTTTTAATATCGTACAAAAAAACTGACGGCGTAAAAGCGCCATCATTATTACAGAGCAGCAATTTATTATTAGTGGCGGCGCCAAAAGCAATATTGGTTAACCATGGTAATCCAATAGCTGCAGTGTTGGTTAATTTTTTCTGTGATTTATTTACCAGTAAGTAAGTGCCGTAATTAGATAAAAGCAGGTTGGTACTGTCGTTTATTTTTTTAACTTCCGAAATTTCTGAAATACCTTTTAGCAGCACACTATCGTAACTGATAGTATCTTTTTCAATTTTAACGGGGTTGCCATTAAACCTTACTAAATATAAAGTGCTGTCGGGTAAAAAAATATAATTGCTGATTATGCCTACCGGTTCGTTGTTAATAGAAAGTATGTTGGTAAATCTTTGTCCATCAAAAATGCTGAATCCTTCCCGTGTGTAAATAATTAAGCGGCCATATTTATCCTGCACCATTCCGGTAACCCTTGCATCTACCAGGCCATTGGCCGGGGTATAGGTTTCATAAACCGGTTGGCCCATTGCGGTAGTGCAAAAAAATAAGCATAAGCAGGTTATGGTAAGCCGCATGCTTAAAAATACAATTATTCAAAATCTTTATACAATAAATATTTCTTTCTTATTTTTTTAAAAGCGTTTAACTGGGGTTCCCAGCTTTTTTTAATGGCAGCTTCGGTTTTTCCTGCTTTAACCTGCTGTTGCAAATCATTGTTGCCCGCCAGCCTGTTAATAAAATTATTTTTTAAAAAAAAGCTATCCTTGCCGGAGAATAATTTATAGGCAGTCAGAAAATATTTCAGTTGAATTTTTTTATTTAATGTTTTCAAAATTTCTTCATTGCTGCCTTTTAAATACCAACCATAACAAAGCTGGTAAAAACATTTACTGCTCTTGGCACCTTCGTTTGGTTTGGGCGTAAAAGCGTATAAATTTTTTGGTAAAGAAGGGTGGCCAAATATTTGAAAGGGCGCTTCAGTGCCCCTCCCTTCGCTTAAAACTGTTCCTTCAAAAAAACAGGTGGAAGGGTACAAATAAATACTTTGCATGGTTTTTAAATTGGGCGAAGGCATTACAGGCAAAACGTATTTACTGTTGTGGTCGTAATTTTTACATTTAATAACCGTAACATGAAACGGTGTATCTGCAGTAGGTTTTGTAGTGAGGTTATAAGTATTAATAGCATTTGCCTCTTTACTCAGCCAGTTTTGCCCTGCCAGCATTATGGCATATTCACCCATCGTCATACCATACACAATTGGTATGGGCTGCATACCAATAAAACTTTTAAATTTCATATCCAGCACCGGGCCATCTACATAAAAACCATTGGGGTTGGGGCGGTCTAAAATCAATAAAGGTTTATGATTTTCTAAAGCAGCTTCTAAATAATATTCTAGTGAAGAAATATAAGTGTAAAATCTTACGCCTACATCCTGTATATCAAAAATCAAAATGTCTACCCCTTTAAAATCCGCAGCGGTAGGTTTTCTATGGTCGCCATATAAACTTATTATTGGTACGCCTGTTTTTTTATCTTTTGCATCAGTTACATGTTCGCCTGCATCGGCTGTGCCTCTAAAGCCATGTTCCGGACTGAAAATTTTTACAATATTTATTCCCTGTGCAATAAGCGTATCAACCAAATGAGTTTTTTTAACAAGGCTGGTTTGATTGGCAAATACAGCAACGGTTTTACCTCTTAAATACGGCAGGTACACTTCCATACGCTCGGCACCGGGTACAATTTGAGATGGGTGATTTTCAATTTCAGATTTGTGGGTGCCCGGTTGCGACAACGCTGTATTACCATTAAGCAAAAGTACTGTTAAGCCAAAAAATATTTTTTTCATAAAGTAAAGTTGCCGAAAAAAAATTTAATAACCTCTGCCGTTTATACATTAATTTGCAGGCTTATTTTTTGTTGGAACGGTGGTGGAGAAGGATTAAAAAATTGAAAGTTATTCTTTTAATTGTATACACCTTTATAATCTCCGTTTATACAAACTCATACAAAAACAAATAACAATGCAAGCAAAAAATGGAGATAATGTAAAAGTACATTACACCGGAAAATTATTAAGTGGCGAACAGTTTGATTCTTCTGCCGGAAGAGAGCCATTGGAATTTACTGTAGGAGCAGGGCAAATGATCAAAGGCTTCGACCTGGCCATTCCGGGTATGCAAGTTGGCGATAAAAAAACCATCAACATTGCACCCGAAGATGCCTACGGCCCAAAAAGCGAGGAGGCTGTTATTGAATTTCCTAAAGAAAACATACCTGCAGAAATGCAGCTTGAACCCGGTATGCCTTTAACTTTAAGCAACCAGCAGGGCCAGCCCGTACCGGTAATTGTAGTAGAAGTAAAAGAAGACGTGGTGATTTTAGATGCTAATCATTTTTTAGCCGGGCAGGAGTTGATATTTGATATTGAATTGGTTTCTATTAATGGATAATTAAAATGAATAATTGGGCAGTTTGCAAAAGCAGGCTGCTTTTTTTATGTTGAATTTTTAAATATCGAATGGCGAATATTTTTTAATGCATGCGCTGCGTATCTTAGCGGAGTGTAATAAATTTCACACATTCGATATTCGATATTTCACATTCAACATTTTTTATGATACAAATTAGCCCCGATAGTATTGCCGATCGTTTTATGCGTTACGTTAAAGTGGATACACAAAGTGATCCCACCAGCACAGCACATCCTACCACCGAAAAGCAAAAAGACTTGAGCAAATTACTACACCGTGAATTATTTGGGATGGGCATTACCAATGCCACTACCGATGAGTTTGGCTATGTATATGCAACTATTGCCAGCAACAGCGATAAAAAAAATATACCGGCCATTTGTTTTTGTGCCCATGTAGATACAGCGCCCGATTGCAGCGGCACTAATGTTAAGCCCATCCACCACCGTTATTACGATGGTAATGATATTGTTTTGCCTGATGATAATACACAAATTTTAAACATCAGTAATTCGCCTTATTTAAAAGAGCATATAAATTATGGTGTAATTACCGCAAGCGGATTAACCTTACTGGGTGCCGATGATAAAAGTGGCGTGGCCGCCATTATGGAAGCAGCATTATTTTTTATACAAAGCCCTGCCATAAAACATGGTGATATAAAAATTTTATTTACGCCTGATGAAGAAGTAGGACAGGGCACAGTAAAAGTAGACATGCAAAAATTGGGTGCTGCATTTGGTTACACCATGGATGGTGGCGAAGCCGGTAGTTTAGAAGATGAAACTTTTAGTGCCGATGGAGCTACCATAACCATCAATGGCGTAATTGTGCACCCTGGTTATGCAAAAGGTAAATTGGTAAATGCATTAAAAGTTGCAGCCGCAGTAATGGATGCCTTACCTAAAAATGAATGGAGCCCCGAAACTACCGAAAAACGTGAAGGCTTTGTACACCCAACTGCAGTAAATGGTATTGCCGAAAAAGCTACCCTGCAATTTATAGTTCGTGATTTTACTGCAGACGGATTAGCGGCTCACCATAGCCGTTTAAAATCTATTGCAGAAAATGTTGTGGCACAATTTCCCGGCGCTGCAATGGAGTATTCAGCCGCAGAGCAATACCGCAATATGAAGGAAGTGCTGAACAAATATCCGCATGTAGCGGCTTATGCTCAAGAAGCCATACAGCGTGCCGGCCTCACCGTAAAAAAGGAAAGCATCCGCGGCGGTACCGATGGCAGCCGCTTTAGTTATATTGGTATGCCCTGCCCCAATATTTTTACCGGCATGCAAAACATTCACAGCAAATTAGAATGGATTGGCACCAAGGATTTAGCCAAAGCCGCAGAAACTATTGTGCATTTAAGTATGATTTGGGAAGAGAAAAGCTGACCATTATTTTTTTATCTTTTTGAATGAATTTTTTCTGAATAAGTTTTTTATATTAGTTAGCTAGGGGAGTTTATGTATACCCACTTTTACCCCACACCTTTAACAGTCCAATTTGTTCGAAGTTGGCCAGAGGCATCCTGCATTTCAGATCCCTTTTACTTTCTTTAACAATTGGCGCAGTTGTTGAACAGACTTTGGGGAGCACTAATTTTTTAACCAAAAAAAACAATGATGAAAAATTTATTCAAACCTGCCTTTATTAAGAATGGTTTTTTAATGTTGGTGTTAACCGTTGCTAATGCCATTGCATGGGCGCAGGATACTACCTCAACAGCCGTAACTACCACCAGCAGCACCAGAACTACAGAGCAAACCTGGTATGCCGAACCATGGGTATGGGTTGCAGGCGCAGCAGTATTAATATTGCTGATTATTGCTTTAACAAGGGGCAGCAGCAACAGCAGCGGCCGTACCGATAAAGTAACTGTTACTAAAACAAGTTCAACAGAAGTAGATTAATATATGATTTTATTTTGTAGATAATTTTCCTCATAATGAGTAATTTAAATTACTGTTTTATTAAGGCAAGTATTTAAAAAAATAAATTATTTTTTAGTAGAAAAAATAAAATCCCGGTAAGTTAGTTGCCGGGATTTTTGTATGTAATAAACATTATTGGTTTTATAATTATTATTGGTGGGTAGATGGGCAGTAGATAAAGTATATATCCGAAAAGTATTTATGCTGCTGTAAAAGGTTTCCGGGATCAACTTCAAAAAAAAATGTTTAAATAAACTTACAATTTTTTTGCAATTTACCAAATACAGCACAATGGGTATACTATAAAAGTTCAATAGTGCTGTAAAATTATAATTGTGTGGTGCTACTTGCCTCAGCATAAATACCACGATGCCCCCAAAATTTTCTCCCCCCTACACAAAAAAATATCTATCTTCAATCTCAAATTTTATAATTATGGATTTAATTTCAAATAACTTGACTCTTATTTTAGTTGGCGCCATTGTTTTAATTGCCCTAAGCAGTTTTGTAACTATTAATCAGGGAACCATTGGGGTAGTAACTATGTTCGGTAAATATCAACGTATCATGCGGCCGGGTTTAAATTGGAAAATTCCTTTTTTAGAACAAATTTATAAAAGAGTGAGTATTCAAAACCGTTCGGTGGAGCTGGAGTTTCAGGCCGTAACGGTCGATCAGGCCAATGTGTATTTTAAAAGTATGTTACTGTATTCGGTACAAAACGAACAGGAAGACACGATACAAAAAGTGGCTTTTAAATTTATAAGCGATAAAGATTTGATGCAGGCGCTTATACGTACTGTGGAGGGAAGCATCCGTGCATTTGTATCTACCAAAAAACAGGCAGAGGTATTAAATGTTCGTAGGGATATTGTAGAAAATGTAAAGGAGCAGGTGGATGTGGCTTTAGAAAGCTGGGGTTATCATTTACAGGATTTACAAATAAACGATATCACTTTTGATGAAGCCATTATTACCAGTATGAGTAAAGTGGTTGCTTCAAACAATTTAAAAGCGGCTGCCGAAAATGAAGGGCAGGCTTTATTAATTACCAAAACTAAAGCAGCCGAAGCAGAAGGTAACGCTATAAAAATTGCTGCCGAAGCCGAAAGATTAGCGGCGCAATTACGTGGTCAGGGTGTGGCTTTGTTTAGAGAAGAAGTAGCAAAAGGTATGAGCCAGGCTGCAACAGAAATGAAACAGGCTAACCTGGATACCAATGTAATTTTGTTCAGCATGTGGGTGGAAGCCATTAAAAATTTTGCAGAATACGGTAAAGGCAACGTGATTTTTTTAGATGGCGGCAGCGACGGTATGGAAAAAACCATGAAGCAGATTATGGCCATGCAGCAACTGGAAAGCAAAAAATAAATTTATTCTGTATATATTTTAAGAGTGCTGGCAATTTGCAGCACTTTTTTATTAAGCGGTAATGCTATATTTTTATTGTAAATTATTTTATGGCATCGGGTAATTTTATTTGCATAGCATATTAATTACCGCCGGTTGATTTATCAGTTGAAAATGAAAAAATAGCAAGAAAAAGGAAACAAAAATCAAAGTATTAAAGAATTGCTTTACCATTTAAGATTAACATTTTATTAAGGAGCATTTTTGATTTGTGTTCGTTAAGGAGCTAATCTTGCACTATTCAAAAAAATGCAACAACATAATAATCAATTAAACATTTACTTTTGTTAATAAACAGTTTACATATGCTCACCATTTTTTTACAGCTTGATACATTAAAAGGGTTAGAAAAAGTTCAGGGTTTTGAATCAGTAGGCGGCACTATTGTGCAGGGCGGATGGTTGATGATACCATTGGCTTTGCTTTTTGTAATTGCTATTTTCTTCTTCTTTGAAAGATTTATTTTGTTACAAAAGTTTGGAAAGATAGAAGACAATTTTATGAACATCATCCGTGATAATGTAGTAAGCGGCAATATTACGGCGGCACGCAGTATGGCAAAAAATACGCCTAACCCAGTGGCACGTATGATTGATAAAGGCCTGCAGCGTATTGGTAAACCTATAGATGCTATTGAAAAAAGTATGGAAAATGTAGGCGTGCTGGAAATGTATAAGATGGAAAAAAATCTCAACATCCTTAATATCATTGTGCGTATTGCACCACTGTTTGGGTTTTTAGGAACTATTATTGGTATGCTGAGTTTGTTTGACAGTATTAATAAAAGTCCCGACTTTAGCACCAACGTATTGGCGGGAGGTATCTATGTAAAAATGATTACCTCGGCTACCGGTTTAATGATTGGTATCATTACTTATCTTGGGTACAGTATTTTACAAACCAAAATAAAAAAGATTGAAAATAAAATGGAAGCGGCGAGCGCTGAGTTTATAGATATTTTGCAGGAACCAACGAGGTAAGTACATGAATAAAACGAATTACACGAATTACACGAATTTTAAAGTAAGTACAGGAATAAAACGAATTACACGAATTGGCGGTTTGAATTTTAATTCGTGTAATTAGTAAAAATTAGTGAAATCAAAATACAACCATGAGTTTAAGAAAAAAATTTAATGAAGAACACAGTGAAGTGGATACCGGTCCGCTGAACGACATATTATTTATATTGATGTTTTTCTTTTTGATAATAGCTACACTTGCAAACCCCAACATTATAAAACTTACTAACCCAAAATATAAAACAGATACCAAATCAAAACAAAGTATTGTGGTTAGTATACGAAAAGATGGAAGGGCTTATATCGGTCAACAACCCGTTTTGTTTGATTCGCTGTTTGCCGAACTTAGTAAACGTATTGATAAAAAGGATACTGCTACCAAACAATCGGTGGTAATTAATGCCGACAGTTCAGTTTCAATAAATAAACTGGTAACTGTAATGAGGGATGCAAAAAAAGCGGGAGCATCTTCTGCCTCTTTAAGTGTAGATGGTCAGTAACTGGCAATTACTATTCTTTCCTTTCCAAACAAATCTTTTTTTACCAGTACCTGTTGGTATGCACTAAATACAGCTGCAACCTGGGTTGTAAAATCTTCATGTGTTTCTACATAAATCTTTCCGTTATAATTTAAATGGCTGCGGCCAAACTTAGCAATTTTTTCATAGAATAATAATGGATTGTTGTCGGGTACAAACAAGGCATTATGCGGTTCGTAATCTATTACATTCTTTTCCATCTTTGTTTTTTCGTTAGCCGGTATATAAGGCGGGTTGCTAACAATAATATCAAACAATAATAATTCGGGCCACCGGCTTTCATCTAAAAAATCAAAAAGGTTACATTGTATATTTGTTTTGTTGGTGATAGCGTTGGCACGTGCAACTTCTAAGGCCTCTTCACTTATGTCAATGGCAAGTACGCGGCTGCTGGGCAGGTTCTTTTTTATGGCCACTGCAATACAGCCGCTGCCGGTACCAATATCCAGTACATTAATTTGTTTTTGTTCAAACCGGTTACTGTTAATAATGAGGTTAGTCATTTCTTCAGTTTCGGGCCTGGGTATTAAAACTTTATTATTTACCTGAAACTGCATGTTATAAAATGTAGTATTACCCATTACATATTGAACTGGTTTATGCTGTAGCAGCTCTTCTTTTTTTTCTGCTAATTTTTTTACAAGATGAGGGGCCACGGGCTGTAATGGATTTTTTATAAGATCGGATTTTTTTATGCCGGCAATATTATCAAAAACCCAATCGGTAATTACGGTGGCTTCGTTTAAATCATAAACGGCTTGCAGCTCCACTAAAAAACTGCGGTATAATTCTTTACTGTTCATTTTAGCAAACTTAGTTTATTTTTTGATGCGTATTTTTGCAGCCTGACTAATAATGAAAAATATTTATACCGTTGCCTGCAACTGGCCCGACAGGGCGCAGGCAACGTGGCACCTAACCCAATGGTAGGTGCAGTATTGGTATATAACGATGTAATTATTGGAGAGGGGTATCATCAAAACTTCGGGCATGCGCATGCGGAAGTAAACTGTATTGCAAGCGTTACACTAAAAAACCAGGCACTTATTGCTAAAAGTACTTTATATGTATCATTAGAGCCCTGTGCCCATTTTGGTAAAACGCCACCTTGTACCGATTTAATTATCCGGCATCGTATCCCCAATGTTGTTATAGGCTGCCGGGACAGTTTTAAAGAAGTAAATGGTAAGGGCATTGAAAAATTAATTACTGCAGGAATAAATGTTACGGTGGGAGTTTTAGAGAACGAATCGCTTGCACTAAATAAATTCTTTTTTACTTTTCAGCAGCATAAAAGGCCTTATATTATTTTAAAATGGGCCCAAAGCGCCAATGAAAAAATTGCCGGCAATAATGGCGAAAGAGTTTTTATAAGCAATGACTTTACTAACCGTTTAGTACATCAATGGAGAAGTGAGGCAGCTGCAATTATAGCAGGCAGCGCTACTTTTTTAAAAGATGACCCTGCGCTAACTACCAGGCTGGTACAAGGTAATAACCCTTTAAGGTTAGTTATAGATATGGATCTAAAATTACCTGCTGCTTTAAAAGTTTTTGATGGCAGTGTTAAAACAATTGTGTTTAATGCAAAAAAAAATGAAACACATCACAATCTTTCATTCTATAAAATTAATAAAGAAGAAAAATTAATTCCTCAACTATTAAATATACTTTGCACGCTGCAAATTCAATCGGTAATTGTAGAAGGCGGTGCAAAATTGTTGCAAACTTTTATTGATGAAAACTGGTGGGATGAAGCAAGGGTGATTACCAACACTGAAATGGAAATTACCGAAGGCCTGCAGGCACCAGTATTAAAAAATAATACATTAATAAAAAATGAAAATATACGCAGCGACAACATTGCGTACTTTATAAACAATACCTTATCATGATATATCTCTTCGGCAGTATACTCTTTAGTTCTTACTTAACACTTTCGTTTAAAGTATTACAGCGTTTAAAAATTAATACACTGCAGGCCATCGTTTTTAATTATATCGCCTGCGTATTAACTGGTACAGTAATAAACGGGGCTTTTGCAGTAAATAAAGAAAACCTGCAGGCCCCATGGGTTACCTGGGCACTTTTAATGGGTGTTATGTTCATCAGTATTTTTAATGTAATTGGATACACAACGCAAAAATTAGGTGTAGCTGTGGCATCGGTGGCCAATAAATTATCAATGGTTATCCCATTTATTTTTTCAATTTATTTATATAACGAAAAAGCTACTGCTTTAAAAATTGCTGGTATTGCTGTTGCTCTAATTGCGGTGGTGCTTACTTGTTATCCATCTCAAAAAAATATTACTGAGGCTCCAAAAAGTAAATCACTTTTGTTTTTATTGCCCTTGGGTTTATTTATAAGCAGTGGCCTGCTGGATACTGTGATTGTTTATGTAAAAAATATTTTTTTTAACCATCCTGCTGCAAATTTTAATGACTTTTTAATTTTTGCGTTTACAGTTGCAGGCACTATAGGGTTGGTAATTTTATTATTTCAGTTTGCAACAGGTAAGCAACCATTTTCTTTTAAAGCTTTATTGGCAGGTATAATTATTGGGGTGCCCAATTATTTTTCTATTTGGTGCCTGGGAAAAGTTATTACGGCATACCAGGGTAATACATCAGCAATAATACCCGTAAACAATATGGGCATAGTACTGTTCAGTGCTGTGGCAGCATGGGTTTTATTTAAAGAAAAATTATCATTGGTAAATTGGGCGGGTATTGGATTAGCTATTGCAGCAATTGCTTTAATTGCGTATGGATAAAAACTTCTATCCACTAAAAGAGAAAATGGAAGAAGACAGCGGCGAAGATTATGGTTTAAGAATAACTTTATTAAAGATGATTAACACAAAAGAATTTTTTTATACCATTACACAATCCTCCACCGCAGAATTTAAAGACAGGGGCAGTAAATTTTTTGCCTTTGCTTTTCCTTTAGAAAAGCCCGAAGATTTTAAATTAAAATTGCAGGAATTAAAAAAAGAACATCCAAAGGCGGTGCATTATTGTTTTGCTTACCGCATAGGTACCGATGGCAATAATTTCCGCAGCAGCGATGATGGAGAACCATCCGGCACAGCAGGCAAACCCATACTTGGGCAGGTAGACAGCAAAGAATTAACTAACGTGGCGGTAATAGTTGTACGCTATTGGGGCGGTACTTTGTTGGGTGTGCCTGGCTTAATACATGCCTACAAAACCGCTGCAGCACTGGCCCTGCAGGTAACGCCTATAGTTCAAAAGCAGGTAGAAGTAAACTACAATTTAGAATTTGATTATACCCGGATGAATGAAGTGATGATAATACTAAAGCAGTTTAATTGTACCGTGCTTACACAGGAGATGCAATTGTTTTGCAATATTAAAACGGGCATCCCTAAAAACCGTTTACAGGAAACCCTTTACCGCCTTAACGACTTGCAAAATGTTACTGCCAAAATAATTGAATAATAATTCGTACTTTTCTTTACTTAATTTAAAGTAAATGAACATTGAAGCGTTGAGGGATTATGTTTTACAAAAACAACAGGTTACCGAAGGTTTTCCGTTTGGAGAAGATACATTGGTTTTTAAAGTAAAGGAAAAAATATTTTTATTAACCGGTTTAGATAATAACCCTGTGCAGTTTAATGTAAAATGCAATCCCGAAAAAGCTATTGAATGGAGGGAAAGATATGCAGACAGTGTTTTGCCCGGTTACCATATGAATAAGAAACACTGGAATACCGTTATTGTGAATGGGCATTTATCTGAAAAACAATTAAAAGAAATGATTGACGATTCTTATAACCTGGTAAACAATAAAAAATAAATTTTATGCAAGATGATGAAAAATTCTCCAGCGATCCGCAGGAAAACTTTAGAATTGAGAATGAAATTTTAAAAATAAAATTAAAAGCTCAGTATGGAGATGCGTTTTTTATGCAAAGCAATGATGAATTGCCACCCGAAATTGAAAACCAGTTTTTAAAAAATATGATTGCTTTTGAAGAAGCACACGTAAATGCAGAAGTTACCACTGTTTATGAAGCTATTGGTAAACCTGTTTATACCCCTGCCGGCTTATTGTCGGAAGCTGCAGTATCCGAGGCGTTAAAAAATATAACGGCCGTTATGGAAGAACATAATATTGCACTAGATATCTGCGACGGCCCTTACCCCGATGCGACGATATATAAATTTATTACCGAAGAATTATTTGCACACCAAATAGACAAAACCCCGGTTTTTGGTGGCGGCTGGCATTTTATTTATGAAGAATTTCATCCCAATGATAAAGCAGATATTGAAAAAAATACCCACGAGTTTTTACAGCATTGGTTTGAAAGGGATTTTAATGAATTCAGTTCCGAACTGGCCTACCATTTTATTACTGCCGATGGCAGGCAATTAACCCGGAAAGATTTTTTTGAAAAAATTAAACCTTTTTTTGATGCCTTTACCGAATTTAAAGATCAGGCATATAGTATTGAAGAATTAAAATTTGAATTGCAGGGTGCAGATAGTGGCCTTGGTCATGCCGAGGGGATAGTAAAATACGATGCTGTGATGGAAAATGGGGAAATTTTACATTATGAAGGCCCCTTTAAATTATATATGCAGCGGGAAGATAAGTGGTGGACCATCTTTTATTTTGTAATGCCCGGGTTTAATTGGTAAAGAGTAATCTAAACTGCATACCGATGGCTAACTAAACACTACCTTTTAATAAATACCACTAATAGGGTATTTTTTATTGCTAAACCGGTCTGTATATTTACATCGGTTTTTCATAGGATATTGGATTTTAAAACGGGGCAGGATTTCCATCCAGCCCCCTGTTTTTTTAAATACCTGCCATAGTTTAACCGGCAATTGCTTATAGACCTGACCTCCCCCGTAAATTTATTGAGTAGTACTGCAGCTTTGCTTGTTTAGGGTAAAAAATACCATTAATAGGGTATTTTTTATTGTTTAAGCGGATTGTATATTTACATTGGTTTTTCATAGGATATTGGATTTTAAAACGGGGCAGGATTTCCATCCAGCCCCCTGTTTTTTTATAGCTTCCCCATTTATTGATGTGCTTTAAAATAATCCAGCAGCAGTTTAGTTTTTGCCTTACCTACCAGTTCATTAAGCGTTTCGGGTGTTTGCACTTTAATATTTTTTACCGATCTGAACTCTTTCAACAGCATTTGTGCCGTGGCATCACCAATACCTTTTATTTGTTCCAGTTCGTTTTTAAAAGTGCCTTTGCTTCTAAGGTTTCTATGAAAAATTATGCCGTGGTTATGCACTTCATCCCTTATACGCCGTATAAGTTTCAGGCTCTCACTGTCCCACGGTAATTTTATAGACTGCGTATCGCCGGGAAAAAAAATTTCTTCTTCATTCTTTGCAAGGCCTAGCACGGTTACCGATGCCGGAAGTTTAAGTGCTGCCACACTTTGCATAGCCGCACTTAATTGCCCTTTGCCGCCGTCAATTATTACTAACTGCGGTAAAGATTTACCTTCATCTAAAAGCCTTTTATAGCGCCGGTATACTACTTCTTTCATTGAGGCAAAGTCGTTAATGCCTGTTACAGTTTTTACTTTAAATCTCCTGTATTCAGCTTTTACAGGTTGCCCGTTAATAAAACATACCATGGCACTTACCGGGTAGCTTCCCTGAAAATTGGAGTTATCAAAACATTCAATATGCGCAGGTAATTCTGGCAACTGCAAATCTTTTTGTAATAACAGTAATGCCTGCAGCTTTTCGTCGGTGGATTTTTCTTCCAGGTGCAGCATTTTATTCCGCTTTAAATCTTCCTTAAAAAAGTTTACGTTTTTTTCGCTCAACTCTAACAACTTTTTTTTATCACCGCCCTTAGGTATGGTTATTATGGTTCCTTCTTCAGGATAATCTATTTCAAAAGGCACAATTATTTCTTTGGCTTCACTAACAAACGCATTGCGTAACTGGGCAATACCAAACGCAAGAACTTCTGCCGCCGTTTCTTCCAGCTTTTTTTCCAGCGTTATGGTTTTTGTTTGTACAATAGCCCCATTACTAACTGCCAGGTAATTAATGTAAGCAACATTTTCATCGTCCAGTACAGAAAATACATCTACTGTACCAATGTTGGTATTTACCACTGCAGATTTTGCCTGGTAATTTAAAAGGTGTTCAATTTTTTTTTGGTAGATGAGGGCTTTTTCAAATTCCATTTTACCGGCATGCTCTTTCATCTCCGTTTTAAAATGCTGAATAACGGATGACAATTTGCCTTTTAAAAGATTTGAAAGCTGGTTAAGTTCCTCATTATAATCTGTTGCGGTTTGCAACCCTTCGCAGGGCCCTTTGCAATTGCCCAGATGATACTCCAGGCATACTTTAAATTTTCCTTTTTTTATATTATTTTCTGTAAGGTTTAGTTTACAGGTACGCAACAATATGTTTTGTTTTATAAAACTTAAAAGCTCTTTTACTTTTACCACAGAAGTATATGGACCAAAATATTTTGACCCATCATTTATTTTTCTCCGTGTAAAAAATACCCGGGGAAAAGGCTCATTTTTAATAACGATGTAGGGATAACTTTTATCATCTTTTAAATTGATATTAAACCTGGGTTGAAATTCTTTTATCAGCGTGTTCTCCAGCAAAAAGGCGTCCTGTTCGCTGTTTACAATTGTAAATTCAATATGATGAATGCGGTTTACCAGTTCGTGTGTTTTGTAACTGGTAAAGGTTTTAGAAAAATACGAACTTACTCTTTTGCGCAGGTGCTTGGCCTTACCAACATACAGTAAAGTATTGCTGCCATCAAAATATTTATAAATACCCGGCTGTGCCGGGATGGTATGTGCAATGGCCGAAAATTCTTGCTGTGTCATGGTAATTAATAATCCCAGGATATTTTTTCTTCTTTTTCTACGGCTGAAGAACCATCAGCATTTTTTTTGATGGTTACTATTTTACACCATTGATTGCTTTGCCAGGTTAATTGTAAAGTAGTGTTACTGGCCTGTTCTTTAACCCAGTAAATTCTTTTTACTTTGCTGGTAGCCGGATCGATATATACATCCCAATGCTTAAGCGTTATAGAATCGGGGGCAGCAGGTTTTATATCATAAGTAAAGGTAAAAGCATCCAGCGACTGATCTAAAAACTTTGCCTCTGTATAATGATTAACCATATTTGCCGAATCAATTTCGGGGTGCAAAAATTCTTTACATAAATCGTTAAGCGATTCAAATTTTACCATTACTGAATCTGTACGGTTATTTTGCGAAGTATACTTAATGGGTGTTAATCCTTTTTGATGAATATCATGGAGCTGGCCTTTGATGTAAGCTGTTACAGGAAAAAAACTTGGCTTTTCTTCGCTTACAATATCTTTTGGCGCATGCATATCTTTAGAGGAAGTATTGTTACAGGCAGCAATAAATACTAATACAGAAACAAGAAAAAAATATCGTATCATCATTCAAAATTAAATGGAATGATTGGTAAAAACAACATGCCGCTTTTGCGAATAAATTTTAATAGCTGCACAAAAAAAAGCAGCAACCTCAAAGGTGCTGCTTTAAAATATGATTTATATGTTTAAAAGTTTTTTACTACACCTACTTTAACCCCAATATTGTATAGATTTTCCTGAACAGTATATTTTGTAAAATTGGTAGATAATATTTGGTAGCGGAACTGCGGGCCAGCCTGCAAAGTAAAACCATCAAATTTATAGTTGATGTAAGATTCAAAGCCGGCATTTACATTCCATTTGCGCATGTGTGACTTATCGGCTACATAATTTTTTCTATCGGCAGATATCAGATAAGCCTTGCCACCTAAAACCAGTGTAGGTTGTATAGTACCTCCTGCAAACCATTCTATTTTATCGTTACCGGTTAATTTATATGCAAGCCCAAGCGGTATAGAAATTTGGTATGTTTTATTGTGAATGTTTACTGGTTTAAAAGCGCTGGAATTAGAGAGGGTAGTAGAGCTTGCCTGCATATAGGGAAAGCCGGAATTAGGGTCAACCATCATAATGGTGGTTAATACCGGATGATTGGTTTCATCTGCCTTTGCACTATAGTTGGTATAGTTACCCTGAACACCCACTTTAAGGCGCAAATTTTTTGCTACAGCATAGTTGATGTTCATCCCTGCCTCCAAACCTAAACCAGGTTTTTGGTTTACGGCTTTATCAGCATCTACACCAGGTTGTACGGCACCCAATGGGGCAGTGGTTGGTGCCACATTATATTTAGAATCGTTAGATAATTTACGGTAGCCAATGTTTGGAGTAGCATAAAGAGTTATAGTGCTGCGCTCTTTCCATTTTTTTCGTGCTGTTTTATGGTGCAAAGCATAATTTTCTATCCAGGCTTTATCATTAGCAGAAAGAGTAGTTTTTACCGCATTTTCAATTGAGGATAAAGATTTTTCTTGCGTTTTATTTTCGGTCAGTGTTTCTTTTTTTGGTAAGGCACTTTCAGCAGGCGCAGTCTCGTTTTTCTCTGCTTCTTCAAAAGTAACTGAAGTCATATCCTCGTCAATACCTTGTGTAATTATTAAAGCCTTGCTTTCTACGCCAGTATTTGGCGATTGCTGCAGCACACTTACTTCAACATTATTTTGTTGTGCTAACCCATTGTTTTGTTGTGGTATAACGCTGATGTTACTGCCTGCAGGCGCTGCACTTTTATTTAAAGCAATAGTACTGCTACCATCAATTATATTATTGAATGCAAGGATCTGCGGAGACTTATAACCAGGATTATAACTACCTCCAGCATAAGGTGTGCCCGTGTTAGTAATAGCAGTTGTTACTTTCGGGTTATTATTAAGCGGAATAATTAATGCCGGCAGGTATGAAATATTAGCACTGCCTGCTGAAGTATTTAAAGGGAAATCTTTACCTGCCAAACTTGAAGAGGCGGTAACATCCGGTACAGATGGTTTACTAATTGTTGTAGAAACATCTTTAGTTGTAGTAGCACTATTCCAGTAACCGGCAATAAATAAAGCAGAAATTAGTATAATGCTTCCGGCAATAGAAGGCCATTTACGTCCGGGATGTAAATCGTTATAGATGCTGTGCCAAACCCGTTTAGAAGGATACATTCTGAAATCATCTGCATTATCCTTTAACAGTTGCTCAAAATCGTCGGTATAAAATTTTCTTTCCATCTTTCACAAAAAGCTATTAGTTTTTGGTAGTGTACAAATTGAAATTCAAATTGCAATTACCCCTGCGTTCCTGAGGCTAAAAACCCCAATTTTGGTTTTGGTTTCTGTATTATTTTCTTTTTTATTAAAATTTCTTCAAGCATGGCTTTTGCCCTGGTGTATTGGCTTCGGCTGGTGCTTTCTTCAATATCCAGCATGGCTGCAATTTCTTTATGCGGAAAACCTTCTATTGCATAAAGATTTAGCACGGTCCGATAACCCAATGGCAACATCCTGATGCATTCCACTACTTGTTTAGCCTGCATTATAGAAGGTATCATTTCTTCATTAATGTAAACAGTATGTGCATGAATAATATCCAAACTATCAGAGAACTTTTTATTCTTTTTAAGATTATTAATACAGGTATGTACTACTATTCTTCTTATCCAACCTTCCAGTGCACCTTCGTTACGATACTGGTGCATTTGTGTAAAAACCTTTATAAATCCTTCCTGCAACATATCTTCAGCATCCTCACGATTTTTTGCAAAGCGATAGCATACCCCTAACATTCGTGGGCTAAAACGATTATACAATGCCTCTTGCGCTGCGGCATTATTTTTAAGACATCCGGCTAGCATTAGCTCTTCCGTCATGTTTGTGCTTTGTTTTACCCTATAAATATAGACAAAATCATTTGTTAAAATGCTGCATTATAAATTGCTCTATTAAAATTTAACATTTAGAAAATTTTAGTCATATAACAACACAGTTACCAATGCTTCTCCGGCTGCAAGCTGAGCCTACCAATTTGCCCTGATCGCTACAATAAAATTTCTTCCTCCACCCGAAAAACCAGATGCAAAATGCCTGTAATTATTATCAAAAATATTTTCTACACCTAACTGCAATTGAAAGTTTTTTGTACAATTAAAATTTCCTTTCCAGTTTGTTGTTAACCACGCTGGCATACCGTCTGCTGTAGCATATTGTGCATTATCTTCTCCATCTGCATTAAACTGGTTCAGGTGTTTCCATCCATTGTACAATAAATACAATTCTGTATTAAATTTTTTATGCTGATAAAGAAGGCTTGATTTGCCCAGCAACGGAGAGATGTGGTCCAACGGTTTGCTGGAAACATTTTTGTTGATTAAGGCATAAGTGCCATTTGCCTGTTTTTGATACACCGACGATAATTTTGTTTTATCGGTATTGTAGCGCCCCCTGGTAAAACTTAGTGTACTGTTAATGGTTAAACCCGAAATTATGGTTGCATTTATACCGGCAGTAAAGCCATATAATCTTGCTTTGTTTATATTTTGATTGGCCAGCACCTGGCTTTTAACCCCGTTGTAAAAAATAGAATCCTGCCCGTTTAATTTAAACGGCGCTTTAATTATCGCATTACGGAACAGGGAATAAAATCCGGTTATTTCAATATTTATTTTATTAAGTATTCGCTGGTTAATCGTTAGATCAAGGTTATAAGTGTATTCGGGTTTTAAATTTGCATTAGGCAATACCACCTGCTTAGCTGCAGTACTGGATTCAAATACTTTAGACAGATCATCAATATTTGGAGTGCGAAAACCCGATGAAATGGAGGTGCGGATAATTGTGTTTTGCACCGGGGTATAAATAATGCCGGCATTGCCGGTAACTGCAAAGTTTTTTTGGTTTACGGCGGTATCTGGCAATTGAAAAAATGAATTATCCATTACATTGCTTTTTAAATAAGTGGCCTGCAAACGCAACCCATCATTTAAAACCAATTTATTATTTTTAAATTTTAAGGTGTGTTGTGCATACACGCCATAATTATTCATATTGTTTTTACCATCGGGGTAGCGGGTATTAAGTTTGCTAACTGCACCGGTGTTTAGATCGGTGGTGCTGGCTGCAGAGTTTACATCATTCAATTGTACATCAGCGCCCAATGCCAATTCGTTATTACCCATCATCTTTCTGCCGCCAATAGTTGCTCCAAAAACTTTTACTTTCTCAACCTGGCTTTCAAACCTGTCGTAACGCCTGTATTCCCTGGTATTGCGGCTTTCTGCTATTGCCTGGTAATTGATGTTGGCTTTTATTTCGTTAAAAAAACCAGTGCTGTTTGCATTTAACTGGTAGGCGGCCATTACTCTTTTTTGTGGACCGTAATACCATTCTGCAAATCTTAAAGCGCTACCAATAACACCTCCAAAATTTTTAACATCCTGCAGGCGGTCGTAACGGGGAACGTTATTTGTGTTGGAAATTTGAAAATTTAAAGCATGTGTAACTTTTTCATTTTGTTTAAAAAGCAATTTCTGGGTAATGTCCCATTGCTTGTAACCAGAAAACTTTTGCACCCTGTCATCCGGATTAATCAAGATAGAATCTACGCCATTTACCCTGTCGATATATTGACTTCTTTTTCCAAAATTTGGATATTTACTTTTATAATTATTGCCCATTTTCAGGTCACCAAAATCGCTGAAATTATAGGCTTGAAACCAGGCAAACTTTTTACCGCCGATACTTGCATCTACATGAAATGTTTTTTCATTATTAACACTGCTGTAGCGGGAAAACCCTGTGCCGGTAGATAAAAATTTTTTGTCTCCAGATAAAACAGGTGCTTTGGTTATAAGGTGAATGGTGCCCCCTAATGCATCGCTGCCATAAATGGTCGACGATGGGCCATACATTACCTCTACACGGCTTAAAGAATTTTGATCGGTAGTGATTACGTTTTGTAAATGCCCCGACCGGTAGATAGCATTATTCATGCGTACGCCATCAATTACTAACAAAATCCGGCTGGCTTCAAACCCTCTTAATACAGGGCTGCTGCCTCCCTGCTGGCTTTTTTGTACAAATATTTTTCCGGTATTAATTAACAGATCGCCGGTGTTTTGTGCATTAAACTGAGCAATAGTTTTTGCCGTGATGACATCTATTTTTTGGGCTACATTTTTTTTCTTTTCTGCAAAATTACTTGACGATACTACTACCTCTTCTAATTCTACTTGTTTTTTTGCAGTATCTGCAACCGGCGGTTCAGGCTGTTGCGCATGCAGATTTTGCAACACAATAAGTGCTGCGGCTAAACAAAATATTTTTTTCATTATTTAGTTTTGATACAGAGAATGGAATAATAATAACTGTACACCTATAAAAAATAAGTGCAGTTAATTCAAAAAAATATAAAACTAAATATTGGGTGGTGGAGTTATTACGGCTTTTGATTGGCTAACGGCAACTTCGTTAGCAATGCAGTAATTTTTGAGTTTGTATTTACCAGGATGGGGAATATTTAATTCAACATTAATTTTAGCTACGGCTGTTACAGAAAAATATTTTTCTAATAATTGGTTTAACGGTGATGATTTTTCTTTTGTATGTTCTAACAGTCCGGCAAATTCTTTTTTTAATTTGTTTTCTTCATCGTCAAACAACCCCAAAAAAATTATGGTGTCTTCTTTGGCATACCAGGTTTTAACGTCGAATAATTTTCCATCTACTAAAATCTCTTTATCTTTTTTTACCCATTTTACTGCAGCTTTTTTTACAGCAATAGTTTTCAGGCATTTGCTTTCCAGCTTTTCAAGCATGGCATGCTGTATTTGTTGTTGCTTAAAAATATAACCAATAAAAAAAAACAGCGGTGCTCCTACTGCAAGCAACATTATAAAAGCCATTATTTTTTTTGATATAAACATAAGCGGTACACAAACTTAGTACATTATTTTGGTTGTGCTGTTGCAGGCCGCTGCGGCCGTTTTAAACTGTCTTCGGGGTATTGTGCTTTCATACTGTCTCTTAATGCGGTAGCCCAATTAGCAATAGTAAGACGCTGCTGCTGGTTAAGTTTTGCGTTGCCATGTAAATAGGTGTAAGATTCCAGTGGCATTTCTCCTTCTTTAACTTCTTTATTTATTTCTTCCAGCTTGCGGTATTGCCTGCCTATACGGTAGCTTGCAAATTCCGAAAAATTCAATTCGGCTTTCGCATCTTTAATATGGTCGGCCAACCACCAGGCTACAGGCTGAATATTGTTATACCAGGGGTAAACAGTATTGTTGCTGTGGCAATCGTAACAACTGGTTTTAAAAATAGTTTGTACATCGGCAGGTACGGCATATTTTATTGTGATGTCGTTTGCACTAATACCGTTGCTGCTGTTTTTTGCCGGCCTAAAAAACTGGATAACAATAAATACAACTAGCAGTACGATAAAAAATGTTTTAAAAAACTTTTTCATAACAGTTGTTTAAAGGTTAATGTATTCATTGGGGGCTGTAAGCACCATGCCCGACATTTCTTTTGGTATGGGCAACCCCATTGTATTTAAAATTGTTGGTGCTATATCTCCCAATTTGCCATTTTTTAATTTTCCGTTCCATAAATTATCAACCATAAAAAATGGCACCAGGTTGGTGGTATGAGCAGTATTTGGCGTGCCATCTTCATTAATTTCATAATCGGCATTACCGTGATCGGCCAAAATAAAAACTGCGTAATCTTGTTTTAATGCTGCGTTAACCACTTTTTCCACACAGGTATCAACCGTTTCTACTGCTTTTATTACCGCAGCCCAAACGCCGGTATGGCCCACCATATCTGCGTTAGCAAAGTTTAAACAAATAAAATCGGCAGGATTATTTTCTATCTCTTTTACAATAGCATTAGTAACTTCATAAGCACTCATTTCGGGTTGCAAATCGTATGTGGCCACTTTTGGCGATTGAATCATAATGCGCCTTTCGCCAATAAACTCTTTTTCTCTGCCACCGCTAAAAAAGAAACTTACATGCGGATATTTTTCAGTTTCGGCTATGCGTATCTGTGTTTTATTGTGTTGCTGTAAAATTTCTCCCAATGTATTTTTTAAATCATCGGTATCAAAAACCACGTGTACGTTTTTGTAAGTATGATCATATTGCGTAAGAGTAGTGTAATGCAAATTCAATTTTGTCATGCCAAATTCAGGAAAATCAGTTTGCGTTAGCGCCTGAGTAATTTCCCGGCAACGGTCGGTCCTAAAATTAAAACATATAACTGCATCGCCATCATTAATGGTTGGGTTGGGTACAGCTGTATTTATAATGGGGTTGATAAATTCATCGGTAATATTTTGCTGGTAAGATATTGCTACACTTGCTAAAACATCGGCCGATTTTTCGCCAATGCCATTTACCAATGCATCATATGCCAGTTTTACCCTTTCCCATCTTTTATCACGGTCCATAGCATAATACCTTCCGGTAACAGTAGCAATTTTGCCTGTGGTGAGGAACAAATGATTTTGCAGATCGGTCAAATAACTTAAACCACTTTTTGGGTCGGTATCTCTGCCATCCGTAAAAGCATGTATCAGCACATTTTGTAAACCCTGCTGAGCGCAAAGTGCAGTTAAAGCTTTTAAGTGGTTGGTATGAGAATGTACGCCACCATCACTAACCAGGCCCAGTAAATGCAGGGGTTTATTATTTTCTTTTGCGTAATGTATTGCAGCTAAAAGGGTAGGGTTGGCAGCAAATTCGCCGGTTTTAATGGCAACATTTATACGCTGCAATTCCTGGTAAACAATACGGCCGGCACCTAAGTTTAAATGGCCCACTTCGCTGTTTCCCATTTGGCCCTCGGGCAAACCTACTTCCTCGCCGCAGGTTACCAATGTACTGTTAGGGTATTTATTGTAAAGACTGCTCACAAAGGGCGTTCGGGCATGCTGAATGGCATCGCTGCTTTTTATTTTGCCCAGGCCCCATCCGTCCATTATTATTAGTATCGCTTTCTTGCTGTTCATTTGGTAAAACTAAATATTTGCAACTAATTATCCCGTATTTACGTCAAATACACCAAATATTTACTAAGATATTGCCCTCTTAACACAGCTTGGCATACTTTTAGCAAAATTGTTGTGAAACCAAAAAACCTTTAGATGAAACGATTTTTTACATTGATTACTGCCACTTTCCTGCTGTCGTCTTTTACTTTTTTTATCAGTATTGATGAAGTGGTTATGGGGCTGAAAAATGGCGATGCTGCACAAATTGCCCGCTTTTTTGATAATACTATTGAAATTACCATTCCCGGCAAAAGTAACAGCTACAGTAAAAACCAGGCCGAAGTAGTTTTAAAAGATTTTTTTGCCACCAATGGGGTAAAAAATTTTGATGTGCTGCATAAAGGCGAAAACAGCGGGTCGCAATATTGCATAGGTACACTGGTTACAAAAAACGGCTCTTTTCGAACTACTGTTTATATGAAGCAAAAAATTGATAAACAAGTATTACAGGAAATCAGGTTCGAACGCAGGTAAAGGCTTTACTTTTATTTATATACACATTGCCCCGGGATAACTTCCGGGGTTTTTAGTTGCTTTCCTTAGTAACCAGTAATCTGCAATATTTAATATTTTCTATTCCTTAGCTTTGTAAATATGGAGTATAATCAACAATTAGATTTTTTAATAAAAAATGCTTTACAGGAAGATATTGGCGACGGCGACCACTCTACATTATGTTGTATTGATGCCAATGCAACCGGCAAAGCAGTATTAAAAATAAAGCAAGATGGTATTTTGGCAGGTATGCAGGTTGCCGAAAAAATTTTCAGGTACATGCAGCCCGACATTGTTTTTACTGCATTAAAAAAAGATGGTGATGTTATGCAATTTGGAGATATTGCTTTTGAGGTGGTGGCTAAAGTGCATACTATTTTACAATGCGAACGCCTGGTATTAAACACTATGCAGCGCATGAGTGGCATTGCCGGGTTAACCAATGAATATGTGCAAAAATTAAAGGGATATAAAACTAAATTATTGGATACCCGCAAAACAACACCCGGTTTCCGGCTGTTAGAAAAGGAAGCGGTAAAAATAGGTGGCGGTGTAAACCACCGGTTTGGTTTATTTGATATGATAATGCTTAAGGATAATCATATAGATTATTGCGGCGGTATTGAAAAAGCAATTGAAAAGGCATATGCATATGTGCAGCAAAAAAAACCAAGTTTAAAAATAGAAGTTGAAACAAGAACCATTGATGATGTAAAAAAAGTAATGGCTACCGGAAAAATAAACAGAATAATGCTGGATAATTTTACTCCCGAATTAATTACAATGGCGGTAAAAATTATTGATGGCAAATACGAAACAGAAGCGAGTGGCGGTATTAATTTAGATAATATTGAAAGCTATGCCGCTACCGGTGTAGATTATATCAGTAGTGGAGCCGTAATACACCAGGCAAAGAGTGTAGATTTAAGTTTGAAGGCAAAGCTTCTGTAAACCTCCCACAGGAAAATTTAAAATTGTGTATATGACAAAGAAAAAAGTTGGTTCATTAAGTGGATTAGTCTATTCCACCGATCCTGATTTTAAATTGGAAGAATCTAATAATGAAGAATTAGGGACCTTAACGCCGGCTGATCAAAAATTAAAAATTATATTAGATAAAAAGCAGCGGGCCGGCAAAAAACTAACTTTAATTGAAGGCTTTATTGGAAACACAAATGATCTGGAAGCGCTGGGTAAAAAATTGAAAACATTTTGTGGTACCGGCGGTTCGGTAAAAGATGGAGAAATACTGGTGCAGGGCGATAACAGGGATAAGATATTGCTGTGGCTGCACAACAACGGGTACACCAAATCTAAAAAAGTTTAATTATTTTAAGTGTAACCGTTTCAATAATTTGATGGGTAGCTGTTTTATCTATTTGTAATAATGTAAGGATTAAAAACTGCAGCTAAAGCATTAATGCAAATGATTAAAATAAAGTGATTGCCCGGTTTTAAAATTATGGTTAAGACACCATTGCAATACTTATGTGGTTAAAAAGGTATGTAATCTGGCTTTTTTAACAACAAATGAGTGCCATTTTATTTTAAAAGAACAAAATTTAATTACTTTTACACCAAACTCATCACATGATTTCTAAAATTTCTGAAGGTGTAAAAATCAGTGTAGAAACATACTACCAGCCAGATTACAGCAACCCGGTTAATAACGAGTTTATGTTTGCCTATAAAATTACTATTGAAAATAATAACGCTTTTCCGGTAAAATTATTAAGCCGCCACTGGTATATTTACGACAGTAACAGCAGTATAAGGGAAGTGGAAGGAGAAGGTGTTGTTGGGGTGCAACCGCAAATAAACCCAGGCGAATTTTATCAATACATCAGTGGATGCAACCTTAGAACAGAAATTGGAAAAATGCATGGTACTTATCTTATGGAAAATATCAACAATAAGAAAACCTTCAATGTTATAATCCCTTCATTTCAAATGAGCACTCCCTTTAAGTTAAATTAACGTTTGCTGTGTTGATTTTACCTGTATCTTTAAGTGTCCAAAATCTTAAAATGTGGCGGATTATTACAAACCTTTTCTATAAATTCCCATTGTAAAATTTTTTAACTAATAAAACCTGTTGATAAATGCCCCTTTTTATCAACCCGATTATTTGCTATGTCAAAAATTACATTTTCAAATCGCAACAACGAATTTTATCAGAGCCTTAAAACGGCAGTAGATGAATATTTTGAAAAAAATAAAATAAAAAAAACCGGCGACTGGAGGCTTTACAGCAAAACAATTATTTTAATTGGTGCTGCCATTACGATGTATTCCCTGTTGATGTTTGTAAACATGAGTGCATTGCCTGCCCTGTTACTTTGTGCGGCTTTAGGTTTTGTTTTTTCATCCATAGGTTTTAGTGTAATGCATGATGCAAACCATGGCAGTTACAGTACTAAACCCATGCTGAATGATTTATTAGGCTTAAGTGCAAACGCTTTAGGGGCAAGTTCTTTTTTCTGGAAACAAAAGCACAACATTATTCATCATACCTACACCAATGTTGATGGCATAGATGATGATATCGCTAAAAGCCCCATCATACGCCAGTGCGAATCGCAAAAATGGGTGCCGGCTCATAAAGTGCAGCATTTATACCTGGTACCGGTTTATGCATTGTCTTCTATTTTCTGGTTATTTTTTATGGATTTTACAAAATATTTTACCCGTAAAATTTATACTACCGATGCATGGAAAATGACTGCAAAAAACAAAGCAATTTTTTGGGCTACTAAAATTGGGTACTTAATTTTTTACATTGTGCTGCCCATTATTAAATGGGGTTTTTTACCATGGCTGGGCGGTTTTTTATTGCTGCATGCAGTAATGGGATTAACGCTATCATTAGTATTTCAACTGGCACATGTGGTAGAAAATACTGAGTTTGAAACAATAGCGTTAGACGAAACCAAGCATATAGAAACCGCATGGGCCGAACACCAGATAAGAACGACTGCCAATTTTGCAATGGGCAATAAAGTAATCTCGTGGTTTGTTGGCGGCTTAAATTACCAGATAGAACACCATTTATTTCCAAGGGTAAGCCATGTGCATTATCCTGCTATCAGTAAATTAGTGATGCAAAAATGTGCAGAGTATAATTTGCCTTACAATAAATACGATACGATGTCGCAGGCCCTGGCATCGCATTTTAGGGTGATGAAATTTTTAGGCAGAAAGCCAGTGGAATTACAACAACAGGTTGCAGCGTAGAACCAGCCCCTCCTATCCTCCCCGGAGGGAAGGGAAATGGAGAAGATAGAAGTGAAGAATATGTTGGGTTGTTTAATATTTAGAATAAATTCTCTAAGGTTTATACTTTGCTTCCTGAAAAATAGCATCCGCATCGGTTGCCATTAATTGTGGCAAGGTAATTTCCGGATTTTTTTGCATGTATTTTTTTACAATTTGCCAGCCGGCAAAAGCGCCAATATTTCCCGGCGAAGCTTCCCCCAGTTCCTGTGTTTTAGGCGATTCGCCAATGTAATTTTTTATAACATTTTCATCAACGGTTTGCAGCAGGTTATTTTGTACAAATAAATCCCAAATTATTTTTTCATTGTCGTATGCACTTTTCATTTGTGCAGCACTGTATCCAATTAATATATAATCCTCCTGCCCGGGTAAAATTTTATTCAACAGGTATAATCGTTTTCCTTTTTCTACCATTTGTTGCACCAAAGATTTTTCATCAAATTTTTCGGGGTATAAATCTGCCACAATATTTTTTAAACTATTCACAGCAACATATTCCGGTGCAAAACGGCTGGTTAAATATTCAGGATAGGTTTGCTGTACCTGTTCGGATTTATATAAAGAAAAGTTTTTGCCCAGGTGCAATTGTAAACCAACAATAATAGCATCGTCGGTAATGATATCACCAAATCCATCAAGCGGACCAATGTAAGTAATAATTTTATCGGGCACCCTGTAATTGGGAAAATAATGTTTTACAAACTGCAGGCCTTTTTTTATATCTTTTTCATAAGGCGAAAAATTATTGTACAGCACCATTGCACTATCATAAACATTGCGGTGAAGGGTTACAAACATTTTTGCATAAGCAGCTGTACTGTCGGGTGTCCATTTAGGATCGGCACCCAGAATTGTATATAAAAAATTTTCGCCAAAAGACGGATATGCAGCAAGCAGCTTATCAAAATTCAATTTAAAATTTGTGGTATCTAACGTAAACAGATCTTTTTCAAAACGCTGAGTAGTTATTTCAATTTTTACATTTGATACATCAGGTGATTTATCGTGGCTATTGCACGAAAAAACTAAAATGCTTATAAATAATAAACCAAATAAAATCCGCATTGCTGAATAATTTAACTTTACCAATAAATAATAAATTCTAAAAACATAAAGATAAGCTCTTTTAAGCTTTGAGGCATTATGAAAATATATTTAGCACAGCAAAACTATCACATTGGCAATTTTGAAAGTAATACGCAAAAAATTATCAGCGCCATTGATGAGGCCAAAAAACAAGGCGGCGATTTAATTATTTTTAGCGAACTGAGTGTTTGCGGCTATGCGCCAAAAGACTTTTTACAATTTGAAGATTTTATAAGCAAATGTGATAAAGCTATCAACGAAATAAAACAGCATGCTGATACCATTGGCGTGTTGATAGGAGCGCCAGACCGTAACCCGGTACGGGAAGGAAAAGATTTATTTAATGCCGCTTTTTTATTGTACGATAAACAAATAAAAGGCATTGCACATAAAACCTGCTTACCTAATTATGATGTGTTTGATGAGTACCGTTATTTTGAACCGGCATACGATTGGAAAGTAATGGAGTTTAAAGGGAAAAAATTAGCCATAACTATTTGTGAAGATATCTGGAACCTGGGCGATAACCCCATGTACCGCATTTGCCCGATGGATGAATTGATGAAACAGCAACCCGATGTAATGATCAACCTGTCTGCATCGCCGTTTGATTACACACATGATGAAGACCGTAAAGCAACTATTAAAGCCAACGTTGTAAAATATAAACTCCCTTTGTTTTATTGCAATGCATTAGGCAGCCAAACCGAAGTGGTTTTTGATGGCGCTTCTTATGCGTTTGATAAAAATGCAAATTTATGCGGTAAGCTGCCGCAATTTAAACCGGCCTTACAAGCTTTTATTTTAAATGATGACGGAACAATTGATGCACCAATAATTGAACCCGCCAGCCGGGTACCCGATAAAGAATTAAACCCCGTTGCACTGGAAGAAAATTTAAATATTGAGCAGGTGTATAATGCCATTGTGCTGGGCATTAAAGATTATTTTACCAAGATGGGTTTTAGCAAAGCCATATTGGGCAGCAGCGGTGGCATTGACAGTGCAGTAACCCTTGTACTGGCTTGCGAAGCTTTAGGCGCAGCAAATGTAAGAGCTGTTTTAATGCCATCGGAATATTCTACCGGGCATAGTGTTAGTGATGCAGAGCAGTTAAGCAAAAATTTAATAAACCCCTACGATATTGTACCTATAAAAAATATTTACGATAGTTTTTTAAAAGAATTAAAACCCATTTTTAAAGATTTGCCTTTTAGTATTGCCGAAGAAAATATACAAAGCCGTACAAGAGGAAATTTATTGATGGCACTGGCTAATAAATTTGGCTACATCTTATTAAACACTTCTAACAAAAGCGAACTGGCAACAGGTTACGGTACCCTGTATGGCGATATGGCCGGTGGCCTCGGTGTATTGGGAGATTGCTATAAAATGCAGGTGTATGCGCTGGCAAAATATATTAATCGCAACAATGAAATCATACCCAACAATATTATTACAAAAGCTCCCAGTGCAGAATTAAGGCCGGGGCAAAAAGATTCTGATTCACTGCCCGATTACAGTATTTTGGATAAAATTTTATTTCAATACATTGAAAGAACGCAGGGGCCAAATGAAATTAAAGCGCAGGGTTTTGATGCAGCATTGGTTGACCGTATTTTAAAAATGGTAAATATTAATGAATATAAACGCAACCAGTTTTGCCCTATCATTCGAATTTCGCCTAAGGCATTTGGTGTGGGAAGGCGGGTGCCGAT
>JAYURK010000040.1:0-19556 GCA_043756235.1 Ferruginibacter sp. | reverse complement strand
GGTCGAAATTTAAGACCGCTGTTAAAACAGTCTGGCTCCCAATATTTCCTGAGCGAATGGTATCAACGCTGATATTTCCCAATAAAATTTGCTGGTCGCTGACTTGTAACTCATCTTTATTTTGTGCAGTTGATTTTTTTACTGCTGTGAGCGGCATTTTGCAAATAGGGCACTTGCCGGGTTTACTTTCCACCACCTGCGGATCCATAGAGCAGGTATAATATACATCACTATTTTCAGCATGCTTATCATGCTTTTTGCCTGAACAGGCCACTAAAAAATAAAGAAGAAATACTAGTATAAAACGCATAACTACTTGTTTATTTTAATAAAGCTTTCGCTATCCATTAAATATTGTGCCTTTACCGCTACAGAATCTTTTTCTGATAACCCCCCGGTAATTTGTATGTTATTATCCATTGTTATTCCGGTGATAACTTTTAATGGCCGGAAGCCATCAGTTACTTTTAAAAAAACAATTCTGTCAATACCCAATGAGGTTACGGCTTCTTTTGGCAACCAATAACTCATTGCCGGATCTGAAAAGATCAACCCACGCACCTGGCTGCCCACCGGTAAGCGCAGGTGTGAATTATCGAAGTAAACCCTTGCCGAAGTAGTACGGACACCCTCCCTGTAAAAAGGCTCTATAAAATCTATATGCCCCTGGAAAGCTTTGCCTGGTGCAGTCTCCGGTGTTATTTTTACCAATTGCCCTTTTTTAATTAATGCCTGGCCATCAGTATAAATATCTAATAAAGCCCATGCTTTTGAAGGGTTGTAAACACTAAAAAGACCTTGTCCCTTTTGCACATACATTCCTTCCTTTAAATTTAATAGTTCTGTATTTGGATTAATAGCACCCATAGAGGATGAGGATGAAGATACCTTCGGCTTCATAGCGGCAGATCCTTCGCCGGCATTATGCACATGGCCACTTACATTGCTATAGACTGTTACAGCAAACAAGGGCTTACCCGTTTGTGTTATTCTTTGTAGCTGGTCTGAGCTCATGCCCAACAGTAATAATTTTTGTTTGGCTGCCGTTATCAGTGAAGCATTGGCTGCATCATTTTTTAAAATGAACAGCAAATTTTGTTGTGCAGTAAGCAGCTCCGGGCTGTAGATCTCCATTATTTTCTGACCTGCTTTAATATACTGGTATTTATACCGTACGTATAATTTTTCGATCCTTCCATTTATCCTTGCTGAAATATTTCCGATCATGCGGGTATCGTACTCAACCCTTCCAAGCGCTTCTATCTTAGCCACAACCTCTTCTTTTTTAATAGTCGTAACCGGAATGGTGGAAATGACATACTGGTTTGTAGGCTTTAGTAATGATTCAAGTTGTACATCCGAAATTTCAATTACTGCCATTTCTTTTTTTACTGGCTCTGGCTTATTCACAGCATTATTATGCCCTGTATGATCTTCTTTTTTATCATTATTACATGCTGGTAAAAACAGTAATAAAGAAAATGCTGCAAGATGTGTAAGGATGCTTTTCATGTTCACTTAATTTCTAAAATGCGTTCTAATTGAGCCTGGTTGGTTAAAAGCTGTTGTAACTGATTCAGGTATTCCAACTGTGTCATGTATAAAGTTTCCCAGGCATCAAAAAGCATGAACAGTTCTTCTGTATTTTGCTCATAACCCAATTGCATGGTTTTGTAATTATTCTTTAATGCAGGTATGATATTGTCCTCATACAATTTCAATTGCTTGTTCTTTAAGGCTATTTCATTACGCATACTATAAGCCATTCCGCTGTATTCATTCAGCATCATCAGTTTTTGCGATTGCAGTGCTTCGGCTTTCCATTTCAGGCTTTCTATATTAGCCTTATTCATTTTGGATGACCACCTCGCCAAAGGCAGTTTAACCATACCCATTAAAGTAAACTGCATGGGAAAACCCCCGAATCCAAACATGTGGTCATAGCGGATACCAAATTGCGGCTTCAGGCTTTGTCTTTCCGTTTCCTGTTTTAAAAATGTAAGGTTAATGTCTTTATCAATGGCTTTTAAATTGCTGCGGTTGATGTAGAAAAGTGTACTGTCAAACACAGTATTCGAATAATCGTTTAACAGGTAAGTGGTATCAATATCAAAATCCGTCACAGCATTCCTGCCCATCAGTGAATTGAGGCGGATACGTTTTTCCTTAATGTCGTTTTCAAACATCAGTTGCATATTTTGCACACTACCCAATGCAGCTTTTGCTTTATAATAAGCACTTAATTTTCCCATACCGTTCTTATACCTTATCTCCGTATTCTTTATCATAAAATTCAACAGGTTTTCATTTTGCTGAAGTACTACCAACTTCTTTTTAAGAATTATCCATTCGTAGTAAAACTGTTTGGCATCATTAACCAATTCATTGAGCGTAGCGTTCTTTTTTTCCTTTTCTACTGATGACATGGCTCCCATGTAAGCGGCATCTGCATTTTGTTTCTTTCTGTTTGGAAACATTTGCTGGCCCCCGATCATATATTGACCCATGCCTGTTTCTCCCATATCATTTTTCTTCCACAAGCCTGATTTATAAGGCACCATCCACAGTCCTGTGGTGATCTCTGGTGGCATCCAACTTTTTGCGCCTTTGGCAGCTTCATCCATGGAACGAATTTCTGCATCGTACATGTTTATGGAGGGATGTAATTGTTGAATGCTGGCTTTGACTTGCTCAAACGTTAAGATTTGCGCCTGTGAACTAATAGCAAGAGAAAGAAAGATGACAACCCCCGGAATGTCCATTGATGTTTTCATTTTTTAATCATTTAATTCTTCAATTATTACTTTGCCATTTTTCTTTAATTCGTATTCCCGAACCAACGCATACATGGCAGGCAAAACAATCAATACAAAAAATGTAGAAGTAACCAAACCAAATACAAAAGGAATAGCAATGGGCTTCATTACATCGCTTCCTGTACCCGTTGCCAATAACAACGGTAATAAGCCAAATATATCAACTAATACGGTCATTAATTTTGGCCTCAACCTGAGCGCGGCACCTTCATACACAGCCTCTTCTATGTCAGTGTTTTTTAGGATGCCACCCGATTCCTTTTTTTGGCGCACCTTGTTATAGAGGGAGTTATTTAAATACACCAACATTAAAACTCCCGTTTCTACTGCTATACCAAATAAGGCAATAAAGCCTACAGCCACTGCTACCGAGAAGTTTACATCAAAAAAGAAAAGAGAATAAGCGCCGCCTACCAATGCTACCGGAATGCTGGACAATACAATCAATACCTCCCGGAAAGTATGGAAGGTGAAATAAAGGATGACTGTAATGATGAGCAGTACAATTGGAATCAAAATTTTTAATCTCTTCTCTGCACGTACCTGGTTTTCGTATTGTCCGCTCCATTCTATAAAGTAGCCTTTCGGTAATTTCTTTACCAGGCTTTCCAGTTTCTTTTTGGCATCATTTACAGTACTGCCTAAATCTCTTTCTCTTACATTAAACAATAATGTGCCACGCAGCATGGCATTTTCTGAAGTAATCATTGGTGGGCCTTCGGCTATAGAAACATCAGCAACGGCTGAAAGAGGGATAGGGCCGCTGGGGCTGGTAACCAGCAGGTTTTTTAATTGGCTTATGTTGTTTCTAAAATCCTGTGCAAAACGGGCATTCACTGAAAAGCGCTGGCGACCTTCAATGGTAGTGGTAATATTCATGCCGCCAATAGATGATTCAACTACCATATTAATATCATCCACGCTTAAACCATAACGGCCAATTTCTTCCCTTTTAATTTTTATCTCTACATATTTACCACCAATAATGGGTTCTACATATAAATCTTTGATACCTTCCACACCTGCTAATGCCACTTTAAATTGTTGCGCCAGGATGTTGATTGAATCGAGGTTTTGACCATACACCTTCACGCCAACATCAGTACGGATACCGGTAGAGAGCATGTTGATACGGTTGATGATCGGCTGCGTCCATCCATTAATTACCCCGGGTATTTGCAGCTTGTTATTCAATTCGTCAATGATTTTATTTTTCGTCATTCCATTTCGCCATTCGGATTGAGGTTTCAACAGCACAATAGTTTCAATCATGCTGATAGGAGAATTGTCTGTAGCCGTATTTGCTCTTCCGGCTTTGCCTAAGACATTTTGTACTTCAGGTACTGTTTTAATTATTTTGTCCTGCACCTGCAGTATGCGTTTTATTTCGGTGTTTGAAACATCGGGAAGTGTTACCGGCATAAATAAAAGCGAACCTTCATCAAGGGGTGGCATAAACTCTGAACCTAACCGCATCACCAATGGGATACTTGCAGCAACCAAAAGAAAAGCAATAGCAATGGTTGTTTTCTTCCAGCGAAGGCACCAGCGAATTACAGGATTATACAGCCAAAGAAAAAACCTGGATACCGGGTGTTTTTTTTCTGGCCGCATTTTACCTTTTAGCATCAAAGCCATCAACACCGGTACCAAAAAAACCGCTACCAATGCAGAGCCAATCATGGCAAAGCTTTTAGTAAGTACCAGTGGCGTAAATAATTTTTTTTCCTGACCCTCTAAAAAAAGTATAGGTGCAAACGATACCAGCGTAATTAATATAGAACTGAAAACTGCCCGTCCCACCAATACGGAGGAGCTTTCAATTCTTTTTAATCTTTCTTCGTTTGATATCATAACAAATTTTTATTCGGTTTCTTCCGTTATAGATTTTAATGCATTTTCCACCATCACAATTCCTGCATCTACCAAATCGCCTACTGCCAGTGCCACACCTGCAAGCGACATAATGTTAGAGCTTACATTAAACCAATCCATCATAATAAATGAAATCAACACACTCATTATAATTGTAATAACCACTATTAAAGCACTGCGTACATGTAGCAGAAAGATGAGTAGTACAATGGCAACAACAATAATTTCTTCTATCACTGCTTTTTTTAAAGTTGCAATGGTAGCTTCAATTAAATCAGACCTGTCATAAGCGGTATGAAACTTAACGCCTGCAGGTAACCCCTTTTCTACATCCTTTAATTTTTCTTTTAGCTTATCAATTACCTCTTTTGCATTTTCTCCATATCGCATAATAACTATGCCACCTACTTTTTCTCCTTCGCCATTTTCTTCTATAATCCCCAGGCGTAATTCACCACCCATTTGCACAGTAGCAATATCTTTAATGCGGATGGGAATAGAGCCTTGTGTTAGTAATGCTATTTCTTCAATGTCTTTTATTTGAGTAATGTAGCCAACGCCCCTGATGATATATCCCATATCCGCCATTTCAATTTTTCTTCCACCAACATCGTTATTGTTTGCCCTTACTTTAGCAATCACATCCATTAAAGGAATATTGTAATAGCTTAGCTTGTGCGGATCAATTACAATTTGATATTGTTTTTGAAAACCTCCATAAGATGCTACTTCGCTTACACCAGGTACTGTTTGTATAGCAAATTTTATATACCAGTCTTGTAAGGCTCTTAATTCTCCTAAATCGTGTGAGGGTGCATCAAGAGTGTACCAGAAAATATGTCCCAAGCCGGTGCCATCCGGGCCCAATGTGGGTACAACATTTTGCGGCAATAAACGCTGGGCATAATTAAGCCGTTCCAATACTCTTGTACGTGCCCAGTAAATATCCACATCATCTTCAAAAATTACAAAAACAAAACTCATCCCAAACATGGAGTTGGCCCGGATGTTTTTTATTTTGGGGATACCCTGCAGGTTACTTACTAACGGGTAGGTTACCTGGTCTTCCATTATCTGTGGGCTTCTGCCCATCCACTCCGTAAAGATGATAACCTGGTTTTCAGACAGGTCAGGTATGGCATCTACCTTTGTATTATTAATGGAGTAAAAACCATAACCCGTTACTGCTGCAGCTATCAGCAGCACTACCATGCGGTTCTTTAAAGCCCATTTTATAAAATTGCTGATCATACTTTATTTTGATTCTGGCTGTCCATTATGTTTAAAAAGTTTTAAAGATTTTACTACCTGTATAATTATGACGGAAGAAAAAGCGGCAGAAAGAATGATGATCCATTCAGTGAATGTCATGGGTACTATGTTTAATGCCTGGCGTACAAAGGGTATTTGAATAACGCCCAACAAAATAACAAGGCTGCCTGTTACTGCATACCACACAAATTTATTTTTAATAACCTCGTTATTAAAGAATGGGCCGTTACCCATATTGAATACATGTAAAAGCTGGCAGAAAATCAGGGTAAAAAATAAAATGTTGTTGCACATCGCCTCATCCAGCTGCTCACCGCTATGGAAAGTATTATGATTGAAAAGAACAGCAATGGAACTTACGGATGCAATAACTATTGAGTAAAAGAAAATCAGTTTCCAGCGGTTTTTATCAATAATAGGTTCAGATGATTTTCGGGGAGGCGATTTCATAATATCTTCCCCACCTTTGATGACACCTAATGCCAGCGCAGGTAACAGATCTGTAATAAGATTGATAAATAGTATTTGTAATGGCAACAACTGGAAGTGAAGGTTCATGATTGCCACAACAGCAATCACGACCAGTTCACTGAGGTTACACGATAGAAGAAAGGTTACAAATTTTTTAATGTTCTCAAAAATAATACGTCCCTGTTTGATGGCCACTACAATGGATGAAAAGGAATCATCTTTTAATACCATGTCCGAAACTTCCTGCGCCACTTGAGTGCCCCGAAGCCCCATAGCAATACCGATATCAGATTTTTTAATTGCTGGTGCATCATTTACACCATCACCCGTCATACCCACCACATATTCTTTTTCCTGGAAAACTTTTACAAGATCTAACTTGTGTTTAGGAGTGACACGGGCAAAAACCGAAGTATTAATCCAATGCTGTTTTTCTTCTTCGCTCAGCGCTTCAAATTCCTTCATATCCTTTCCAATTACCGGCACGTCATCTTCTTTTGATATACCCAATTGAGTTCCTATATAATGTGCCGTGGCAGGATGATCGCCAGTGATCATCACCACTTTTATTCCGGCCGTTTTACAATCATTGATGGCTGCCTGTACTTCTGGTCTTGGCGGATCAATCATACCAACCAGCCCGAGAAAAACCAAGTCGTCTATTAAGGAAGAAGGTACGCTATCAATCTTTCTGTATGCCATGCCAATCATGCGATGGCCTGATGAAGAAGATTTTTCTGCTCTTGATAACCATTCTTCTCTTTTTGAAGTACCCATCGCCACCTCACTATCTTCAAAAACCTGTGTACACTTCAGCAATAATTCTTCGGGAGCACCTTTTGCAAAAAGATAATATTTACCATCATGCTCATGCAATGTGGACATAATTTTTGTTTCGCTGGAGAAGGGCTCTTCGTCTTTCTTTATAAATGCTGCCCGGATTGTATTGATGTCTTCGCCTTTATCTTTTGAAAACTTTAATAAGGCTATCTCCAATGGGTCACCAATTTCCTTTGTTTCTTTTTCGGTTGTCTGAATATCGGCTGTGTTGCATAAAACAGCGCATTGAGATATCAATTCCAACTGCTCTTTTTTGCCGGTAAAGGCAACCTCCTTTTTCCATGTGCCTGAAGCGGTATCAACAAATACCACTTCCATTTTATTTTGTGTGAGTGTACCGGTTTTATCAGTGCAGATAACATTGGTGCCACCTAAAGTTTCTACAGCCGACAATTTTTTTACAATAACATTGTAGCGGGACATTTTTAGCATGCCTTGTGCTAAAGTCATGGTGGCTACTATTGGCAACCCTTCCGGAATGGCGGCAACAGCTAATGCAATAGCTGTTTGCAGCATTTCAATAATGGGTACCCCATTAATTAATCCTGCGATAAAAATAAGCACCACCAGCCCTACCGTAATTTTGATTAGCTTTTTACTAAACTCTTCCAGCTTCTTTTCTAATGGAGTTGCTGCCTGCTCCGATGATTGAACAAGGTTGGCAATCTTTCCCAATTCAGTTTTCATACCTGTAGCACAAACCAATATATAGCCATTACCTTTAGAAACATTCGTGGCTTTAAAGGCCATATTGGTGCGGTCTCCAAGAATTGTGGACTCAGGCAAATCAGCAGCCTTCTTCTCAACAGGGACGGATTCGCCTGTAAGTGCCGATTCGTCAATCAGCAGTTGCGTGGCTTTAAATATTCTTCCATCCGCCGGTATCATATCACCACCCTCTGCAAATACAATGTCGCCGGGTACTATTTCTTCCGAATTAATTTCAGTAAGTTTTCCTTCACGAAGCACTTTTGCAGGTATGGAAGAAAGCTTTTTTAAAGCCAGCACAGACCGCTGCGCTTTAAATTCCATATAAAATCCAATGGCTGTATTGATGAAAATAACTATTAAAATAGCAATGCCATCCAGCCATTCTTTAAACCAGAAAGACATTGCCACAGCGAAAAACAGTAGATAAACAATTGGGCTTTTAAACTGGTTTGCCAATATTTGTAAAGGACGGAGTGACTTAGCTTCTTCAATAGCATTGGGACCGAACCGCTCAAGCATTTCTTTAGCCTTCTCACTGGATAAACCTTGTTCCGTATTACTGTTCAGCAATACGATGGCTTCTTCTATTTTTATTGCATGATAAGTAAAGTCGTTCCCGGTATTTTGCATTACTTTTAATTTTATATCCTACCTGATGTAGCTAAATTCAAGAACTCCGAAAGAGATGTGCCTTATAACTTCGAAAGCATTTTGAATAACAGGTTTATAGTTGATAAAAATTTGGGTGAACAGTTTTATGCAATCTTATTTAAGCTAAACTGTCTATTGCCTTTTTAAATCTCCTGCTCTGTTTTTATTTATCCTTTACAATGGTTAAATCCATACCACACTTTGAACACTTGCCGGGTTTGGCGCTGCTTACATCGGCATGCATCGGACAAGTATATATTTTCATTTTTTCTTTTGGCGTAAGATTTAAAGTAGTGCCACATTTTGAGCATTTACCCGGTTTACCACTTACTTCATCCAGGTGCATGGGACAGTAATAAGATACCTTTGCTGATTGCTGTTTTGAAGTTTTCTTTTTAAAGCCCGTAGTTTGCTGGGCAAAAACGGAAATTGTAAAGATGGTTAAAGCTGTCATCAGCAGCATTTTTAAATATTTCATTTTGTAATTTTTATGTGAAGAGAATAATTAAGTTGATGCAAAAAATTAATGCCGGAAGCCTGACAAATAAATTTGCCCTTGGGGTAATAACCAGGTAAAATTTAAATAATGAAAACGCAGTGGCGGATATAGACCGCTACTCCATCAGTTAGAAGAAGCCCATATCTTTGAGGAATTTCTTTACCCATATAAGGGCAATTATCAGAAGGGATTTCAATAAAAGAAACAGGAACCGCCATCGCAATTACGGGAGCCATTTGAAAAGCTGGCTGGATGGTCTTTTGATCAGTTACATTTTTTATTAACTTTTGCTCATGGCTGCAGCAACCTTTATTACTACCCTTTACTTCCTTCATGCCACACTTGCCACATATTGCTGATTCATTGTGGCCCAGTCCCCAATCCGCCAGTTCACTCATGCAATAATGCATATTAAGTACAGCGCCATTAGAGGTGGTGATGTATATGAAGGCTAATATGGCGATAAAAAATTTTTTCATTTTGCCAGATGCGTATAAAATACTTTTGTACCTGTTACAATAACTATGCAACAACTTATTATCAATACCTAAAGAAACAAATTACCCTTGATAAAAATAATGATATGACTCAGGAGGTTACATGATATTCGTTTGTTTAAAACTTTTTGTAAAAAAAAGTTAGGCTTTTTGCTGCATTACTAACCACTCACACGAAGACATTACGCAACTCCAAATATAAATCTACTCTACGGTCAGGCAATATTGTTACATAATTATAAAAAATATTTACATAATTATGACGAGTATTTTGGTAGAAATAAGAAGGAAGTCTATTAAAAACGGTTATTGCAATTCTTTTACTAACCAATGTTGCTTAAAAATTTTTAAAAAAATAATTGCTTTATTGCTTTTATTGATGTCACTACAACATTTTAAATAACATAATTCCGCTCATTATAATCATCAGCGCATCTTCAATTATAGTTATGGTGCTCATGGGCAAATTAAACACATCGCCCAGGCAGGCGCATTTTATTTTGCGTGTATTTAAAACTGATTGCAGTACACCAATTATGCTTACCAGCATTATTACAAGGGTAACAGCATTGGTAAGCAACGGATAAAAACCTGTTATAAAAGCAATACCTAATCCCAGTTCGGCAAATGCATACACATATCCCCAGCCATTCCAGCGTTTTGCTAAAACATCATACATGCTGTAGCTTTCTGCAAAACCTTTCAGGTTTAATAATTTAAAAAAAGAAAATACTAAAAAGAAACCGGCCATAAAATTGTTCATCCAGCGCATTAGTACAAATGAGCCATACATATATTCTATCAATAAACTTACTGCAGTAATGTACCCAAAAATGAGCAGCACCGGTTTATAAATTGCTATCCACGATTTTTTGGGTTCTTCAACAATAGCCGGGGCTATGGGTTGTTGAGGATTATCTTTTTCTTTTAATTGGTATTTTGGATAACCTTGTAATGCCTTTTGTAAAATACCTGTACCAATATGTTTATCCATTTGTACGGTAGCTTCAGCTTTCTGCAAATCCACGGCTACTTTTGTAACGCCATCAACCTGCGATAAAATTTGCTGCACTTTTGCCTGGCAGCTGCTGCAGGTCATACCGGCAATGTTATATGTGTGTGTCATTAAAATTTTATTTACCCCACAAAATTATCATGACGCTCCTGTTCAATTGTTATATAATTAAGGAAAAGAGTTGTATTTAAAAGTTACACATCATCCAGTGATTTTCGGCGGTGGCCCGATTTTTTAAAAGCACTTGGCGTAAAGCCCGTTACTTTTTTAAATTGTGCAGATAAATGTGCCACGCTGCTGTAACCAAGGTTGTACGAAATTTCACTCAAATTTAATTCATCATATACCAGCCACTCTTTTACTTTTTCTATTTTTTGAAGAATTAAGAATTGTTCAATCGTTACACTTTCTACCGCAGAAAATAAACGGGAGAGATAATTATATTCTTTGTGAAGGGCTTTACTTAAAAAACCACTGATACTAAAATGCTCTTCTATTTCGCCAGACTGTACTTTTTTTATCAGCAGGTTTTTTATTTTTTCCACCTGTTGCTGTTTTTGATTATCTAATAATTCAAACCCTATTTGCTGCAGGCGTTTATTCAGTTGCTGTAATTGTGCAGCCGTTGCTGGTTTTAGCAACTCTGCCTCGCCAATGGATACAGCAACAGCAGGCATTTTTAATTTTTCAAGCTCCAGCTTTACCGCCATCACACATCGTGGACAAACCATATTTTTTACAGCAATTTTCATTTGGATATAAAACTATCGTTAATAATTTAAAATGGAGGCGACGATTTATTTTGAGGCGTCGCGGTTTTTTTTGACAATACAAATTTACCGTATCTTCAAATGATGACAGCAAAAACTAACCAACTTAATCTTTTTGATTTTACCATGATTGTGGTGAGCCTGGTAATTGGTATGGGCATTTTTAGAACACCATTAAATGTGGCGCAGGCTGCTCCGGATACTTTTTTATTTTTTGCTGCATGGATAGCAGGAGGGCTGATTGCATTGTGCGGCGCACTAACCTATGCCGAAATTGGAAGCCGACTGCCGGTAACAGGTGGCTACTATAAAGTTTTTTCTTATGCTTACCATCCCTCTGTAGCCTTTGCCATTAACTGTGTAATATTAGTAAGCAATGCTGCATCGCTGGCGGCTGTGGCTTTAGTAGGCGGAGAATATATTACTGCCATTTTTATTCCTTTATCGAAAGATACGGAATGGATGAAAGTTGCAGCCAATGCAAATTTTATTCAAACTATACATATCATTATTGCCATTACAGCCATTATAATTTTTTACGGCGTAAACTTAGCCGGTTTAAAAATGAGTGCCAAAACACAAAATGTTTTAACCGTTATAAAAATTATTTTAATACTGTTGCTGATTACGCCATTATTTTTTGCAGATAACAGTGCAGCAAATCAACTCATCAACACATCAACAGTATCCCCAACTTTTAAAGAGTATATTAAAGCTTTTGGAATTGGATTAGTAGCCGTAAGTTTTACCTATGGTGGCTACCAGCAAACTATAAATTTTGGTGCCGAAGTAGATAAAGCTGCCAAAAATGTACCCCGAGGTATTTTTTTGGGCATTGCCATTATTGTAACCCTTTACCTAACCATTAATTATGCTTATATAAAAGTTATTGGGTTTGATACATTGCATGATAAGGATACCAAAAATATAGCCGCTTTTATGGCTTCAAAAATATTTGGTATAAATGCCGAGAGGGTTTTATCGGGCTTTTTATTTTTAAGTGTGCTGGCTTATGTAAATGTTTTACTCATGAGCAACCCAAGGGTTATGTATGCCATGAGCGAGGACAATATTTTACCCCCGGTATTTAAAAAACGTAATCCTAAAACCGATGTACTAACAGTGTCGCTGTCAGTTTTTGCTGCCATTTGTATTATTATAATTTTTTGGGCTAAAGAATTTGACCGGATATTAAGCTTTACCATTTTTTTAGATTGCTTTGGTATGATACTTTCTGCCGCTACCATTTTTATTTTAAGAAAGAAGACAAAACATTTAGATGACACCGGCATTTATAAAATGAAATGGTTTCCTTTATTGCCGCTAATATTTATTACAGCGTACATTTTTGTGGCCATCAGTATTGCATTAGATTATAAAGATAATAAGCATGCCGCATTAATTGGCATTGCAGTAATGGCGGTATTTGCAGGTTTGTATTTTTTACTGTCGCAGCTGAAAAAAAATAAAAATTAATATATCATGATGGATATCTCCTACATTATTAACGAGCTGGCCGAAGACAGGGAAAATTATTTTAACGCTGTGGCGCCACCCATAATGCAAACCAGCAATTTTGTTTTTAAAACAGTGGCTGAAATGCGCAGCGCATTTGCTGATGAATACAGCACTTATTTATACAGCCGTGGCCGAAACCCCACCGTAGATATTTTAAGAAAAAAATTAGCCGCATTAGACGGTGCAGAAGATTGCCTGGTGTTTAACAATGGCGCTGCTGCAACTTTTGCGGCCGTGCTGGCCAATGTAAAAAGCGGCGATCATATTGTAAGTGTGGCAAAACCTTATACCTGGACGCAAAAATTGTTCAACGATATTTTACCCCGCTTTAATATTACCGCCACTTATATTGATGGCACTGCTATAGAAAATTTTGAAAGGGCCATTTTACCCAACACCACATTGATTTATTTAGAAAGTCCTAACAGCTGGGATTATAAACTGCAGGATTTAAAAGCGGTTGCCGAATTGGCCAAAGCAGAAAATATTATAACCATTATCGACAACAGTTATTGTACGCCGCTTTATCAAAAGCCCATTGAGTATGGTATTGATTTAACAATGCAAACCGCTACAAAATACATCGGCGGCCACAGCGACACGTTAGGTGGTGTGCTTAGTGGTAAAAAAGAAATGATTGAAAAAATATTCAACAGCGAGTATATGAATATTGGCAGCGGCATTCAGCCTTTTAATGCCTGGTTATTATTAAGAGGATTAAGAACATTGCCTGCAAGATTAGACCGCATTACCGCCTCCACCAAAAAAGTGGTGGCGTATTTAAAACAACACCACAAAGTAGAAAATGTAATTTTTCCTTTTGATGAAAGTTTTGCCCAGTACCAATTGGCTATACAGCAAATGACCGGCGCCTGCGGTTTATTTACTTTTATAATTAAAGCCGAAAATATTAATGCAATAGAAAAATTTTGCGAAGACCTGCAGCATTTTTTTATGGCGGTAAGCTGGGGTGGCCACGAAAGTTTAATTATACCTAAATGCTCGGGTATACCACCCGCCGATTTTGATGCAGCCAATAAAGAACACCGCATGCTGCGTATGTATGTGGGTTTAGAAGATGCGGATTATTTGATAAAAGACCTGGAACAGGCTTTTGAAAAAATGTAATTACTCTATTATTTTTTCAAGGTGTATTAATTTGCCTTCGTCATTAATACCTTCTACAATAATTTTTATCCTTTTGCTGATATCATTGTTATAAAAGGTAATGGGAATTTTTAAATTATTTTTATCGGTAAAAATATAAGGTAACCAAAGTAAAGTTGTTCGGGCATCGTTACCGGTTACTTTGCTGCTCGATGAATACGCTGGCGCATAAAATTCTTTTACGCTTGAGTAGCCGGCAACTTTAACCATTCCCAGGTCGGATTGTTTTGGTGACCGATCGATCAAATCATTTCCTTTTCGGGTATATACTGACAATGCAGGTGTAATGGAGCTGCCACCTGCATCGGCACCTCTGCCCATAAAATTTGGAAGCAATTTTATAAAAGCAACCTGGGCAATACTTAAGTTTTCTAAATCACTATCCTGCATTTCATGCTCATCAATATAGATAATAACTTTTCTCTCTCTGTAAAATAAAGGTCGGCCATTTGCAATATTAAAATTGCCAATTACTAAACCGGGTATATTGTTTCTGATATAGTTGTAAATATCCAGTTTAGTCCATGCCTTTTCATCATGTACCAAATCAAAAGCATACCCTGTTGCGCCACCACTAAACATGCCACTTGAGTATTTTTCATCCATCTTTACAATGGGGTCATTTTTCCAGTTGCGCCAGCCCCCGCTTTTAACCACCACGCCCTGCAGCGTTTTTTCTTTGGTTACAAAAAGATTGTTTTTAAAGGCGGTGTAAAAACTGGTTAACGCTGGGTTTGCATTCACACCATTATATTCTTTATAAAAATAATCGTGATAATTATTTATCGCTGCCCCTTGCGCCAATGTAAGGTTGCTGTTACTGAATGCCAGTTGTTTGTTAAATAATTTTTCGGTGTTAAACGAAAAATAAATTTTAGCGGTATCGTAAAAAATTAAACCGCCAGTTTTTAAAAACCCTTTTTCATCGGGTTTTGCAAAATAATAATGAGTAGTGCTGTCTTTTGTTTTTACAATCAGGTTTACGGTCTCCTCTTTTTTTATTTTGTACAAAGCGTCGTTGCTTATTTGCCCGTAAAGGCTTAAATAATTATCTGGCGCAAAATTGATGACCGGCATTTTTTGCGCAAGCATATTATCCCAGTTGTACCTGCGCCACCCGTGTGTAAGCATCACCAGGTCCAGTTGTTCCTGCAGCAAAGCATCGCCGGGTTTTGTAAAATAATAAGCAGGGTTATTAATGTACCCTTTTATATCGCCACTCAATAATAAATTACTGATGATGCTGGTGCCGCTTGCTTCGCTGTTAAAATCTGCATCTGTAACGGATAAAGAAAGGTTTGCCGGCACAGTATCGGCCATGGAAATCTCAATGCTATTTTTTCCTCTTTTTTGTAAATTAATTGCTGTAGCGTTAACAGTGGTATTTAATAAAAAATTATTATTATTGATAAAGCATATTCTTTCGGCAACGGGCTGCCAAGCTGCATTAAAAACAGTAAGCTGCAAAGCACCTGATGGAAAACTTTCCAACGGAATTACGCCGGTGTGCCTTTCGCCGCTTGCAATTGGTAAACTGGCTTTGTAAATTATTTTTTGATACATGTAGGCCAGCACATGCAAAGTATCAGTGGCTGATTTATTTACTACATTATAATACAGTTTCGTTTTTTGCTGTACCACTTTAAAAGCAACACCGGTTAATTTTTTTTCGGGCAACTGCGTTTGTTGCAGCTTGCCATTATTATCTGTCCATTCGGCAAAATATTTTTCACCCGGTTGTTGTTCTATATCAAACTTACCCATACCGTCGTGCTGAGTTTTAAGGGTAGCCACTTCTTCGCCGGTGGGTTGCTTTTTTATTATACCATTAACTTGAAAAGGCAACCCATTATTATAAGTTGCTTTAAAAGCAACGGTATTTCTTTCCCCTTCTATCATATCGCCGCCCTCGGCAAAAAAACGCAGGCTTACAGCAGTGGATTTTTTTATGGTATCTGTTGCAGCATTGCCGGTAAATATTTTTATGGCTTTAGTAAAAAGAAAGGCAGTATCAAAATTAAGCATCCAGCTTGTATACGCACGGCAGATGAGCTGATCGCTGGTTGTGGTATCTGCAATATCAAAATGGCCATCAGCCGTGGCATTAATTATTGGGTAAATTTTTTGCTGCAGTGCCGTTCCGTTTTTATTGTACAAAGAAATATAGAAATTAGTACTGCGCAGCGAAGGCAGGTTTTCTTCAAATACATAAGCCTTAAACCAAACGGTTTCTCCGGGCAAGTACACTTCCTTATCAAAGTGCAGGTGTACTTTTTCGGCGGCAAAATTTTCGCTGTAATTATTAATAGCAGCCTCAATTTTTTGAGCGCTGGCTTGTAAAAAACTGGTGCAAATTATTATACTAACGCCCAGGGATTTAAGCATGGCAGCAAATTATGGTGTTTGAAAGATACAATCTTTAATTTTTAAAAGAAATCAATTTTTGCGTTTAACTTTTATTTGCGTTTTGTTACCGCTTATAAAAATGCTTTGGTTTGTTTTAACGGGGATGTTATATTTTTGTTTCATGCGCTACAAACTTTACTCTCTTATACTTTTAGTTACAATTAGTGTGCAGGCAGCGGCCCAGGAAAAGTGGAGCCTGCAAAAATGTATTGTATATGGCATTGAGCACAATTTTAATGTGCGCCAGGCTGTTATACAAACCGGGTTTTCGGATATACAGGTAAAGCAGGATAAGCTGTCTCAAATTCCTTCGCTTAATTTAAATAATAATTACAGCATGAGTTTTGGCCGGAGGGAAAACCCGACTACCGGTATATTTGAAGATCAAAAATTTTTTAACACCAGCCTGGGCATGCAAAGCAGTGTGTCTATATTTAACTGGTTTAGCAAAAGAAATATTATTGAAGCCGATAAGCTGGAAGCGCTTGCCAGCCGTGCTTTTGTAGAAAAACAAAAAAACGATGTAGCACTTATAATTGCTGTAAATTATTTGCAGGTTTTATTAAACATGGAACAGGGAAAAATTGTGGGTGTGCAATTACAGCAATCGAAAGCCCAGTTAAGTAATACCAGGAAATTAGTAGATGCCGGAAGTTTACCGGAATTAAATGCTGCCGAACTGGAGGCGCAGGTGGCAAGAGACAGCTCCACCTATATTACTGCAAAAGGCAATGTGCAGCAAAGTTTACTTAATTTAAAAGCCAGTTTAAATTTAGATGCTGCTGCAGCTTTTGAAATTGAAACACCGCCGGTGGATAAAATTCCGGTGGATGATATTGCCACCCTGCAGCCTGATGTGGTGTACACCACTGCCCTTGCTAATTTACCACAGCAGCAATACAATATTTATAAATACAATGCCGGTGAAAAAAACCGTGATGCTGCAAAGGGTGCCATGAAACCTTCTGTTGGTGCATTTGGCGGAATGAATACCAACTATATTTATTTTCGTACACCTATACCAGAGAGAGTAGGCACCGGAACTTTTGCCAACACGGGTTTAATTGTAAACACTACTTCAGGTTCTTTTAATGTAGTGCAACCCGAATTTAGACTAACGGGTAATAAAAGTGGATTTATTACCCCTAATAATTTTTTTAAACAATTTGCTGATAATTTTGGGCAGAATATTGGTATTGGTATTAGTGTGCCCATTTTTAATGGCGGTGCATTAAGAAGTAATTATGAGCGGAGTAAATTAAGTTTAAAAAACCTGGAGTTAATAAAAACACAGGATAATTTAAAACTGCAACAGGATATTTACCAGGCCTACAATAATGCCATTGTTGCTTTAGAGAAATACAATGCCAGTAAAAAATCGGTAGCTGCTGCCGAACGCAGCTATTCGTTTGCACAAAAGCGATATGATGTGGGCATGCTTTCTACCTACGACCTGTTAACGATTCAAAATAATTTATTCAGGGTAAATTTAGAAAGTACTGCAAACCAGTTTGATTATGTTTTTAAAATGAAAGTGCTGGAATTTTATAAGGGGCAGGGATTGAAGTTGTAGAGAAGCCCCCTCCGCTCCGCAACGGCGGAGAACTTTGGAGTATAATAATTTGAAAAATTTTTTATAGATTGAAAGCTGTAGCAAAATAGATTAGTTGAATAAAGATATACTGTACAAGAGTGCGACGCCAATGAAGATGCACAAAGAACTTTGGCCGGGCTCACAAAAAAAAAACAATGAGTAAATCGCTTAAATGGATTTTAATTTCGGTAGGTATTTTGTTAGTGGTATTAACCGGGTTGAGCAAGGCCGGTGTGTTTGGAAAAAATGACGGCATAAAAGTAGTTAGCGAAAAAGTACAGAAAAGAACCATTACAGAAATTGTAAATGCCCCCGGAAAAATTTACCCTGAGATAGAAGTAAAGGTTAGCCCCGACATCAGCGGCGAAATTACCGAGCTGAATGTACAGGAAGGTGATACGGTAAAAAAGGGACAGGTGCTGGCCAGAATTTTTGCAGACATTTATAATATACAACGTAACCAGGCAGCAAGTGGTGTGGCACAAAGCCAGGCACAGGTAAACATCAGCCAGGCTCAGGTGAGTAATTCGCAGGCGGCACTGGATGCACTAAAAGCACAGCAGGAGCAGGCGGAAAGAACTTACAATATGCAAAAACAATTGTTTGATGATAAAGTAATTAGCCGCAGCGAATTTAATATTGCTGAATCTAATTACAAAAGTGCAAAGGCAAATTATAATGCTGCGGTACAGGGTATACGTGGTGGGCAGGCAAGTGTACAAAGTGCCCGGGCCAGTGCCCAAAGTGCGCAGGCCAACTTGCAAAAAGCTAATAAAGATTTAGGCAGAACCGTAATTGTTGCACCTACTGATGGCGTGATATCTTTATTAAATGTAAAAAAAGGAGAGAAAGTTGCCGGTAATAGCTTTAACGTTGGTACCGAAATGATGCGTATTGCCGATATGGCTAAAATTGAAATAAGGGTAGATGTGGGAGAGAATGATATACCAAAAGTAAAATTGGGCGACAGCGCCATAATAAAAGTAGAGGCTTATGGCGACAAAAAATTTAAAGGCATTGTAACACAAATTGCCAGCAGCAATAACGGTGCTTCTACCCAAAGTGCATTAAGCAATGCTACTAATGATGTTACACAATACAAAGTGTACATCCGCATTTTACAGGAAAGTTATATGGATCTTTTGGGCAAAGGTACTTTTCCTTTCAGGCCGGGCATGAGCGCCAATGCCGATATACAAACTAAAACACATCAAAATGTTTTAAGTGTGCCTACCAAAGCTGTAACTACACGTGATAAAAATGATAGCGGTAAAACCGGTAAAAAAAATATCGAAAACAAAACCGATGAAGCCACCACAGCAGCAGCATCGGCCTACGATGACCTGGAAGTTGTTGTATTTATTTTGGATAAAGACAATAAAATAAAAAAAGTAAAAGTACAAACCGGCATACAGGATATTAATTATATGGAAATTACAGAAGGGCTTAAAGAA
>JAYURK010000039.1:0-6301 GCA_043756235.1 Ferruginibacter sp. | reverse complement strand
GGGCCTTTTAGTTTAGGTGCCGAAGGGGTTATCGAAAAAGCCTTTTCACAAGCGGGCTTTAAAAATGTAAGGGCGGAGCTTGTTGATTCTCCGCTATTGCTTCAGTCAGCGAAAGATTATGTACAGTTTGTAAAAGAATCATTTGGTGCTTTGCATCAAATGATGAGCAGCTTAAATGATTTGGAGAAAGAAGCGGTATGGGAAGAAATTGAAACGGCCCTTCAGCAGTTTGAAACGGCAAGTGAATTTGCGGGTCCTTGCCAAATGATTGTAGCCGCAGGAGAGCAGTAAAAAAAAAATTATACCCAAACACCACCCGCAGCCATTGGTTTACTGCAAAGCTGCTTTGCATACCTCAATCGGCATTATATTAAATTGTACATTTATAATTTTGATTACATAAATTTTGAAGGAATAAAAAAATATTGACATTTTCATCAGACATAAGACAACTTTACAATCCCATTCAACCGACAATAAAACAATCGGCAGAAAATGTAACTTACCTGGAAGTTTTACCCCATTTAAATCTTCAACCCTTTATTTATTGTTACTGGCAACTTAAAACAACGCATACCCTTAAAGAATCTTTTAATTATAAAGTAGTAGCCGATGGTTGCATAGATATATTTTTTGAACTTAATAATCCAAAGGAAAATTTTGTGATGGGCTTTTGCAAAAAATACACAGCATTTCCACTTGATCACTCTTTTCATTATATCGGTGTTCGTTTTTTACCAACAATGTTTCCGCAAATTTTTAATATTAATGCCGCAGCACTTAGCAATCGTTTTGAACATTTAGAAAACGTTATCCCTGAAACAGCTTTATTTATTGCTAATAATTTTAACCCGCAACAAACCATTGCACAAATAAAAACATTGTTTGACGGCTACTTTTTGCACCTGATTAAAAAAGTTAAGTTTAACAATGATAACAGGTTGTACGAATCTATAAATATCATTCTTGAAAATTATGGGGTACTTAATATTGAATCGGATTTAAATACAGGTATCAGCCCCAGGCAACTGCGCAGACTTTTTAAGTTTTATATAGGCGACACAGCAAAAACATTTAGCAAAGTGGTTCGGTTTCAAAATATTTTAAGGGCAAAACCTTCTACACAAAGTTTAAGAGAAAATAAATTATTTTTTGATGTGGGTTACTACGACCAGGCGCATTTTATAAAAGAGTTTAAAAACTTTTATGGAGTTACACCCGCTAAAGCATTTGGAAGATAAAATTTGTCCGATTTTTACAATGTTTACCTGGTAATTTATAAGAATTTTGTTTTGTAAATAAAATAAAAGATTTATGAAACATTTTTTAACGGCTTTAACGCTGCTTTTTTTTGCAGTAAATGCCTTTTCTCAAACTACTACATCAACTATAAATAAAAATAAGATGAAACTAAACGCAGGTATTGTAACAGCAAAATTAAAAGAAACAAAAACTTTCTACACTGCTATTTTAGGCTTTGGGGTAACTTTTGAAAACGAATTTTATCTATTGTTGCATACGCCCAATAAAGAAGCAGAAATTAGTTTTTTACTACCCAATCACCCAAGCCAGCAAACTCTTTTTCACAAACCATTTAACTGCCAGGGCATGTATTTAACAATTGAAGTGGAAGATGTGGACAAACTGTACCGCGACATAAAAAAGAAATCAATTGAAATCAAAATTGATATTCGCAACGAACCCTGGGGCGACAGGCATTTTGCCATCCAGGATCCAAATGGAATAAGTATAGACCTTGTAAAATATTCGCCACAAAACTAATGGGCAAACAACAAAACGAAATGCAGCCATAAGCAGTATAGAAATTTATCGCTGTTAAAAATTTGGCTGTTTGCTTTGATTGGGGAAGCCATATTTTAATTTGATTTTTTGTTGTTAACTTCAATTCAGATTTTAAAATGGCTTCAAAGGCCGGGCGGCAACGATAAAATTTCAGCGCTGCAAAAGCCAGAAACAACGGTGGAATTTGTACTGCGGTACTCACCAACTGACAGGACATTAAAAAGAAAATTCTAAATATATCTTCATAAATAATTAAATAAAATGGCAAACAATATTGTAAAACTGCACCGGGTTTTTGCAGCAAGTCCTGAAAAAATATTTAAAGCATTTACAAATGCAGATGCGATGGCATCGTGGATACCACCTTATGGCTTTGTTTGTAAAGTGCACCATATGGATTGTAAAGTGGGTGGCACTTACAAAATGTCGTTCACTAATTTTACTACAGGCAAAACCCATTCTTTTGGTGGTGGGTATTTACAGATTATACCAAACGAACTGCTGAAATATACTGACCAGTTTGATGACCCCAATTTGCCCGGACAAATGATAACAACGATAACATTACAGCCGGTGTTATGTGGTACAGAATTTTTTGCAACGCAGGAAGGTATTCCTGATATAATACCTGTGGAGATGTGTTATTTAGGTTGGCAGGAATCTCTTGATAAATTAAAGCGTTTGGTGGAACCCAATATTCCAGATGCATAAAACAATTTTTAAAAATATAAAAAAATATAAAATGGCACAAATTAATCCTCATATTCTTTTTAAAGGAAATACCGAAGCAGCATTTACATTTTATAAATCAGTTTTTGGTGGGGCACTTACAACGCCTGTACGTTTGAAGGATTTACCTAACGACCCAAACAATCCATTTAGTGAAACTGATGCAAATAAAATTGTACATATTGCTTTGCCCATTGGTAAATCGGGCATGCTTATGGGAAGTGATGTGGCACCTCAATTTATGGATCAGGATTTAATAACAGGCAACAGGTACACTATTTCAATAAGTGCAGAAAGTAAAGAAGAAGCAATCAAATTATTTAACGAACTTTCAACAGGTGGGCAGATTGAAATGCCAATTGCAGAAAGCCCGGAAGGTAATTATTTTGCAATGTTTGCAGATCAGTATGGAATACAATGGATGATAGCTTATGATCCAAAAAGATAAAATGTAGCACCATGCTTGAACTAGATTTTCCAGCATTCAAAATTTTTTCGATAAAATATTCTGGCACAAAAATCAATCATATCTTCTCAACAAAAAAACAATTTAAGTTTCCGGAATATGTATAGCCACCAATGTTCCCCTGCCCGGCGCCGCATCAAATTCAATAGTGCCTCTTAAATATTCTATTCTTGAAATAATATTTTTTAACCCGATGCCTTCAAAATTCATTTTGTTGGCAGTATCAAAACCACGGCCATTATCTTCAATAGTTACGGCAATGCCATCGGTATCTTTTATTAAGGCAATATCAAGCACATTGGCGTTTGCATGTTTTATTACATTGTTCACACATTCCTGAATCACCCGGTATAAAACGGTTTCGGTATTGCTGGTTAAGCGTTCATTCAATCCTTCGGTATGCAGTGTTACTTTAATAATATTATTATCTATTTTATCAATAAATTCTTTTATGGCACTTGCCAGCCCCTGTTTTAATAAGGCATTGGGCATCATTTGGTGGCTAACGTTGCGTACCTCTTTACAACCCTCATCTACCAACTGAATTATTTTTTCAAAAGCCATTTTACGTTCGGGGCTTTCAAATTTTATTTCACTTTCAAAAGCCGATAAATTCATTTTGGCGGCACTCATCATCTGCCCTACCCCATCATGCAAATCGGAAGCAATGCGTTTGCGTTCGTTTTCTTCTGCGGCAATAACGGCTTTGGTACTAATGTCCTGTTGCTTAATAATTTCCTGTTGCAGCAGGGCCTCCTGCTTTAACCTGCGGCGTTTGTAAAAAGCGTATGCCCATACCAGTAATAAAAAAGCAGTTCCCAGCTCAGCTGCTAGCCAGTAATTTTTTTTATTTATCTCCAGTTGCTGTTCTTTAATACGGGCCTTTTGTTTTTCTGTTTCGTACTTAGTGGTAAGCTCTGCAATTAATTCCTGCTGGTCTTTTTTAATAAGAGAATCTTTTATCAGTTTATATTTATGCTCGTACACATAAGCAGAATCATATTTCTTATTGCGGCTGAAAAAATCGGCCAGGCTTTCGTGTGCTTCAATTAATTGTTTATTATTTTTTATGGCCACTGCAATGGCTAACGCTTTTTTTATGGAAGCTTCTGCATTCACCAGGTCGCCTTTACGCTCGTAATTTTCGCCTAAATAATTATAAGTATAAGCAAGTTCATTCATTTCGTTATTGCGTTCTCTTATACCGATGGAGGCTTTTAAATATTTTTCTGCCGCTGTTGTATTATTTTTAAATGAATAAGCAGCGCCAATATCGTTGTACATAAATGAAATGCCGGCAGAGTCTTTCAATAATTCTACTAATTCTTTTGCCTTAAAATAGTATTCCAGTGCTTTATCATAATTTTTTCTTTCCCGGTTTACAATGCCCAGGTTATCGTAAGAGTAATACATGCTAACCGTATCTTTCAAAGCCGTTCTTACTGCTAATGATTTTGTATGAAACTCTTCTGCCCTGTTTAAATCGTTAAGCGTTACATAAATTATTCCTAATAAATTGTAACTGCTGGCTTTTAATTTTTCATCGTTATTATCTTCAGCAATTTTTGCAGTTTGCTGGTAGTATTGTAAGGCCAGCGGGTAATTAGCTTTGCGCCTGTATAAGTTGCCAAGGTTAGAGGTATGATACCATTGCACAGAATGGCTGGTATCGTTTTTCACCAATGCCGCAGCACTATCTGCTACAGTTAAAGCGGCATCTATTTTTCCCTGCCGCTCCAGCACTGTACTTATATTACAATACGCCATTGCCGTACCGGAATTATATTTTTCTGCTTCGGCAATAGCCAGGGCTTTTCTTGAAAAGATCATTGCATTGGCCAGGTCAATTCTTATAAATTTTCTGGCAGTATTATTATAAGCATCTGCCTGCAATATTGCATTATTGCCTGCGGCTTTTAATTGCATCTTTAAAAAAGAGTCGGCTTTGTTTTGCTGTGCCTTGGTACACAAAAAAATAAATATAAAAATACAAAACATCGAAAAACGTAGCAGCATAACAGTTAAAATTTAGTTTTGGCGTTTCAGCATTATTTGCAGGAAATAAAAATAACTTTTTTAAGATAAAAAATCACAATCTGCACTGCCTGTTTGTAAATTTTAAAAAACTTACTTATTTTTAAAGTACTGCTTGCCACTGAAATTTTTACATTTTTATTTTTTTAACCTTAAACAATGAAAAATGAAAAATTCAGTTTTAGCAATTCCCATTTTATTATTCGCGGTATTTACAGGGTGCAACGATAATGCTGCTCTGCCAAAAACCGCAGCCCTCCCTGCTAACAGTAAAGAAGATTTAATTAAACGGGGTGATTACCTGGTGCAAATTATTGGCTGCCACGATTGCCATTCGCCCAAAAAAATGGGACCAAACGGCCCCGAGGTAATTCCCGAATTAATGCTGTCTGGTTATTCATCTACCACACCAGCACCCAAGGCAGATAAAAAATTTTATACTGCAGGCTTTTCCGCCTTTGCACCCGATTTTACTTCGGCGGCAGGTTTTTGGGGTATTTCTTTTGCCGGTAATTTAACTCCCGATGCTACGGGCATTGGCACGTGGACGGAGGAACAATTTAAAAAAGCCTTTACACAGGGTAAGTATAAAGGCCAGGATGGTGGCCGTATGCTATTACCGCCAATGCCCTGGTATAATTTTGCTGCAATGACCAATGATGATGTTAAGGCAATATTTACTTATTTAAAAAGTATAAAACCGGTAAAAAATGTGGTGCCGCTGCCTGTACCTCCTGAAAAAATATAAAGCCATTCTCACATTTAACCATTGCTATTTTTATAATGAAGGCAATTTGTATTGATTTGTTTTCAGAAATTGCCTTCATTTCTTTACTTTTGCACCCCGCCGCAATCAGCGGTAAAATGCAGGTCGGGGTAGCTCAGCTGGTTAGAGCATCGGATTCATAACCCGAAGGTCGGCAGTTCAAGTCTGCTCCCCGATACCAAAAATTAATCCCCTGTTTTTCTCAGGGGATTTTTTTATTACAAATTTTGATAAAATTTTATATTTTACCTCACCTTTTAAAAACCAACCCACAATACAAATTAATTTTTGAAAAATTAATATTTATGAGATTCACTGTATATGTACTTTTTTCTCCATCATGTAGAAAGCATTACACTGGATTTACTTCCAATTTACAGCAAAGGAGGGTGGACAGCAAAATTCGGCTCAGTTTTATTAGTTAGGGGACTGTGATTACTTTTGAATAAAAAAAATCACTTGGAAAAAGAACTAATAAGCCATTTTCTCCCAAAGAATTTATT
>JAYURK010000038.1:0-2305 GCA_043756235.1 Ferruginibacter sp. | reverse complement strand
TATCCCCTCCACCAACCCCATCATTTGCTATTCAACAAAGTTGTATAATTTTGTGGCAGCAATTGTTCTATATCATTTATCTTATGGTCGTTGATGTTTTCAAAGACGCAGGTAAGCCATTGGATGGGGTTTACGTTGTGCAGCTTGCAGGTAGCAAATAAACTGTACAGCATGGCGCTTCTTCCGGCAGCTTCATGGTTGCCTGCAAACAAATAATTTTTCCGGCCAATGGCTACAGGGCGTATGCTGTTTTCTACCAGGTTATTATCTATGCGTAAATTTCCATCCTGCGTATATACGTTTAGTTTATCCCACCTGCAGAGGGTATATTGTAAGGCTATGCCTAATGGGCTTTTGGGCAGACTGCCGGCAAGTTGTGTTTGTAGTCTTTGATGTAGTGTATTTAATATTGGCACGGTCTTTTGCTGCCGGTAGTTTTTTATCTCATCTGCGGTATAATTATTTTCTACGCAATGTTTTTCTATCGCATACAGTAATTGTATTTGTGTAAGCACTTCACTGGCTTTTGTGTTATCAAAACTTTGGGCATCTATAAATTTACGGCGTGCATGGGCCCAGCAGTTTAAGGTAGTAATACCTTCTATAGCATCAAACTGATTGTAGGCAGCATACCCATCTGTTTGCAGATAGCCTGAATAATTTTTTAATGTTTCTTTTGGCCATAGTGCGGCACGGCCTGTTTGGTATTTAAACAATACCTGCCTGCTTTGCGTATTATAATATACCCAGTAATAACCTTGGTGTGTGGTGCCCTTTTTTGTTTTGTCTAAAACTTTTATGGGTGTTTCATCAACCCCTAAATATTTTGTAGAGAGCACTTGCCGTTCATGTGCTTCAAAGAGCGGCTCTATTAATTTACAGCCTTGTTTAAACCAATTATTAACGGTATTATCTTCTATGGTTATTTTTTGGCGGGTAAACATTTGCAGTTGCCTGTAAATGGGTAAGTGGTCTATGTATTTACTTACCATCAGGTGCGATAATAAAGAGGCTCCTACATAACTTTTAGCAATGGGCATGTTAGGTAATGGGGCTATTACACGTTTTGCCTGTATGCCATCGGCTGTAGATTTTATGTACTCGGCACGGATGTATTTTTTTACATACAGCTCTCCTTGCTGATACTCTAATATTTCTGTTATTTCTTCACCTATGGGTGTTAAGCCTGTTACATCTTCTGTAGGTAGTAAGATAATTTCTTCTCTGCGTAAGTGTGCCGGTAATGGTTTACGGCCGGGGTGATTTACCCGTACAACGGTTTGTTTTACATCATGGGCTTTTACATGCTTAATGTTTTCTACAACTACCTGGGCTATCTTATCACTTTCAAACAAGCTGGTTTGTTGTTCGTTACTATTTGGGTTGAGCTTAAACTTTTCTTGTTTGCCACTAAAAATAAACTTTTGTAATTCTATAATCTGTAGCTGTAATAAATTATTTTTTTGAGATTGAAGATCGTTTACCTCCTGATGCTTAGCTTCAATAATTTGATGATTGGCTATTATTATTTGAAACTGATCAATGGCTTTTTTCTGATCATCAATTACGGCTAATGATTGCTCAAACAGGCTTTTAAAATCGGTATGTTGTGCCGTGTTATTGATGGTGTAAAAGTAATCAATTACATTGGCTTTAAAGCATTGCTGCCACTCGTTTTAAGCAGTATTTTTACACACCTGTGGTATATCTTTTTTTGTGTTGTACCGATTTTAAAACGATGCCCTGCAGGATATGTTGCAGCGATACATTGGTAAGTAAAACATCCTTGCTGTTTTGATTAGTGCCAGGCATTTCAAAAGTGCCTTTTTCCAATCTTTTTTCATACAATGCAAAGCCATCTTTATCCCATTGTAATAATTTAATTTGGTTGTGCCGCTTATTGATAAACACAAAAACATCACCCAATAAAATATTTTTCTTTAACTCATTTTGCACAAGCCCACACAAGCCATAGCAGCCCTTGCGCATGTCAACAATTTGATTGTAAAAAAAATAATGCGTTGCAGCACTAAGATGGAGCATTAGGTTACTAAGTTTTTTACATAATCAACCGGTGGCAGTATTGCAAAATTAAGCTGCACACCGTTTACAAAAAAAATACTCACAGGTACAGATGATAATACAGGAGCCATCTTTATAAAATTGCTCTGTTGTGGCTGTAGCTTTTTTTGCCAGTAATAATATTGATGAACTTTTAGCTGGTGAGTACTACAATAAGCTGCTACAGTTAGTCTGCTTAACTTGCAGGCTGAAATATGTGTCTGCATAATTTGAGACAAACTTG
>JAYURK010000037.1:0-53765 GCA_043756235.1 Ferruginibacter sp. | reverse complement strand
CCTAATGCAGCAATAAATAATATGAGGCGCATTAAAGATGCAATTAAAATTGCTGACACCGCACTTGTAGAAACCTGTTTAATATTTTCTTGCCCGCTTATATTTGCTTCCAGTAAACGATGTGCGCCGGCAAAACTGATATAACCTCCAACGGTTCCGCCAACAATGGTAAGTATGATGGTTTCATTAATTGTATCAGGAATAAAAGTTTTTATTACCGCTTCTGCCAATGGCGGCTGTGATTGGAAAGCTACATATAAGGTTAATGCAATCATTACAAAGCCCAATAATTTTGCAAAAAAATCAATGGCTTTACCGGCTTCTTTAAAAATAAAAATAACAACAGCAATAACACAACTGATAATGGCGCCTGTTTGCACACTGCATCCTGTTAAAACTTTTAAGCCCAAACCTGCTCCGGCAATATTACCAATATTAAATGCTATACCACCAATAATTATTAACACCGATAAAATATAACCGCTGCCGGGTAATACTTTATTGGCCACATCCTGTGCATACATTTTACTTACGCTTATGATGCGCCAGATATTTAACTGTGCGCCAATATCCATTAAAACAGAAACAAAAATTACAAAGCCAAAGCTTGCTTTAAGCTCTGCAGTAAACTTAGTGGTTTGTGTAATAAAGCCGGGGCCAATGGCCGAAGTTGCCATAAGAAATGCTGCACCCAGCAATGGACCAGAAAGAAAATTTTTATACTTCATAAGCCCCTCTATACCTTCCGCCGGTAGGCGGAGAGAACTTTACACCCTGATTAAAAGATTCAGTTGTTGAATAATTCATTCTTAATTGCTTTTGCAAATTCTACAGCATGTTCACCATCTCCGTGAATACAAATGGTATCTGCTTTTAAAAATATTTCTTCGCCGGTTATTACTGTTACTTTATTTTCTTTTACCATCTGCGTTACGTGGCGTAGCATTGCCGCTTTATCTTTTATTAATGCATTGGGCTGCGTACGTGGTGTAAGTGTGCCATCGGCCTGATAAGTTCTGTCTGCAAAAACTTCGTGGGCAGTTTGCAGGCCAATTTTTGCCGCAGCTTCAATCATAACAGAACCGGATAGCCCAAAATAAATAAGTCTTTCATCATAATCTTTTACAGCATTTGCTATTGCGCCAGCAATAATGATATCTTTTGCAGCCATATTGTATAAAGCGCCATGCGGTTTTACATGATGTAGTTTTGTGCCGCATTCCAAAGCTGTTTTACTTATAATGGTTAATTGATCAGTAACAATGGTATAAATTTCCTGCGGAGATAATTGCATATTCGTTCTGCCAAAATTTTCCCTGTCAAAAAAAGATGGGTGAGCGCCGATATTAACATTGTGTAGCAAACAAAGATGAATAACCTCCTTGATAGTTGCAGCATCACCGGCATGATAACCGCAGGCAATATTTGCTGAAGTAATAAACGGCATTAATTCTTTTTCGTTGCCCATGCCCTCTCCCATATCGCAGTTAATATCAATCAATGGTATAAATATTTTTTTATCTTAAGGTGACAGGCATTTTTTATTTCATCCAAAGTTTGCTGCATAATCAGTAAAGCAGCTTCGGCTTGCTGCAACGAAACTATTGTAAAATTAAAAGACTGACCCGGTTTTATTTGTGCCAGTTTGGGTATGTCGGCTTTTATTACACTTGCAATACGTGGATAGCCGCCTGTAGTTTGATGATCGGCCATCAGCACAATACAATTACCATCGGGTAGCAGTTGAACAGTTCCTGCATCAACTGCTGAGGAAATTAATGCTGAAGGTTCTTGCAATAACAGCGTTTTACTTTTTAACCTGTAACCCATGCTATCGCTTTGGTGGGAAATAATAAAAGTATTTACAATAAAGTTTTGTTTAGATACATCGTCCATTAAATTCCATTCTGTACTTTTTATGCAACGAATATTATTAAGAGGATGATAAATTTTATCAAGTTCGCTTTGTGAAATATACCAGGGCAAAATTCTATTTTCATTACAAGAAAAAGTATTGGCATTAAAATTTATAACATCGTCTTTTTGTAAAGCACTTCCCCAATGGCCGCCTGCGCCAACTTTTAAATGAGTACTAAAGCTGTTCAACCACTTTTGCGCTTTAAAGCCACCATGCACACCAAGATAAACTTTTGTACCTGATAATGGTTTAGTGAATTTTAATACAGCATCTTTTTTTACAAGCAATGCTTTCCAAAATGGTACAACTGTTTCATTTATTGTTGCTAAAAAATTGGCGCCTGTTAAACTTATTAAAGCATCCTGCTGAAATAAAATTTCAGGTGCAGGAAAATTTATTTCAACCACCGCATTTGTTTCATCGTTACCAACTAAAAAATTGGCAACGCTCATGGCGAAAATATCCATGGCACCGCCACTGCCAATGCCCATGCTGCGGCAGCCGCTTCTTCCACCATCCTGCAATGTGGTTAATACTCCCGCTTTTATAATTTTAATACTCATTTAATTTTTTAAAATCTTCTTTACTAATAGCAATAAATTGCACGCTATCTCCCGCTTCTAACAAACAGGGATTATCTTTTGTGGCATCAAATATTTTAATGGGGGTTTGTCCAATTATTTGCCAGCCACCCGGCGATTGTAAAGGATAAATTCCTGTTTGAAACCCGGCAATGCCCACACTGCCCGCTTTTACATTTGTACGTGGTGTTGCTAAACGTGGTGTTGCAATGCGTTCATCCACTTTGCCCATGTAGGCAAAGCCGGGTAAAAACCCAATCATAAAAACACGGTACATTTTTTTTGTATGAATGTTAATGACCTCTTCTACAGAAAGATTATGCAGCAATGCAACCTGTTCAATATTTTCTCCATTATAATAAACAGGAATTGTGATGGTGTTGCTTGTTAGAGTTTCGGTAAAATTTATGTTGCTTATTAATTGATGCGTAAAATTTTCTACAAAATCAAAGGCAGTATTATCAGCACGGTAATTTTTTTTTACAGTTGGCACATCATAAAAAATGGCAAGCGAAGTATACGCCGGTACTGTTTCAATAAATCCTTTAAAACTGTTTTTTGCAAATGCCTGATGCAGCGCCATTACTTTTTCATTGATGGCCTCATCAATTACATTTTCAAAAGAAACCAGTAATGCAGTTTCATTAAGCGGCGATATAATATAAGGAATCAAAGAAATAAAAAATTACTTTTTAATATTGATAAAATCCTTTGCCGGTTTTTTTTCCCAGTTCGCCTTTTGCCACTTTATCAATTTGTATGGGTGATGGTGCAAAGCGCTCTGCTTTATCAAAAGCGTTGTACATACTTTGCGATACGGCAAGGTTTACATCCATACCAATAAGATCCATTAATTTAAACGGTCCCATTTTAAAACCGGTTGCCTCCATAATTTCATCCACCGTTGTAAAATCTGCAACGCCCTGCTCTACTAATTTCATCGCTTCTAAATAATAATGGCGTGCTACACGGTTTACAATAAAGCCCGGTGCATCTTTACAAAGCACCGGAGTTTTATTAAGTTGTTTACAGAGTTCGTAGATAGTTTGTGCTGCTTCATCGGTTGTTTGATTGCCCTTTACCACTTCTACCAGTTTCATTAAAGGCGCCGGATTAAAAAAGTGCATGCCCACTACTCTTTGCGGATGAATTACTTTGGCCTGTATATCCGAAACTGACAATGATGAAGTGTTGGTGGCAAAAATAACTTCGCTGTGATTGATCTCTGCCAATTGATTAAATATGGCCACTTTGGCTTCCACTTTTTCTACAATGGCTTCTATAAAAACATCGGCTATACAATCGTTAGTATCATTTATAAATTTAATGCGGTTAAAAATATTGTCTTTTTCGGCTGCAGTAATTTTTTGTTTATCCAGTAAATATTGTAAGTTTTTTTGGATAGCGGGTTTTGCTTTTTGCAATACCACATCATTTATATCAAACAATAAAGTATAAAAACCGTTTTGTGCGGCAACCTGTGCAATGCCGGCTCCCATAGTACCGGCGCCTATAACGCAAATTGTGTTGATCATCTTTTTATAATTAAAGCGCTAAAATACGTTTTTACAAACGGATAGTTACCGTAAAATAATTGTATTTAACCGTAAAATAAATCTTTACAATAAGGACTGTTAAGGCATTATATTTTAGTTGTTCATTTTAAAAACAAGAAAAATGAAAAAATTATTAATACTGTTTTTTACAGTCATTTATTTTCAGCTGTCCGCACAAAATAATGTAGGTATAGGTACAGCGTCGCCACACAGCAGACTGCATATTCACGACCCGGTGGGTTTTGGATATGCCCGTTTTAGTAATAATGAAACCGGCAGCAGCAGCAGCGATGGAACTTTTATTGGCGCATTCAACAAAGATTTTCTTATTTATAACCAGGAAATTAATGGAATGATAAGTATGTACACCGGTGGTGGAATAAGGCGGATGACGATTGATTCGTTTGGTAACGCAGGTATTGGTTTTGGGCTTAGCGCTTTTACACCAAGATTATTTTCTTTAAATGGTACAATGGGCTTTTATAATGCCAATTCATTAAAGGGAGAAATTACTACGTCTGCTACAACCATGACCATTAAACCTGACCCGGGAAATGCCTTATGTCTTCCCAACCCTTGCCCGGGTACCAACCTTGTTTTGGTACCGCCACCAGGAATTTTTGAAACAACGGGTAATGTAGGCATTCAAATAACTAACCCTGCGTATAAACTGCATGTTTATGATGATATAGGGCTTCGCTCTACTAACTCCACCGGTGCCCAAATAAATTTTGAAGATGAATTGGGTGTAAATAAAAGTTTTATCAACTTAACCGGCAACGATATAAAGCTGGGAACATTAGCAAGCAATAACAACGGCAAGTTTATTATACGCACCAATGGCGGCGACCGTTTTTTTATTGACAGTGCCGGTAATGTTACCATTGGCTCAGCTTATAAAGCAGCCAGTGGTTACCGAATGAGTTTAAATGGAAAATTAATGTGCGAAGAAGTAAGGGTGCAGCTTGATGCCGACTGGCCCGATTATGTTTTTAACAAAGAATATAAATTGATGCCATTGAGTGAACTGCAAAAATTTATAAATGAAAACAAACACCTGCCGGGTATTTTACCCGCTGCCGAGGTAAAGGCAAATGGCATTGAACTGGGCGATACCAATAAACGTATGATGGAAAAAATAGAGGAACTCACTTTGTACATATTAGAATTGAAAAAAGAAATTGATCTGCTAAAATTGAAATAACATAATTATTAAAAAGTGTTACAATGAAAAAGTTTTTTCAGGCTATATTTTTTTTGCTGATAACAGCTGCCGGATTTGCGCAATTTAATCCTCCGGCCTCCGTAATTCAAAAACTGGGTAACGACAAATCGTTCAATCGTTATGCTTACGAAATGATGCGGTATGTTAAACAAAGGCAGGATGCATTCGCCAACGATGCCAGTACAAAAAGATATTACGAAAAGCAGGAAAAATTTTTAGCCCGCAATTTATTATATCTGGAAAACAGGCAGGATAAGGATGGCAATATTTTTAATTACGCCGAAAAAACTTTTGAAGAAGCCAACAGGTACCAGGCACCGTTATTACCAAATGCGATAGAAAGCTCTTATGGTATTTGGTCGTTGATTGGGCCAACCAATAATGTAACCAGTGTTACAAGCGATGCCCGTGGCCAAGGCAGGGTTGACCGTGTGGCTTTTCATCCATCTGACCCTGATATTATTTACGCCGGCACTCCTTGCTCTGGTTTATGGAGAAGCAGTACCGGGGGATTAACCTGGGGGATTGTTTCCAATAATATTTCTAACGTTGGCATTTCAGGAGTGGTAGTAAGCTGGGCTGATGCTAATGATATTTATATTTTAACAGGCGATGGCGACAGTAATTTAGGCAGCTTTGGTTTTGTACAGGGCTTTGATTATATACGGCCATCGATAGGCGTTTTAAAATCAACCGATGGTGGCGTTACCTGGCAAAAGCCCGGCGACTTTGGTATTACTGGTTTTTATGTGTGTTATAAATTAGTACAAAACCCATTTAATGCCAATACACTTATTGCCGCAACAAGCCAGGGCTTATACAGAACTACAAATGGCGGCATAACGTGGGTGTTGGTTTCGGCTGATACGGCAAAATATTATGATATTGAGTTTAAGCCTGGCAGCAGCACCGTTGTGTATGCTGCAAGTGGCGATACTTTTTTTATTTCCACCAATGGCGGCACTTCTTTTACCAATCAAAATAATAATTTTGATGTGGCCATTGGTACCTGCACACGGATAGCGATTGCAGTAACTCCTGCTAATGCAAATTACGTGTATGTTTTTGCAGGATATACCGACGGCAATGGTAACGATTTTAATAAAGGTGTTTACCGCAGCACCAACAGTGGCGATGCGTTTACACAAAGATCTACCAGTGCTTCGCTGGTGGCCAGCACTGCATATATGCACAATATTGCAGTATCACCCACTGATGTTAATTTAGTTATAATTGGTTCTTTAGATGTATTCAGAAGCACTAATGGTGCATCCACATTTGCACTAATTAATCAACGCAGCGATGCAAGCCTCACCAATTATGCCCATGCAGATGTGCATGAAGTAATTTTTAATCCTTTAGATGGAGATTTATATCTAGGTACGGATGGAGGTGTACATAAAAGTACTGACAACGGCACTACTTTACAGTTTGGCTACAGTGGTTTTTCAAATACGCAGTTTTATCATTTTGATATATCAGCGTTAGACAATACCATTATGCTTGCCGGCGCACAGGATAACGGTATTAACCGGCGAACTGCTGCTACCACCGTTTTTAGCCATGTAGCTAACGGAGATGGTTATACCTGCCGCTTTAACCATAACACCACAGGGCCTGCATATTTTGCCATTAATAAAAGAGTGTTTAAAAGCGATGCCACATTCACCAGTTACGCTGAAATAGGCGCATCCATTCCCGACGACTGGTATAAAACAATTGCAATCTCTTATTTTAATAACAACATTGCGTACACCAGCAGCGGCAGCATTTATAAAACCACCAATGGCGGCACCACCTGGACAAATATGGGTGGCCGTGGACGATGGGCATTAATTACCTGCCCCAGTAACAGTAACAGAATTTATGCATCGGGTGGCGACAATTGGAATGCTTCAGGTACCCAGTTAAACAAAAAATTACAGCGCAGCGATGATGAAGGGGATAACTGGACAGACCTGCAGGAAAAACCCGGCTTTCCGGAAACCATTACAAAAATAACGGGCATTGCAGTTGACCCTGCCAACTCCAACAGGGTTTGGGTAACCATGGGTGGATTTACAGATGGACAAAAAGTTTATTACAGTAATAATGCCGGCGATAACTGGAGTAATCTTACCGGTACATTACCCAATGTACCCGTTAACTGTGTAGCTATTGATGATAATTTAGATGCATATATTGGTACTGATATTGGTGTTTTTTTCAAAAGCTCCACCATGACTGACTGGCAACCCTACACTAATTTTTTGCCGCGGATTCCAGTTACAGAATTACATATTCGGGGTACAAGTATTTATGCCAGCACATTTGGCCGTGGTATTTGGCGCAGCGATACGCATACGGCTTGTGCAGCAGCGTTGGGACTTGCCGGTAATACTTCTGGTTATAAATATTTTGAAGCGCTAAATATAACTTCATCGGCAACACTTACAGGTGGATTTAATACCGAAGTTTTTTACAAAGCACAGGATTATGTAACCCTTACAGAAAACTTCAGGGCAAATGCATCATCCGGCGAAAAGTTTAAAGCCTGGATTGCCAATTGCAACGCTGGCGGCGTGCCGGTATTTGCGGTAACAACACTGGCACAAAACCCCGTTAATACCAATGATAAAGGTTTTGAGTTCATGATGCCCTTTGATGGCAAAGCATCTGTAATTATAATAAATGACAGAGGAGAGATAGTAAGCAGGATTGCAGATAATGAAATTTATAAAAAAGGAAAAAATAAAATCAATGTAAAAGAATTAGAAAAAATAAATGGCACGGCATGTCTTTTTATAGATGGTATAATAACTGCAAAAATTAAATTATAAATACACGTATCAAAATACCCTTACTGCAACCATGGTTGATTAGTGACGTTGTATACTAAAATTAAAATCCATTGATGCGCTGCATCAATGGATTTTAATAATTTTCAATAAGGCTTTAATTAATTAATTATTTCCTGCTTCTTTTTTAGCCTCTTCCTTCATTTTATCGTTGGCAGTAATACCAAATTCCACCCTTCTGTTTTCAGCCCTTCCTTCGTCTGTGTCGTTAGCAACTTTGGGCTGATCTTCTCCATACCACTTAATGGTAAGCCTGGAGGGCATAATACCCTGCACTTTTAAATAATCGCCAACTGCATCTGCTCTTTTTTGCGATAGAGATAAATTATAACTATCCGTTCCTTTATCATCAGTATGTTCTTCTACCAAAATATTTGTTTCCGGATATTCATTAAATATTTTTACCAATTTATCTAATGCAATTTTAGAGTTTGAGGTGATGGTAGCTTTATTAAATTCAAAGTACACGCCCATTTTAGATCCATCAGGATTTTTATCGGGAAAAGATACAATGATACCTTCACCTACCCTTTCTACTTGTGCACCCGGTATTTCGGTTTTAATTTTTTCTGCCTGTTTATCCATCTTGTTACCAATAATACCTCCGGCAACACCACCAATTACACCCCCAATTACTGCACCTATTACAGAATTGTTTTTGTTACCCACATTATTTCCAATTACTCCACCAATTACTGCACCGCCGGCTGTGCCAATTACTGCACCACGCTGGGCATTATTGGTTTTTTTTACAGTACTGCAAGCAGAAAATAATAAAGTAAATGCTGCCGATGCTAAAAATGTTTTTGCTAAAATTTGTTTCATATAAATTAGTTTGAGTTGAGTTTTTATAAATAATTATTTTCTTACAAAATTATAGATAAGTGCTGCCGGGTTGCCGTTAAAAGTAATGGCAGTTCGTAATTTCATTACGTCTTTTTCAAGCGTTGTAAAAGTAAGGCGGTAACCTGCACCGTCATCCATAGCATTTTTCTTTTCATCCAGCCTTTTAAACTGAAATTCTTTTGCAGAGTCTTTAGGTTCATATACGCTCCACCTGATAAATCTTTTTATGGCAGGGCAACCTTTTTTATTATCTACAATGGTATAACTGCCGGTGCTGTTATTAGCCACAAAATTCCATTCGCTGCCTATAAAGCAACTCATTTCTGCCTCGTTAAAAACATTTGTTTTGGCTATACCGGTAATACCTTCGGTAGTAACGGTTTGTAATATCCAGTTGCCGTCAATATTTTTTTTCATTGTTCGTCCTTCTCTGGAAACGGAACAAGCGGCTATACCTGCGGAAAGTACTGTTACCAGTAAAGTGAGTTTAAAAATGCTGTACTTCATAATTGATTGTTTATGCATTGTTGTGCACAACCTAATTTTCAATTATGATGCCAAAGAGTAGAAAGCAGCTTTTTTATGGAAAGCTGCTATAATAATTTACCTAACAATTAAAAAAATGAATGCCGCAAAGCAAAATTATTATTTATGATTTTGAATAAAAGTGAGTACGATTTTCCCCAAATGAAAAATTGTTTAAATATTCATTAATCGATAAAAATTAAGTACAAAACAGGTTACACGGCACTGGTAAATTGTTTTAAAAACCGCAGATCATTTTCGCTGAACAACCGCAAATCTTTAATTTGATATTTTAACATCGTAATCCTTTCTATCCCCATACCAAAAGCAAAGCCCGTGTATTTGTTACTGTCGATGCCGCAGTTGTCTAAAACATTTGGATGCACCATACCGCATCCCAAAATTTCTACCCAGCCGGTATGCTTGCAAACATTACAACCTGTGCCGCCACAAATTAAACAACTGATATCCATTTCGGCACTGGGCTCGGTAAAAGGAAAATAGCTGGGGCGAAAGCGCACCTTCACATCTTTTCCAAACATTTCCTGCACAAAAAAATACAGGGTTTGTTTAAGATCGGCAAAACTTACATTGTCTGCAATATATAAACCTTCTACCTGATGAAAAAAACAATGCGCCCTGGCGCTGATGGTTTCATTACGGTATACCCTGCCCGGACAAATAATTCTTATAGGCAATTTTCCTTTTTGCATTTCACGTACTTGCACGCTGCTGGTATGTGTACGCAATAACCAATCAGGATTTTGGCTGATATAAAATGTATCCTGCATGTCACGTGCCGGATGATTTTCAGGAAGATTGAGTGCAGAAAAATTATGAAAGTCGTCTTCAATTTCAGGCCCTTCTGCAACAGCAAAACCAAGGCGCTGAAAAATGGCAATGATCCGGTTCTTTACTAAACTTATCGGATGGCGGCTGCCAAGCGGCAGGTTATCGCCGGGAAGCGTAAGATCAATTGCTGATTTTAGATTTTCGATTTCGGATTTGGAAGAAGCTTCATTCAGTTCGGCATATTTTGCTTCGGTAAAAATTTTAAACTCATTCAGTAACTGGCCAGCTTCTTTTTTATTTTCTGTGGCCACATTTTTCATTTCGCCCATGATAGTTTTTACCAGCCCTTTTGTGCCAAGGTATTTAATTCTGAATGATTCTGCATCGCCGCCGTTGAATGCAGCAATTTCCTGTTTAAGTGCGGTTATTTTATTCAGCAATGCTTCCATGCCGCAAAGATAAGGGTTGAGCACCGATGACTGAAAATTACGGGCCTGTGAAATTAACTTTGTATAATGCAATTTATCATTATTTTTATGTTCTAAATTTTACAACTATGGCTTTATTTAAATCTGGTAATCCGGCACTTTCTGAAAAAAGATTCAGGGATACAGTACTGGATGATGTAGTAACTTATGAAAATGCAATGACGGTAAAAGGTACTTTGCAAAAATTTGGGTTTATGATGCTGATGGTTTTGGGCACTTCTTTTTATTCGTGGAAAGAATTTGCCGAAGGCGGAAGCGTAATGCCTTTAATTTTAACCGGTGCCATTGGCGGATTAATTGTTGCCATTGTAATTTCTTTTAAAAAACAGTGGAGCCCTTATTTAGCGCCGGCATATGCCTTACTGGAAGGTTTATTTGTAGGCGCAATATCTGCTTATTACAGCCAGGCCTTTGCCGCACAGGCACCCAATATTATTATTAATGCAGTAGGTTTAACCTTAGGCACTGCGGTATCAATGTATTTATTATACAGTTTTAGAATTATTAAGGCTACTGAAAAATTTAAATCGGTAATTGTAACCGCCACTGCAGGTATTGCAATTTTTTATTTAATTGTATGGGTAATGCGCATGTTTGGTTTCGACAACATGACTTTTTTACATGAAGGCAGTTTGCTGGGCATTGGCTTTTCGCTTTTTGTGGTAGCCATTGCTGCGCTTAATTTAATTTTAGATTTTGATATGATAGAAAATGGCGCTGCCTTAGGTGCACCAAAATATATGGAATGGTATGGCGCTTTTGGTTTGCTGGTTACCATTGTTTGGTTGTACTTAGAAATTTTGCGTTTGCTGAGTAAAATTAGCAGCAGGGATTAAAGTATTTTATAGCTAGGAGGTAAAAGGGGAAAAGAGAGTAAAGTATTTTTAGCTAAGAGGCAAAAGGAGAAAAAGAGAGTAAAGTATTTTATAGCTAGGAGGTAAAAGGAGAAAAAAAGATTAAAGTATTTTTAGCTAAGCGATAAAAGGAGAAAAAGGGATAAGTAATTATTATCTTTCTTTTTCTCCTTTTTTATAATGTACTCTTTGTTACAGATTTTTTTTCTATTACCCTTTTATCTTTATCTCTAAGCTAAATTTTTACATCCAATTCTTTTATTAACTCCTCCACCTTTCCTTTAATAAAATCCCTTACTTCATTAAATTGCTCAGGTTCCATATGTTTGGGATCAGGTATTACCCAATCAATAAATTTTTTGGCTGGCATCCACGGGCAGGCATCGCCGCAGCCCATAGTAACTACTGCATCAAAAGGTGCATATTTTTTTACCTCTTCTAAACTTTTACTGTCGTGTTTGCTTAAATCGTAGCCCAGCTCTTTCATGGCTGCAATGGCTTTAGGGTTTACAATGCCGCTGGGTTTACTGCCGGCACTATAGGCTTCTACATTTTTGCCCCCAATTATTTTTGCAAATGCCTGGCTCATTTGAGAGCGATTACTGTTTTCTACGCAGACAAATAAAAGTTTTTTTGTCTCGATATCCTCAAGGGGAGTTATAGATGTTGTATTCATTGTATTAACGCTGTAATTTTTTTGTTTGAATAATAAAATTTGCAGCCACATGAGCTGCTTTCGCATAATTTTTTTGGGTGACTCACCCCCAAAGGGTGAGTCACCCAAAAATTAACAGCATCCACTTCCCGGTGCACAACCATTGCTTTCATCCTTTGCTGGCTTTTCAGCATAAACCGTAATGCTGGTAATTTTTGTTTTACCATTTTTATAGGTGTCAATTTCTTCAGCACTTAAATAATTGGCTAAAATAGAATCAGGTATTATTATAGGCTTATCTTTTTGCAGCGTGATATTTTTAAATCCAAGTGCTGCAATAATTTCCAGATATACTTCTCTTTGTATGGCGCCACTTACGCAACCTGCATACAATTCTGCCACATCTTTCCACTTTGCCGGCAGCTCGCCTTCCAGCACAATATCGCTTATAGAAAAATGGCCGCCGGGTTTTAATACCCTGTAAATTTCGCTTATAACTTTATATTTATCGGGCACTAAATTCAGTACGCAATTACTTACAATTACATCGGCATAATTACTGGTAACCGGCATATCATCAATATCACCTAAACGAAACTCCACGTTATTCAATTGTAATTTATCCGCATTTTCCCTGGCCTTGTTAATCATGGCGGCCGTAAAATCTATACCCAGTACTTTACCATTTTCTCCAACAAAACGGCGGGCAATAAACGCATCGTTACCTGCACCGCTGCCCAAATCAATAACCGTATCACCAGCTTTTATTTTTGCAAATTCGGTGGGCAGGCCACAACCCAATCCTAAATCTGCATCAGCATTGTAGCCTTCCAGTTTGGTGTAATCATCGGCCATAATGTTGTAAACTTCAGTACCGCCGCAGCTTGATGTTGCACCGCAACAGGATGTGGCATTTTGGGTTTGGCTTTGCTCCGCTATAGCGGCATACTTTTCTCTTACCAAATTTTTAATTTCTAATTCATTATTCATGGCTATACTATTTGTTCTTCATCCGTACTTTATAAAATGAAGAGATTAAAAAATATATTTTTTTGTACCCGGCAATATTTCTTTGCTCATCTTCAGCGGTCTGGCCTCAGGCGAGACACACTTCAACAAAATAACTTTATTGGGCTTTAATTATGTTATGCTTTAGCACCTTTCGTTCCTATGGAACTACAAGGAACATTCATTATTTTTTCTACCCTCCTTAAGCTCCTACGGAGCTAATTTAAAATGCAAGCCTCTTTATTTCTTTGCCGGGTGAGCCACTCTTAAGGAGTGACTCACCCTACGCTTAACCCTACGCTTATTTCTGCAAAATTATTCTCCGCTTTAATCTCCATTTGCCCTTTAGGGAATAGGGGCTCAGCAACAAGCTTTTTCATTCTGCACTTTTAATTTGTTAAACAAAAAACTAAACTCCCCCATAAATTTTTCAAAGGCTTTCCAGTTTATGCAATAGCAACTGCGTGGGCCATCAACTGTTCCATTAATAAGACCAGCATTTTTTAATTCTTTTAAATGCTGGCTAACGGTGCTTTGTGCCAGCGGCATTATATCAACAATTTCGCCGCAAATACATTCGTTGCGCTGCGCCAGTATTTTTAAAATAGCAATACGTGCCGGGTGCGCCAGTGCTTTGGCAACATCTGCAAGATCCTGCTCCTTTTGTGTAAATGATTCTTTTTTATGGATAGCCATTTAATAATCTTATATCGCAAATATACGATAAAGAAATCCGCAGTTCCAAATTTTTTTTATAGAAAAAGTCAGGTTTGTGACCTGACTGATTTTTAAAAAGTTGGCCACCTTAAATATGTTGTTACACCTTATTCCCTGCCATCCAGCAAATTTCCGATGCCGCCTAAAATGCCGCCTTCTTCTTTACGGTTATAAGAACCGTATTGCATTATCCTGCCTGCAAGGCGGCTTATAGGTAAACTTTGCAACCACACTTTACCGGGGCCCTGCAACCTGGCAAAAAATAATCCTTCGCCGCCAAACATCCAGTTTTTTATACCCCGTACCATTTCAATATCAAAATCTATCCCGCCGGTATATGCTACCACACAGCCCGTATCTACTTTTAAAATTTCGCCTGCTTTTAATTCTCTTTCTACCACATACCCGCCGGCATGGGCAAAAGCCATTCCATCGCCTTCAATTTTTTCCATAATAAAACCTTCGCCGCCAAAAATACCCGTGCCCAGCTTTCTTTGAAATTCTATACCAATACTTACTCCTTTAGCGGCACACAAAAAAGCATCTTTTTGTGCAATAATTCTTCCGCCCAGCTGGCTTAAATCAAATGCAATTATTTTGCCGGTATAGGGCGAAGCAAAACTTACTTTCTTTTTTCCCTGCCCCATGTTGGTAAAGGCTGTCATAAATAAACTTTCGCCAATGAGTAATCTTTTACCGGCGCTGAATATTTTCCCCAATAATCCCCCGTTTTGCTGCTGGCTGCCATCGCCAAAAATGGTGTGCATTTCTATGCCGTTATCCATCATCATAAAGGCGCCGCTTTCTGCAATGGCCGTTTCGTTAGGATCTAATTCAATTTCTACAAACTGTAATTCTTCGCCGTAAATTTTGTAATCTATGTCGTGATTTGTTTTCATTATTTATTTTTTTGTAAAAATATAAATTTACCAATTTGATGTGGACAGAATTTTATAAACGGTTAACATTACTGTATAAAACAATAGCTGCCAGTATTTGACAGCTAATGTAATTAAGGATGTAACAACATACTGTTACGCCAAAAATTTATAAGGATTTAATCCACTTCACCAGTTCATCTCTTCCCTTACCAATTTTTTGTTGCAAACGGCCCAGTAATTCATCATCTTTGCCATCTTCGTATTTAAGATCGTCATCTGTAAGCTCGGCGTATTGCTTTTTTATTTTGCCTTTTAATTCGTTCCAGTTTCCTTTTAATTCTAACTTATCCATAATAATAAATTTAGGTTGAATAAATAATGTTGTTACAGATGGAGCAACTATTTTCGTGCCAACAATACAACATATTTTAACGATACTTTTAGATGCTGCAAAAACTAATAGCATGCTTTCAAAATACATTTTTTAAAAAAGAATAATCAATTGCACTGGTTTATAAAGGCAGATAAAAAGGCTGTAAAAATCAATGTAACCACAAAGCCTTAACCTTGCTGCTATAATTATACTAATAGAAAAAATGCCACCCCATTTAATGAGTGGCATTTAAAATAAATAAAATTTTTATCAGGAGTTTTTCAATTGTCCGTTCCAAACTTTTTTGCCCTGCAATTTTTTTACTAAAAACATAAGGCCAACAAATATAAAAAACAGCGGACCTAAAAAGCCAAAGATGCCTACCCATTTACCACCATAAAATTTTTCCATGGGGCGGCGCAATCTTTCTGCAATTAAATACATGCTGGGCACCATTATTAAAGTAAGAAAGAAAGAGAAGATTAACCCGAAAATAATGGTCCAGCTCAGTGGCCCCCAAAACACCACACTATCACCACCAAAGAAAATATGTGGATTTAAATGCTGAAAAAATGAAATGAAATTGATATTAAAACCAACTGCCAGCGGTAATAAACCCAGTATAGTTGCAACTGCGGTTAGCAACACCGGTATGATACGAATTTTACCAGCTTGTATAGCCGCTTCTCTTGTACGTATACCACGGCCGCGTAACTCATCGGTAAATTCTATTAATAAAATTCCATTTTTAATTACAATACCGGCAAGGCCCACAACGCCAACACCCAGCATAATGGTGGCAATCGTCATTCCGGTTAATGCATAACCCAGTAATACGCCTATTACAGAAAAAAATATTTCAGTAATTACAATAAAAGGTTTGCTCATACTATTAAACTGTAACACCAGAATCATAAAAATTATTCCTATAGCAATAAGCATGGCTGTGCCTAAAAAAGCCTGCGTTTCTTTTTCCTGTTCACTTTGCCCGCTGAGTTTAATACTCACATCAGCCGGAATTTTATTTAACGCTTTAAAATCATCTATCTTAAGTTGTAAGGCTTCGTTTACAGGCCCCACCATTGTTGGATCGAGCACATTGCTTTGCAACTGAATGGTACGTTTTACATTTTTGCGTTTAACGCCACCTGTTGTGTTAGTATAATCTACCCGTGTAACTGCACTTAAAGGAATTGATTTTACCCTTTGTGTGTTCATATCAAAAAATGTAATGCGCATGTTCATCAGGTCGGTAACATTATTTCTTACCATGTCGGTGCTGCGTAATTGAATTTTATATTCATCTTCGCCATCTTTTAATTTACTTACTTCTTTACCAAAAACTGCAGTACGAATTTCCATACCAATCTGCCCGGTGCTCAGGCCTTCCATCATGGCTTTTTCCCTGTCTACATTAATGGTTATTTCCGGGTTGTTTAAATCTACATTCGATTGTAAATTTTCTACGCCTTCAACCTGGTTGGTATCTAAATAATTAAATAATTGCGTAGCTACTTTACTAATGCTTTCAAAATTATCTCCCTGCACTTCAATATTTACGGGTGGGTCTGTTGGCGGTCCGCCATCTTCCTGCCCCACTTCAATACTTGTACCGGCTATACCTTTGGTTTGTTCACGAATGGCATCAAGAAAAGGCTTTGTTTTTTTGCCATCTCTTTTTTCGTACTCCACAAAACTTACCTGTATTCTTCCTAAATTACTTTGCACACTGCGGTTATTATCTCTTGGGTTATTGGCACTAACGGCTACGTTGGCAATTATACTTTCTACTATGCCTTCTTTATTATTTGCAGGCAATTCTTTTTCTAAAACTTTTTCTACCCTGCGTTCCAGCACACGGGTAATACTGTCGGTATATTTTACATCGGTACCTACAGGCATTTTTAAATACACATAAATAAAATTAGGATCGCCACTGGGAAAAAAAGTTTGTTTGTTTCCCCGTAACATTAATAAACCAAGCGCCACGCCAAACAATAAAAATAAAGAGGCAAACATCCATGCCGGCCGCCAGCCCTGTAATACCCAGCGTAATAATTTTTCGTACCGGCTCATCAACTTTGGTAATGAGCGGTGCTGAAAGCGGTAAATAATATCCTGCAACACAAATCGGTTTAATAAAACTATTGCACTCATGATTAATAAAAAATTTCCAAAACCATGAAGCGTATACTTTCTTGCCAGCAGCTCTTCTGCATTAGTACCCAGCGTACCAATTTGTGCGCCCACTGCAAAACCAAAAACATTAAAGAGTATGCCTAAAATTATCATGGCCCAAAACCACCATTTTTTAAAGATGCCTTTCTTCGGCTCTTCGTACTCTTTACCTTCGGGCTTCATAAAACTCACTGCAAAAACCGGGTTAAAAATAAAGGCTACAATTAATGAAGCTGCCAGGGTGAGTATTAACATGGTGGGCAGGTAAATCATAAATTTACCAATTAGCCCCTTCCAAAAAAGCAAGGGAAAAAATGGTGCCAGTGTAGTGGCGGTACCCGCCATTACCGGTATAAAAACTTCGCCGGCTGCTTCTTTTGCACTTTTAACTATTGGTATTTTTCCATTGTTATAAATGCGGTGCGTATTTTCAATTACCACAATCGCATCATCTACAATAATACCCAAACCAAAAAGCAGGGCGAACAGTACGATAAAGTTTAGTGTAACGCTGCTGCCAATAATAGCATCGGCAAGGGGTAAAAATAAAAAGGCAACAAATACACTCAGCGGCACACTTAAGGCAACAAAAAATGCATTGGTTACTCCCATAAAAAACATCAGTATCAGCATTACTAGTATAAAACCAATGATGATAGTATTTACCAATTCATCAAAAGATGTTTTTGTTTGCTTACTCTGATCGCCGGTGATCACTACTTTTAAATCTTTAGGGAGCTCATCGTTTTGCTGCATTAATTTTACCGCAGCTTTTACTTTATCGGCACAGTTAATTAAATTTTCGCCGGCACGTTTTACAATATTTAAGGTTACCACATTTTTACCGTCAAGGCGGGCCACACTTTCTTTTTCTTTAATAGTATCTTTTAATTCGGCAATATCTTTTAAATAAACTGTAGCGCCTTGTGCACTGCTGCGTACTACAATATCCTGCAGGTTAAGGGCACTGGTAAATTGCCCTTTAATACGCAGGGTGCGTTGCATTTTACCCACTTCCACAAGGCCGCCGGTTATATCCCTGTTCTCCCGGCTAATCGCATTTTCCACATCGGTAAAACTAATTTTTGCCAAACTCATTTTATAAGGATCTACATTAACCTGTATTTCTCTTTCGGGTGCGCCAACAATTTCAGCACGGGTTACTTCGGTTAATTCTTCAAACCTGTCCTGCATTTTATCGGCATAGTATTTTAATTTTATACCATCGTAATCGCCACTAACATTTACAAACATGATGGGCATTTCGCTAAAAGCAAACTCCTGCACATTTGGCTGCGCTGTTAAATCGTTGGGTAAATCGGTTTGTGCTTTATCAATGGCATCTTTTACTTTTTGCTTTGCTATTTCTGTTTTTACATCGGTATCAAACTCCACTACTATTAAACTGTAATCGGTTTGTGAGGTACTCTGAATTTTTATAACCTTAGCACCGCTGATGCCCTTCAATTGTTTTTCAATAGGCCGGGTTACTAAATTTTCTATATCTTTTGGCGAATTACCAACATATACCGTGGTAACAGAAATGGTGGGCACTACAATATCCGGAAACTGCTCCTTAGGCATGGTATTAAACTTAGTAATACCAATAATGGTGATGATTACAGCAATAATGTAGATGGCTGTTTTGTTATCGATTGCCCAGCTGGTAGGCTTAAACTCCTTAAATTTTTTAGTTACGCCTTCAATAATATTCATAAAATTATTTTGCGGCCTTATAAAAATCTTCCTTTAAAAAAGATGATTTTAAGGACCCTGATTATATAAGCTTCTTTATAAATTTTTTAAAATTTGGAGCTTATTAAAATAAAACAGCATTATAAACTGTTACTCTTTTTGATTTTGATTTTGTAAGATGTACAGCTTAATTACCCAACCGAAACTACCTGCCCTTCGTACAAACTCTGGTAACCTTCTGTTATCAATTGTTCGCCACCGTTAAGTCCACTTTTAATTTCTACAAACTCACCATAAATTTCGCCGATGTTTACAATTACACGGTGTGCTGTATTGGTGCCATTACTGCTTTTGATCATTATAAAAACATACTTACCCGTTTCATCAGTTTGTATCATGTTTACAGGGATAACCACTGCATTGGGCGTACTGTAATCTTTAATACGCATAATGGCGGTTTGGTTAGGTTTTAATGCCGCGTTATAAGGTATTTTTGCTTCGGCGGTAAATCCCCTCATGGTTAAATCCACACTCTGGCTAAGCAATGCAATAGTGGAAGGAATATTTTCTTTTTGTGCATCGGGAATATTAATTAAGACAGGCGTGCCTACACGCATTCTTCCTAAATAATTTTCGGGCACATTGGTTATTACTTTTAATGATGAAGTATTTACAATTTTTATTACTCCCGAGGTCATACCTCCAAAAGATTCGCCAACTTTTGCAGTAACAAGATCTGCAACACCTGTTACATCACTGTATACATTAGAGGTATTCATTTGTGCAACGGTAACTTTAACCTGCTCGCCTGCTGCTTTTAATTGATTTTCTAAAGCTTCTACATTGGTTTTCGCTGTTATTAATTGCACTTCGGTACCAATGCCCTGGTCCCAAAGATTTTTTTGGCGCTGGTAAATATTTTTTGCAAACCCCAGTTGCGTTCTTATCCCTTCCAGTTGCTGCCGCACGGCTACCACCTGTTGCCTTACAATAGCATCATCTAATTTTAAAAGAAGTTGTCCTTTTTTTACCTGTTGCCCCTGGCGTACATACACCGCTTTTACCTGTGCTGGCCCCATACGGGGAGAAACGTAAGAGATATTATCAGCATCTACTTTTCCCTGCAAATCTATAAAATGCTCAAAACTTTTTTTAACCACCGGCATTACGCTTACCAGTTTAATTTTTGCATTGTTTGCAGCGTTGGTATCTAATCTTAAAAGATCTGTCTCTAACTTTTTAATATCTGCTTCGTTGGCAGCTTTTTCTTTTTTTTCTTTTTCCAGTTTGGCTTTTAAATCGTTGATGGTGGCGGTGCCATCTTTTTTACTGCCGCCACAGCTTAACAGTATTACGGCGCTGGTAACAATTAATCCAAAATTTATTATTTGTTTCATATACTTGTTTTGATACTTTGTAGTTTATTTATAATTTACCTGCGGATTTTAACCAGTCAATTTTTGCAGTAATGGCATCATACAAACTGTTGTAATAATTGGTTTGTGCCACTTTTAATTCTGTTTGTGCATTATATATTTCCTGGTTGCTGCCAAGGCCCTGTTCGTATTTTAACTTAGTGGTATTGTATACATTTTCGGCCAGGGCAATATTTTGTTTTTGATTATCCATGGTTAGCAATGCGCTGGTCATTTTAATACGGCTTTGCGCTGCATCGTAATCAATATTTTGTTTTAACTGTTCAATATTGTTTTGTGTTTTTTGCAGCTCGTACCTGCTTTGTTGAATCAGGGCATTTTTCTTAAAGCCATCAAAAAGTGGTACAGATATTTTTACCCCAACTAAAGATGTAGTAAACCATTCATCGTTATTAAAAAAATTAAATTTGCTGCGCTGTGCATTTTTACTAAAACTGCCAAAAGCTGCTACGGTGGGCAACTTACTTAATTTATACCGGCGGATATTATAGGTACCTAATTTTTCAGCAACGGAAAGTAATTGAAATTCTTTCCGGTCTTTATAATCATAAGTACTGTTTAAAATATTGTCTTTTAAAGAAGCTTCAGTTAAGGTATCCATTAAGATCAATTCTTCTTTTTGCGGCATGCCCATCAAAAATTTTAAACCACTATTGCCTGCTGAAATGGTATTTACAATTTTTTCTTTTTCTGTTTTAATATTGTTCAGTTGCACAGTAACTTTATCTACGTCTAATTTTTCTGCAAAGCCATTTTTATAAATTTCTTTGGTGTCTTTCAGCAGTTTTTCAAATCGTTCTATGTTGGCATCTAAGGATGCTAACTGGCTTTTGCCCACTACCAACTGGTAATAAATTTTCATTACGTTGGCTTTTATTTGCTCTTGTGTAACTTCAGTTATTTTTTTATAATAATCCATTACTACGCCTCTTGCCATTAAGCCAACAAAAACCTGCCCGTCAAAAAGCAACTGGCTGGCATCAACGCCTGCATTGGCTACCCATGGCACACCAAACTGGGCCTGTATATTTCCAAAACCACCTGCAGGAAAAGTAATAGTGTTACCAGCTCCGTTTTTTACAGCTTCATCAACCAATACCTGGTAAGTAGCCGGGCTAATAAAGTTGGGTAAAGATTGTACCGCTATATTTGGAAAGTGTGTAAACCCTGTACTGGCATTTACCTGCGGGTAGGCCGCCGAAGTTATTTGCCTGTTTACCTGCTCCTGTATTTTTACATCCAGTAAAGCATTTTTTACCTGCGTAGTATTTTTCATGGCATAATCTACTGCCTGCTTAATACTAAATTCGTTTACCTGCTGTGCAAAAGCACTTGCAGTTAACAAAACCATGCTTATTGCAGTGGTGGTGTTACGCCAAAATTTTTTCATTAGTGTTCGTCTTTTTGTTTCTGTCTTGTTGATATTTTGTAATAAGCCTGTGGCCTTTAACCGTGGCAAGCCCAAATAAATAATGAGTGGTTACTTCTGTTTCTACTTTTACCAAACTGTATTTATTTTTTGGAAATACGGTTTGGTTAAAGGGCACCATCATACTTTCTAACCGGGCTTTTACTACTATGTCGGTTTCAATTTCGTTTCGGTATAATTCTTCTTTTATGCCCCGGTTAATATTTTCAGTAAGTACTTTATGTAAAAAAGCATATTTAAACAGTTTAAATTTTTCATAGGCTTTAGGGTAATATTTTTCCAGCTCAAACAAAATAGAAGGGTTCATGTGCTGAAACATTTCCTGCATCATATCTATAGCCAAAAACACTTCGTGTATAGCATCTTTTGCCTGCTGTTTATCTTTAAGGCAGCAGCTTTGGTTGTGTGCAATAATATCAACAATCACTGCATCTACCAGTTCGTCTTTATCGGCATAATACTGGTAAATTGTTTTTTTAGAAACCCCCATCTGCAATGCAATTTCATCCATCGTAACCGACCTAACGCCGTATTGCATAAAAAGGTTATGGGCTTGCTGTTTAATCCTGTCTTTCACTTTTATAATTAAATTAAATCAGATGCAAAACTATGGAAACTTTTTAAGTTGCCAAAGTTTCCATCAAGTTTATTTGCCATTGGTAACAATTTTTTAATGGTATGGCGGCAAAACAGTGCCGTAAACACGTATTAAAAATGGCAGCCCAATCAATTATCTTTGGCCATTAAATATTTTAAAATGAAACAAGCTTTTAATTTTCGCAAATTTTTTCAATATTTTTTGCAGGGCCTTTTAATACTGGCACCCATAACCATAACCGCCTATGCCATATTTTGGGTGGTAACTTCTATCGACAACTTATTACCCATTTTTACTTATAAAGATTTACAGGGTAATGTAAAAGTGCAAAACTATGGCATTGGTTTTTTAATAATAATAGTGGCCCTAATTGTAATTGGGTATTTCAGCTCATTTTTTATTACCGGGCGGGTGGTAAGTTTTGTAGACAGGATTTTAGAAAAAACCCCGGGCATAAAATACATTTACAGCACCACCCGTGATTTTTTTGAGGCCTTTGCCGGCGACAAAAAAAAGTTTACCAAAAATGTACTGGCCAATGTAGATGATAACGATGTGTGGCGTTTTGGTTTTATTACCCGTGCCGATATGGAAGAATTTGGCCTGAAAGATTATGTAACGGTGTACATTCCCATGGCGTATTCTGTAGCAGGTAATGTATATGTAATACCTAAGGAAAGGATAAAACACATTACCAATATCAGTGCCGCACAAACTATGAAGTTTGCGGTAAGCGGTGGCATAACCGATGTGGATGAAGGAAGTGTGTAGGGATTTAGAGATTAGAAATTTGGAATTAAAGAAATGCAGTAAATTTAAAATAACAATCGAATAAGATGAAAATATTTTTTCGTTACATTTTACTTATTTGTCTTTTGCTTATTGCCTGTTTGCCTTCTTTTTGCTGGGGCTTTTATGCTCATCAAAAAATAAACTACTACGCTGTTTTTTTATTACCGCCGCAAATGCTGGTATTGTACAAACCCAATATTACTTTTTTAAGTGAGCATGCGGTAGACCCCGACAAAAGAAGGTACGCTGTGCCCGATGAAGGCCCCAGGCATTACATAGATATTGACCATTATGGCAAATATCCTTTTGACAGTTTGCCCCGTAAATGGAACGATGCGGTTGCAAAATTTGGAGAAGATTCGGTAAAAGCATTTGGCATTGTGCCCTGGCATTTGCAAACTATGCTGGCACGATTAACGGCAGCCTTTAAAGAAAAAAATTATAGTGCAATTATGCGCAACAGTGCAGAAATTGGCCATTACATGGGCGACGCACATGTACCCTTACACGCTAACAGCAACCACAACGGGCAATTTACCAACCAGCGGGGCATACATGGTTTTTGGGAAAGCCGTGTGCCCGAATTACTGGCAGCAACAGAGTTTGATTTTTTTATAGGTAAAGCAGATTATATAAAAGCCCCTGCAGATTTTATCTGGAAGTGCATTTTAGAAAGTGCCAAAGCAAGCGACAGTGTATTGCGTTTTGAAAAACAACTCTCCCTGCAATTTAGTGATGATAAAAAATATGCTTTTGAAAAAAGAGGCGATAAAACACTAAGGCAATATTCCGCAGCCTTTACCATTGCCTTTAATAAAAAATTAAATGGGATGGTAGAAAGAAGGATGCGCCAGTCTATTTTTGCAGTGGCAAGTTTTTGGTACACCGCATGGGTAAATGCCGGCCAGCCGGATTTAAAAGAATTGGCCGGCCAAAAATTTACAGCTGCAGATCTTAAAGCCTTTGAAGATTTAAATACCAGCTGGAAAAGCGGGGCAAAAATGATTGGTAAGGAAGAAGCACCGTTGCCGTAAAATGCCAGTGCCCAATGCCATTATTTAAGCCTAAGCACATTTTCTAAATAATTCAAATTTATCTTCTTTTCGGTTTTGTTACTTTTGCAAAAATTATTTCAATGATGTTTTCAAATTCCCCCGGCAGTGCAAAGGGGTTGTATAATTTTAATGCGGGCCCATCAATTTTACCTGCAACAGTTTTTGAAGAAGCTGCCGCTGCGGTATTAAATTACAATGATACCGGCTTATCTATTTTAGAGCTGGGGCACCGTACGCCAACCTTTCAGGCAGTAATGGATGAGGCAAGGGCCTTGCTTAAAGAACTGATGCAGCTGGACGGTGACCATGAAGTTTTATTTTTACATGGTGGTGCCAGCACGCAATTTATGCAGGTACCTATGAACCTGCTGGACGATAAAGAAACCGCCGCCTATGCCGATACCGGCGTATGGAGCAGTAAAGCTATTAAGGAAGCCAAACTATTTGGTAAAGCAGAAATAGTTTGCAGCGGTAAAGAAAATAATTACACCAGCATACCAAAAGATTTTGCCGTACCTAACGATGCAAAGTATTTTCATATTACTACCAACAATACCATTTACGGCAGCCAATGGCAAAAAATACCCAATACCAGTAATATTTTAGTGGCTGATATGAGCAGCGACATTTTGAGCCGCACTATGGATTTTAACAGCTTTGGTTTAATATATGCCGGCGCACAAAAAAATATTGGTGCGGCAGGCGTAAATGTGGTAGTGGTAAATAAAAATATTTTAGGCAAAATAAAGCGTGCCATCCCTACCATGATGGATTACCGCAACCATATTAAAGAAGGCAGTATGCTGAACACGCCACCAGTATTTGCCGTTTATGTTTGCCTGCTAACTTTGCGCTGGCTTAAAGCACAGGGCGGTGTGGCCGCAATAGAAAAAATTAATGAGGCCAAAGCCAACATGCTGTATACAGCAATTGATAATAACCCTTTATTTAAGGGCACCATTGCTGCAGCAGACAGGAGTAAGATGAATGTGTGTTTTGTAATGAACAACCCTGCGCTGGAAGATGCTTTTTTAAATTTTGCAAAACAAAACGGTATTGTGGGTATAAAAGGGCATCGTTTATCCGGCGGTTTCCGGGCTTCTTTGTATAATGCTTTACCTTTAAGCAGCGTGGAAGTTTTAGTAAATGTTATGCAGGAATTTACAAAACTGCACCACTACAATTAAATACAGTAATTTTAACCTTCTCCTAATAAAAAAGAATGATAACAATAGCTCCATTTAAAGCACTAAGGCCCGAAGCACAATTTGCAAAGCAGGTAGCCAGCAGACCGTACGATGTACTAAACAGCAAAGAAGCAAAAATAGAAGCGCAGGGCAACCCGGCAAGTTTTTTACACATTACCAAAAGTGAAATTGATTTACCCGAGGACATTGACATACATGCCCAAAAAGTGTACGATACGGCCAAGCAAAATTTAGATGCATTTACCAGCCGCAATATTTTATTCAGAGAAAGTAAACCCTGCTATTATATTTACCAGCTTGTTATGAATGGTAAAAGCCAAACGGGATTGGTGTGCAGCAGCAGTGTTGATGATTACGAAAACGACCTTATAAAAAAACACGAATTTACAAGACCCGAAAAAGAACAGGACAGGATTAATCATATAAAAACTACCGGCGCACAAACGGGTAATGTTTTTTTAGCGTATAAAAATGTAAATGAAATTGATGCGTTAATCAACGATTGGAAAAATGACCGAAGCCCCGTATATGATTTTATTGCTGATGATAATATACAACACAGCATTTGGGCCATTAATGATGCTGCAACAATTAGCCGTGTTACCGATTTGTTTAAAACAAAAGTCCCATCCAGTTATATTGCAGATGGCCATCACCGGGCTGCATCTGCTGCAAAAGTGCGTAAAGCTTTGGGTAATGCCGCTAAAGATGGTGCCGATTATTTTTTAACCACTTTGTTTCCATCAAACCAATTACACATTATGGATTATAACCGGGTGGTAAAAGATTTGAATGGATTAACGGAAGAAGCATTTTTAGAAAAAATTGGTGAAAATTTTACGGCGCAAAAAATTAATGACGCTTTATCGCCGGCGCAGTTGCACCAGTTTGGTATGTACCTCAATCATCAATGGTATAAATTAACCGCAAAAGAAAATACATACACTACAGACCCCATCGGCATTTTAGATATCAGTATTTTATCCAACAATATACTGGACCCTATTTTAAATATTAAAGACCAGCGTACCGATACCCGGATAGATTTTGTGGGTGGCATACGTGGCCTGGCCGAACTGGAAAAAAGAGTAGACAGTGGCGAAATGAGTGTGGCATTTAGTTTGCACCCGGTAAGCATCGGGCAATTATTTGATATTGCCGACAGCGGAAATGTAATGCCTCCAAAAAGCACCTGGTTTGAACCTAAGCTTAGAGACGGTTTGCTTACCCATTTGATTGATGGGGCCGAAGCTTAGTAAGGCATTAACTTTTGTGTATTTATTTTAGTAATAACTTTATTACATGAAGCGACTTATAATTTTTGTAATTGTTTTTTGTACTTTTTTTACTGCCGTTGCGCAAGAGGCTGCCGAGTTGCACCTTACCGCCAGGGAGTTTATGCGCCAGGGCGATTATGCCAATGCTATCTTGGTTTTAAACAGGGCTGTAAAACTGGATACCAAAAATATTGAAATTGCAAAAGACCTTGGCCTTAATTATTACTTTGCAAAAGACTATACAAAAGCACTGGAAATATACAAACCTATTTTAGAAAGGCCCGATGCCGATGACCAGTGTTTTCAAATTGCAGGCGATATTTACCTGGCACTGGATAACCCGAAAGAATGCGAAAAAGTGTACCGCAGGGGTTTAAAGCAGTTTCCCAACAGCGGCGCTTTGTATAACGAATTGGGAGAATTATTGTGGGCCCAAAAAGATTACACCGCCATTAAACAATGGGAAAAAGGTATTGAAACCGATCCGGGTTTTTCAAAAAATTATTACAACGCCTGCAAATATTATTATTTTACCACCGATAAAACATGGGGTATTTTATACGGAGAAATATTTTTAAACATTGAGCCTTCCAGCACTGCATCACCGGAAATAAAAAACATTTTACTGGAGAGTTATAAAAAATTATTTGCTGAGGCCGATCTTGAAAAAAGCAATCCGGAAAAAAATCCTTTTATACAGGCCTTTTTGCAAACCATGAATAAGCAGAGTTCCATTGCTTCCAACGGTATAAATACCGAATCGCTTACGATGATAAGAACCCGGTTTATATTAGACTGGTTTAAAGATTTTGGTGCTAAATTTCCTTTTAAACTTTTTGAGCAACAGCGCCAACATTTACAAGAAGGTATGTTTGAGGCCTACAACCACTGGATATTTACTGCAGCACAAAATTTACCGGCTTATCAAAACTGGATATCTTTAAACACTGTTGCCTATAACGAACTCAACCGTTTTCAAAAAGGCAGGATTTTTAAAATTCCCCTTGGGCAATTCTACCATAAAACCCCTTAAGGTTTTTTACTGTTTTTTTCATTATCTTGTTTTAAAATACAGGTACTGTAATTTAAAATTGCAACTCCTGAGTTAAACAGGCATATAAACGTAATCATCTAAACAGTATATTTTATGCAAGAACAAAAAGATGAAAAATTATGGAGGCTTGCCCAGCAAAGAGCAGCGTTCCAGGATAGCCTTATTGGTTTTGTAGTGGTTTCGGTTATTTGCTGGGGCGTATGGTTTTTTACTACCGGCCGCCATGGATATAATTATGGAACACCCTGGCCACTGTGGGTAATGTTTGGTTTGGGAATAGGTTTAGTTTTAAAATTTATTAAGGCCTATAAAACCGACAAAGACACCCTTGCAGAAAGAGAATATGAAAAATTAAAAAACCAGGGCAAATAAATTTTGCCGCTTTTTATTTACTTTTTATTACCATAAAAACACCAGTACTGCTTACCGGTTTGTACAAAACGATTGCTTATGAACAATAACTCCCGCATTTTTGATTGTGTAGAGCACCAACTGCAAAAATTTGCAAAAAAAGACATGTTTGCCGGTAAAGAAAATGGCGACTGGAAACTTTACAGTACCGCCGAAGTACAACAAATGGTTAATAATTTAAGTGCTGGCTTATTACAATTGGGGGTAAGCGGCAACGATATGACCATTGCTAACCAGGATAAAATTGCGTTAATATCTAAAAACAGGCCCGAGTGGTTAATGCTTGATTTAGCCTGCCAGCAAATTGGAGCGGCACTTTGCCCCATTTACCCCACAACAAATATTAACGAACTGGAATTTATTTTTAATGATGCTACTGTAAAATATGTTTTTGTTAGTGGCCAGGATATTTTAGATAAAGTAAATAATGTTAGAGACAGGGTGCCCACCCTTAAAAATGTTTTTAGTTTTGATGTACTGCAGGGAGTTGATCACTGGACAAAAATTACCGCAGCAGTTACTGCACAAGATTTGGTAAAACTTGAAGATGTAAAAGCAGGTATTTTACCGGAGCATTGCGCTACCATTATTTATACATCCGGTACAACCGGTACACCAAAAGGTGTTATGCTAAGCCATAAAAATATTGTTACCAATGTAATTAATGCCCGTAAAACATTTCCTTTTGATGATAACCCCACAGCAAAAGCCTTAAGCTTTTTGCCGCTTAATCATATTTTTGAAAGAATGGTTTCTTACATCTACATCACCAGCGGTATTGGTATTTATTATGCCGAAAGTTTAGAAACTATTGGTGAAAATTTAAAAGAAGTAAAGCCCAATTTATTTACCACCGTGCCAAGGCTTTTAGAAAAAGTGTACGAAAAAATTATGGAAAAGGGTGCTGCATTAACCGGGGTAAAAAGAAAACTGTTTGACTGGGCGGTAGACTTAGGCAGTAAATATGATAATTTAAAAAGTGGTGGTGCATTTTATAATATGCAACTGGCCCTGGCCAATAAAATAATTTTTAGTAAATGGAGAGAAGGGCTGGGTAATAATATAGAATGCATTATTACCGGTGGCGCAGCCTGCCAGGTGCGTTTACTAAGGGTTTTTAATGCCGCACAAATACCTATTTACGAAGGATATGGCCCCACCGAAAACAGCCCGGTAATAAGTGTTAACTGCCGCAGAAAAGGCGGAACAAAATTTGGCACAGTAGGCTTGGTTATTGAAGGGCAGGAAGTAAAGCTGGAAGCTGATGGAGAAATATGTGTAAAAGGCCCCAGCGTAATGATGGGTTATTACAAGCGGCCCGACCTTACTGCCGAAACTATTATTGATGGCTGGCTGCACACCGGCGACATTGGAGTTTTTGAGGATGAAAAATATTTAAAAATAACCGACCGTAAAAAAGAATTATTTAAAACCAGTGGCGGAAAATATGTGGCTCCGCAGCCTATAGAAAACAGGATGAAAGAAAGCCCGTTTGTAGAGCAAATGATGATTGTGGGAGCCGAGCAAAAATTTGTAGGCGCACTGATAGTGCCTTCTTTACCTAATTTAAAAGAATGGATGCAGCACAAGGATATAAAATTTACTACTATTGAAGATGCTGTTCACCATCCAAAGGTTTTAGATTTATACCGGGAGCTGATTGATTCTTTTAATAAATTTTTTAACCATGTTGAGCAGGTGAAAAAATTTGAACTGCTGCCCTACGAATGGACGATTGACAGCGGGGAATTAACACCCACTTTAAAACTAAAAAGAAAAGTGATAATGGAAAAGTATAAAGAGGCTATAGAACGCATATATAATTAATCCAGCGTAATTAATTAGTGTTGGTAACGCCACTAATTAATTACAAATGGATTATTGTGGTTAGTTGCTTTATAAGGAGGGTTGTAATACTTTAGTTTCTCAAAGAGATATCTTTATAAAACGGGGGCAATTTTTTTAACAATTTTATTCTTTCACAAAGAACATAAAAAATACAAGGTAAAAATTAGTAACAGTTACTTTTTTGTTATAGTATCTATACTACAATAAATGATTTTCCAACGCATATCGGGTAAGATCTGAATTTGAGCTGAAGCCTGTTTTACCCATAATTCTGCTGCGGTAAGTACTGATGGTGGTAACACTTAGTGAAAGTTGCACCGCAATATCAGAGATGGTTTTACCCGAAGCTAAATATTTCATTACTGCAAATTCCCTTTCGCTCAGGTACTCGTACACCATTTTATTTTTTACTACTGCATAATTAACTTTTTTGAGGCTTGCAGTTGAAACAAAATATTTTTTTCCCTGCATAACATTTTCAACGGCAATTACCAGGTTTTCGCCAGAAGTATCTTTACTTAAAAACCCAGAAGCACCAGATTGTAAAGCCCGTATTGCATAATGTTCATCCGGATGCAGGCTGTGCATGCCCATAATAATAACCGGCAATTGCGGTAAAATTTTTCTAATTTGCTGCAACTGTTCCAGGATAGATTTATCACCGCTGTTAATGCCGCAAATAACTGCATCCCAGGGAGAAGCCAGGGCAGTGCTTACAAGGTTTTCTGCATTGCTCAGCTCTTTAATAAATCCCATTTTAAAATGATCGAGCAGTATTTGTTTTACTCCTTTTCTTACTATAGCATATTCATCTGCAATTAAAATTTTTACCATATTACCTGCTTTTGTGCGTTTAAAGTTTTTATACTGCTTTACTAAGGTTGTTTTCATCGGCTTTAAAAATTTGCGGCAATGTGGTGTAAGGGTAAGCAGCCTGGGTATATTGCTTATTTTCTTTTAAATAATGATCAGTAATATCTACCAGCATATTTACTGCGCCGGTGATTTGGCCATGAACATTAAAAAGCGGATAGGTGTTTGGATTGATATACCGGTAACTCCCATCGGGCCTTACCAAAATAATCACTTCGGCATATTGGGGTTTGCCATTTTTTATGGTTTTTACCATAGCAAACTGTTGCAACGGCAACGCAGTGCCCTCTATGTCTAAAATTTTCCATGCACCACACCATAAATCTTTACCCGCTATAGGCTCCCTGCCCCACAACTGTACAGCAGCGTTGTTATAAAATTTTATAAACCCGTTTGCATCGCAGGTGTAAATGGCCTGCGGTAAAACCTGTATGCGGCTTACAAATGCATTTACCACTTCGTTCATAATAGCATTAATCTTTGTTTTGCAAATTTTCTCACCAGGGCGGGTATTTTTTCAAAATCGTAAAACTTGTCTAAAAAATAATCGGCGCCAAATGCTCCAAATTTTATTTTCATACACTCGGTATTATTATTGGCCAGCATAATTATTTTGGTTTTATACTTTTTTTGCTGAAGCATTTCTAAAATTTCTGTTGCCATATCATGGGGTAAACCGGAATCTAATAATATCACATCGGGTATAACCGTGTTACAGAATCTTAAAGTATCGGCATAACCTACTGCACCGTATATAAGCACATCATCCAATGAATGGGAAAGAATGTTTTGTAAGCTTTCAATTATCAGTACCGATTTATCAACAACTAATACTACTTTTTTCAATTTGTTTAGTTTATTAAACAAAGAACCTTTAATTAGGAGGGTATAATTATAGCAGGGTGGTTATTATATTAATAGTAAAAACAAATTCCCGGCTGTAGTACATATACTACAACCGGGAATTAAAAAATTTAGTGAAAGAAAAAAAAATTATAAATCGTTAATGATATGGTTAGCTATCGCATAACGTGTAAGATCGGAATTGGTAGATAAATTTAATTTTTGCATTACCCTGCTGCGGTGGGTACTTACCGTGGTTAATGCTAATGACAAAGAATCGGCTATTTGGGTTATGGTTTTACCGGCAGCCAGTAATTTAAAAATTTCCAGCTCTCGGTTGCTGAGCAATTCGTGTGGTTTTTTATCTTCGTCAAAATTAGTATCCAGTAATCTTTCTGCAATTTCCGGCGTAATATATTTTTTCCCCAGCGCAATGCGTTCAATAGCTGCAATCAACTCATCGGGTGCCGAGTTTTTATTTAAATAACCCGACCCTCCGGCTTTTAAAACCCTTACGGCATACAGATCTTCTGTATAAATACTAAGGATGAGCACGGGCAATTCGGGCTTTATTAATTTAATTTGCTGCAATGCCTCCAGGCCACTGCGGCCGGGCATATCTAAATCTGATATTACTAAATCCCAATCGTGCAACACAACTTCCTTAATAAGGCTTTCGCCATCGCTTACCTGTTTAATAATTGCAGATGGATATTCATCTTTAAGAATTTGTACTAAACCCAGGCGAATAAAACTATGGTCATCGGCTAAAATAATTTTGTTGATTCTCATAGATAATGTTTTAATAGGTTAAAAAGTTATATAGGAATGGTGATATTTATGGTTGTGCCCTGCCCAGGTATTGAGGTAATATCAAAATTTCCATTTACTGATAAAACCCTTTCCCGCATACCCAAAATACCAAATGATTTTTTTGCTTTAATATCGTTGGAATAAAATCCTGCTCCATCATCTTCTACAAAAAACTCCGCAATATTATTTACCACAGTTATACCCGCAGTTACTTTTTGCGCACCTGAATATTTTGCGATATTATTTAAGGCCTCCTGAAAAACCCGGTAAATGCAAATAGACAGAGCTTCTGTTAACTGCAGCTCTTTTAAGTTAGTTTTAAAATTAACCGGTATGCCGGAGGCAGCACTAAATTGCGTATGCAGCCACTTTAAAGCTTCTATTAAACCATAATCTTCTAAAATACCCGGCCTCAGTTCATTTAATATTCTTCTGATAGACATATTACTCCCATCCAGCAGGGTAATTATATTCTTTAATTTATTTTTTACAAGTATTGTATCGTCTGTTATTTTTTTTTCAATCCAGGCTACATCCATTTTTATAGCTGTAAGTTGCTGCCCCAGTTCATCATGAATTTCGCGGCCAATTCTTTTTCTTTCTTCTTCCCTAATGTTTAAAAGGTGAGCGGTAAGCTCCCTTAATTTTTCGGAGGTTTCTTTTATTTCGTTTTGTGTTTTAACTTTCTCGGTTATATCATTAGCCAGTATCATACGGCAGGGTAAATTATTGTAGATAATTCCGTGCACTTTCAGTTCCACATATATTGAGGTGCCATCTTTTTTTAAATGCCTCCATACGCCAATATCGCCTTCCAGGTTTACCTGCGCCGACTGCCGGAATTTTTCTAATTTTTCATACTCATCCTGCGAGCGCAATTGTTTTAACTCCAGTGCTAAAAACTCCCTTCTGGTATAACCATAATGTGCAAGGGCTGCATTATTTACATCCTGTATTGCTGCAGTGTTTTTTTCAATAACCCAGCAGGGCATGGGATTATTAAAAAAAAGCACCCGGTATTTTTCTTCGCTTTGTTTTAATTTTTCTGCAGCATCCCCTTTTTCTTTTTCGGTTTGCTTTTGTTTTAATGCTGCTTCAATGGCAGCGGGCAACCTGGCCAACCGGTCTTTTAATAAATAATCATCGGCGCCGGCTTTAATAATATTGGCTGCAAACTCTTCCGATACGGTACCGGTAACTAATATAAACGGGATATGCAGCTTGCGCTGTTTAAAAATTTCCAGCGCTTCGGATGCACTAAACTGCGGTAACGAATTATCCGAGATCACCAGATCTGGTTTAAAATTATCCAGCGCTTCGGTAAAGGCTGCTGCATTCAATACAATAGTAAACTGGCATGTAGCTGTATTTTTACATAATATTCTTTTAATAATTTCTGCATCCGCATCATTATCTTCAACAATCAATATTTTTAAATGTTCTGCCAGCATATTAAATCAGGTGGGGGGTTGGTTTAGCAATAGCCAGTAAAAGCCCATGTTTTTTATAGATTCGGCAAAGCTTTCAAAATTTACCGGCTTTACTATATAACTGTTAGCCCCCAGGTTGTAGCATTTCTGTATATCCGGATCTTCTTTGGAAGAAGTAAGTATTACCACCGGAATTCTTTTTGTGCGCTCATCTTCTTTAATAATTTTCAATACTTCTATACCATTTACTTTGGGCATTTGTATATCCAGTAATATCAGCTTCGGTGTATTTTCCAGCATCATTCTTCCGGTATACCTGCCGGTTCCAAAAATAAATTCCAACGCCTCTTCTCCATCTTTTACATGAAAAAGATTATTGGCTAAATTTTGTTTTTTTAACTCTCTTATAGTTAATTCTGCATCGTTAAAATTATCTTCCACCAGTAGTAAATCAATTAAATGAGTATCCATATCATTAGTTTTAAATTGTTATCATAAAAGCACTTCTTCGTCAGGTAAACTAAAATAAAAAGTTGCTCCTTTATCTATTTCGGCTTCAACCCAAACCTTACCGCCATGCTTACTTATAATTTTTTCTACAATGGCCAGGCCAATGCCGGTGCCTTCAAATTGCTGGCTGCTGTGCAGGCGCTGAAATACTTTAAAAAGTTTCTCTTTATACTTCTCATCAAATCCCACACCATTATCCTTTACGTAAAAAATAGTGTTGCCGGCCTGATTTGTGGCACCTATTTCAATTACCGGCGGTTCCGCATGTGCCGCATATTTTACTGCATTTGATATTAAATTTACCCAAACCTGGCGCATGGTATTGTAATCCCCAATAACTTCGGGCAGGGGGTGCAGTTTCCAGGTTATTTTTTGGTACCCGTTTGTTTTATTATCAAAATCGGTAATGATGGTATCAATTAAATTTCGGGTATCCATTTTGGTTTTAACAATATCCTGCCTTCCGGTACGGGAAAAAGCCAACAGGTCATCAATAAGATTTCCCATTTTTTTGGTATTATTTTTTATGATGGCAGTAATCCTTTTGGCTTCCTCGCCTAATTTTTCGGTGTATTCTTCTTCCAGTATAGAAGTAAAACCTATAACTGCACGTAAGGGTGCTCTTAAATCGTGCGATACAGAATAAGAAAAGGCTTCCAGTTCTTCATTGCTTTTTTTAAGCTGCTCTGTTCTCACCACAATTTTTTCTTCCAGGTTTTTATTAAGATCGATAATACTGCGCTGGGCATTTTTAAGTTCGGTAATATCGATAGTAACGGTCATTATTGCATATACTTTCTCATTATCATCTTTTAGGGGAATAAATTTTGCTATTACATCATAATTCTTAAGGCTGTATTCCCTCGTAATAATATGCCCTTTAAAAACATGGTCAAAGTCAGTTTTTAATTCATTAAATAAATCGGGGGGTAATACATCTGCTGCTTTATTATTGAGCAGTAACTCCCTTTTATAGCCCAGCTTTTCCAGCATATCGCCTTCAATTAATAAATACCGGTAGTCTTCATCAAACATACAAATAACCGAACCGGGTATACTGGATGCAATGGTTTTATAAATTTTTTCGCTTTTAATTAATTTTTCTTCGGCTTCAATGCGTTCTGATATGTCCCGTGCATTTAAAACTATGGCGTTAATCACTTCATCCTGCAGTAGGTTTACAATAGTTCCCTCCATCCACCGGTAACTGCCATTTTTATGCAGGTGGCGAAATACTATTTTTTTGGGTTCTCCGGGTTGAAGCATTAACTGGCCGATTATTTTTTCGGCATATCCCACATCATCAGGATGAATATTTTTTCTGCCATCTATACTTTTAACTTCTTCATTGCTCCAACCAGTTGTGCGTACGGCAGAAGGACTGCGGTATAACACCCTGAATGAATTATCAAATAAAGAAATGATATCATTATTGTTTTCTATTAACGCCCTGAACTTTCTTTCCGTTTTATAAACTTCTCTCGTTCTTTCTGCAACTTTTTCTTCCAGTTCGGCATTATTTTTTTTCAAAACTTCTTCTAATTGCTTACTCAGGGTAATATCTTTTACAAAAAATACCAGGGAAGTAATATTGCCTTCTTCATCTTTTAATAAATTGCCGGCAAGTGCTCCAAAAAAGCTGGTGCCGTTTTTATGATAAAACTCCAGTTCTTTTTTAAATTCACCGGTAGTGGTTAATTGCTTTATGTCCGAGGCCATTTGTTCAGCAGTCATGTTTATCAAACCCAGGCTTTCGGAAGTTTTACCCAATACTTCTGCTGCTGTATAACCATGCAATTTTTCGGCGCCTTTATTCCAGCTAATTATTTGCCTGTTCAGGTTAACAGAAATAATAGCCTCCGAAGATTGCTCTACCATACTGGCCTGGTGATTCAGTTGTTCTTTAAGTTTTTTTTGAGCAGTTATATCAAAACTTACCGACACATAACCGGTAATGTTATTTTCGGCATCCCGTATGGTGGTAACTGAGGAGTGTACATCAACCGGCACACCGGCTTTTGTTTTTCTTTTTAACTCACCACTCCAGTAATTATTTTCAATTAATACTTTTAAGGTTTTTGAAATTTGTTTTTCATCAACACCGGTTTGTAAAATTTCGTTAGGGTCTTTGCCTGCTGCCTCTGCTGCTGAATAACCGTATAATTTTTCGGCACCTTTATTCCAGCTTATGATTTTACGTTTATTATCTATAGTATATATGGCATCATTTGCCTGATCAATTTGCATGATGAGTGAAGCTAACTGGGCCTGCGATTTCTGTTGTTCTTCCTGTTCAATACGATCTTTTTGTTTTAAAAAAAACGTAATCAACATGATAAGCATAAAAAAAACAATGGTAAAAAATACAATTTTTTCTTTTTTTACAGCCGCAGTATTTGCAGCTTTTCTTATTTCCAGCAGGCGCTGTTCTTCCACCTGCATATTTTCAACCAGGTCTTTAATATTGTTTAATACTATTCTGCCCTGGCCGGTGGCAACCAGTGCGGCTACAGCTTCGTACCCTATGTGTTTTTTGATTTGTATTATACTGTCAGAAAATTTAAGGCGCTGCCGGGTATATATTAAAAGAGAATCAATGCGCCGCTGCTGTACTATATTATCGGTTGTAAGCTGCTGCAATAAATCAATTTGACTGTAAATTTTTTCTTTAGAATTTTTTGTAGCCTCTTCAAATTCCCGCTGACCGGTTAAGGAAAAACCTCTTGCATTGGTAACATTTTCGTTAATGGTTGCTAAAACATTTGCGGTATTAAATAAAACTTCCTGTGTGTGCGCTACCAGGCTTGCAGAGCGGTGAGCCAGTTGTGTTTGCCGGTAAGATGCGGCAATGATTATAGTAAACACCAGCGTGGCTAAAATAATAATTGTAACCAGGGTTTTTTTTGCATGGCCTTTTAACAGCATACAAATAAATGGTTTTACGATAAGGTGAAGGTAAAATGGTTATTTTCTGTTAAGTACTTCTAATTATATATGAAGTTAGTAACAATCAAATAATAAAGGCTGGAAAAATTTTATATTTTTTTTAATTTATTTGGAAGATTATTTTTTGTATGTGATTAAAATCATAAATAAAAAAATAGTGGCAAAGTACATTTACCTATTATTTTAACCTTAAAAAAAGCATATGAAAAGAACAATAAAAACTATTGCTGCTGTTACTTTCCTTAGTTTTTACCTGGCCTGTAACACAGCCGAAACTTCTGCAACTTCTGCAACTGATAACAGTGCTGCTGGTGCCGGGCAATCGGCAGTGCAGGATGATCAGTCGGCTAAAAATGTAGTGCAGGTTGCTATTGGCAGTAAAGACCATACAACTTTAGTAGCTGCTGTAAAAGCTGCCGACCTTGTAAATGCATTGAGTAATGCAGGGCCTTTTACAGTATTTGCACCAACCAATGCGGCTTTTGAAAAATTACCGGCTGGCACTGTGGATGGTTTATTAAAGCCAGAGAAAAAAGATGACCTGGTTGATATTTTACAATACCATGTTTCGGTTGGTGTGTTTAAAGAAGATATGCTGCAGGACGGGCAAAGTATTGGACAGGTAAATGGTGGAAATATTTCTATTAGTAAAAAAGATGGAAAACTGGTAATTAATGGTGTTGCAAATGTTATTGCCGCAGTGCCTGCCTCTAATGGTATTGTTTATGTAATTGATGCTGTGCTGTTGCCACCTGCTGCTAAATAAATAAAAAAGTTCCGTTGTTATAATCCAATAACAAAAGTGGCAATTAATATTGCTGCTTTTTTTGGCTAAAATATTTTACCGGCTTCGGGATGTGCTGAAATAATTTTTACCTGCATTGCCGTGGCAATGCTTAGTGCTCTTTGTTTGGCAAGCGTTGCTGTTTTACCAGCAAACAATTCATCTACCGAAGTATTAAAAAGGTGCAGCCATTGCTTAAAATGTTCGGCAGATAATGGTGCAATTTTGTGCAGGTTTTTGTGTATTTGCATTGGGTTGCCTTCGTAAGTTCCGGTATAGAACAATGCGTTTTCCCAAAAACTGTACATTACCGGTAAATGTTTTTCCCAGTTTACTTTTACAACATCGGTAAAAATAAATCCTATGGTGGTATCGGCCTTTACTTTGTTGTAAAAACTGTTTACCAGCAGTTGAATATCCTGTACGGTTTCTATATCTTTTTTCATACTGCTGGTTTTAAATTTTTACAGCACCAGTGTGTTTAAAATTTCGTCAGGGCAGTGTTGCTGTATTAAAGGAAATAAAATTCTTTCTTCTTTACGGATATGATTTTCAAGTGCAGTGCCCAGCACATCGAGTGTTACCGAAACATCTTCTGTTTTATCAAGCGATAAAAAAATGGTGGTTAAATACTGGTGTTCGTCTATTATTTCCTGCGTTAAATTTTCTATATCCTTGCTGTAAGCTTTCATTTTAAGCAACATTGTTTCTTCCTGCAAAAAATGTTTTTGCAAATGATCGATATAAAAATTAACGGCATAGGCTGCTTTTTCGTTGGGCAGCGTGGGCAGGTTTTTATATGCCGGTGCATCTTTTTTTAATAGTTGTGCCAGTATTAAAGCTTCGTGATGATCTCTTGAAAGTGGTGCCAGTGCTTCGTGTCGTTTCATGTTTTTATTTTAATTGTTCCAGTTATTTAAATATTTGCCATCATGCATTTTAGTTGAATAACAGTAGTTAGGGCGGCATTGATATTATAAATCTTTACGGTTAAATTTTCTCAACGATAACCAGGCGGGCAAAGCTATCCACATTATTAAAACAAAAAAAGATAACAGCAGTCCGGTTTGTGTACCAAAAAAATTTTTAAAAATTGCGCCGGTATAGCCCATCAATGCCGATATATCCATCTTTAATAAAATTAAAATACGGCTTAAATCAATCGGGTTTAATGCACTCACCCCTACCATGGCTTTTTCTAAAGGGTAATCGGCAAATTGAAATAATAAAAACAATACCAACCCATCAAACAACAGCGAAAAATACAGCCACAATAAAATAGTTATCCCAATACCTTTTGCTTTATCCCTTGCAATAACGGCAGCCAGCATGGCAATGGCTACAAAAATTACGGAGAGCAGTAAACCTGTACTCAGCATCATAAATCCTGTAGCAGTGGCCTGGTATAATAAAATAGGTATGCCTGCGCCAATAAAAAATGCCAGTGCCAATGAAGTGGATAAGCCGGCAAACATACTTAGCCAAATGGTTTTTCTTTGCAGGGGCTGGCTTACCATCAGCTCTAAAAATTCGGCGCTGTTGTACACATAAATTGCCGAAAATAAAATGCTTACCAGCGGAACAATAATTAAAATAATATTGAGTAAACTTAATAAGCCTTTTGCCGTATTATCTTCAACATTAAAAACAGTTAATGAAATTAATAAAAGAAAAAAAGTATAGCCCAGCATAATTTTATTACGCAGTATATCTATGATAACGTATTTAATTATTTTTTTCATCTGTTGATTTTAAACTCCTTCCAAACCAGCCCGAAAGGCAATGTAGTTAAGTTAAGCATTTTGTAAAGACCTCACCCCAACCCCTCTCCAAGGGAGAGGGAAGTGGAATTGGGAGTTCTATAATTTAAAGACTCTTAATTTAAGGACATTGCCCGAAGGCAAATTTTTGTACAATTATTATAAAATTACTTATTCAACTAATTATTGCATTTTCAACATTACACCTGCAATGGCTTTTGATAATTTTTCCTGCCCGGTATCGGCCCGTAAATCTTCAATACTTTTATGAAAGATCAATTTGCCTTCCTGCATGTAAATAACCTGTGTTACCAATTCATCCAGCTCACTTAAAATATGAGAGGTGATCAATACCAGTTTACCTTTCTTTTTTTGGCTGATGATTTTTTCTTTTAAAATTTCGGTAGCCACAGGGTCGAGCCCAGCAGTAGGCTCGTCCAGTATAAGCACCTCCGGATTAAATAAAAATGCCAATGCTGCACTTACTTTTTGCCTGGTACCGCCAGATAATGTTCTCATTCTTTTGTGCAGTATTTCGTTTAATTTAAATTGCTGCACCAGCTCTTCATCCAGCACCATATTTTTTTGTTTACGAATATCTTTCATCATATCCAGCATTTGGCCAATCGTCATATTATCGGGATAGCGGCCAATTTGCGGCATGTAGCCAATATGGGCACGGTATTGCCAATCGTGCAATATATTTTTGCCGTTAAAAGTTATAAAGCCGCTGTTGCAAACCACCATGCCTAAAATACTTTTTATTAAAGTAGTTTTACCACTGCCGTTAGGCCCAATCAATGCAATGCATTCGCCTTTGCTGCAGGTTACTGAAACATTATCCAGCGCCTGCAGTTTGCCAAATTTTTTTGAAACGTTGCTTGCAATAATCATAATGGTATCTTTTAAATTTTTGCTTTGCCCCCATCCCCGAAGGGAAGCATTGATGAGCTAAGCATTTGTATCGACCTCACCCCAACCCCTCTCCAAAGGAGAGGGAACTCGAATTGGGTAATCTATAATTTATATACTCTTAACTTAATAACATTTCCCAAAAAGGAAGAAAAGCTTTTTTAAATACTTTAAAAATTTTTATTCATACCTGTACAAATTTTTAGCCCTGCAAAAATTTTAAAGCTATCTACAATGGCAAAGCTTTCATTAAAGGAAAATCATCTTTTAAATTTTCTGGTGTAAGCGTGGGCAAAATTTTTTCTGTTTTATCTAAAAGCGTTGTCATAAAACTCCTGAACAGCATCATGGCAGGTGGATTTTGTTCTATAATCATGGAGTACATGCTTACTGGGTGGTATGGAATATCACCAATTTTGTTTTTGTTTAAGTCATACCCTTCATATTTATCCCAATAATTATTATTGAACGTATTTAACACTAAACTGCCGTTGGTACCCACATCAAAAGTGTTGCTGATAAAATTATTTTGGGTTAAAACAATATCCATACAGCTTGCCTGTATTTTTAATGCCCAGCCATTATTTTCAAAAACATTTTTTTGCATGCTGATGCGGCTGGCGCCTTCCATATGTATGCCGGCGGTATTTTTTGTAAAGCGGTTATTATCGATATAGCTGTCTGCAATTTCTTTTAACAACAAGCCATACGCTGCATCGCCCCAGTTTTCTTCAAAAAAATTATTGAACATTTTTACATGGTGAGAAAACATTACTGCAACGCCTGCACCATTATTGGTAAAAATGTTGGTGATATAAGCATCGTTATTACTGAACATAAAATGTAGGCCGTAACGCATATTATTAAACGAAGTGTTACGCCATACGATGGAGTGGGTTACAAACTCAAAATAAATTCCATCCCTGTGGCCGCTGATGGTATTGGCAACAATACGCAGGCTGTCGGCCTTCCAGCAATGTATGCCATTACCGCTTTGCTGCTCTTGTTTACTGTATGCAGTGATGGTATTTTTTTCTATACTGCAATTTGTTGCGTTTTGTGCATAAATGCCAAAGAAAGTATTTTGTAAAATATTATTTTTAATCACCACATCCCTGCAGTTATAAATTTTTATGCCGGCAAAATCTTCAATACTGGATACACCGGAATTTATAATTTTAAATCCGGCTACTACTACCCCATTTGCTTTTACAGAAATGATCTCGTATTTATTCTCGCCATCAAGCACAGGATTATGTAGGCCAATTAAAAAAATTGTTTTACTGATGATGATATTTTTTTCGTGGTACACACCCGGCTGCACTAAAATAGTATCGCCATGCAATGCAATTATTAATGCCTGCTGAATGGTAGCAATGGATTTATCCTTTGCAACAACAATTGTTTTTGCATTTGCAAAAAAATTAAGCAGCAATAATATCAATATGGAAATATGTTTTTTCACTATGGTACCAGTTGTGCCCAGTTAATAATATTGCCGGGATAGCGCTGTTGCATTTTAATAAAACTGTCTTTATTATCAAACGCAGCAATATTGCCATTCATCGGGCTTTTTAAAATACCACTTTTTAAAAGTACCGTTTGTTTTACGTTGATGAGCTGATGACTGCTGCAAAAATCAGTAAGGTAAATATCTTTTATTTTGTTTGGCGCCACTTCATTAGTTTTTAAAAAAGATAATACACAATGCACATCATCAAACTTATACAGTTTGCCTTTTGCGGTTACCACTTCTGCACCAAAACGTTCATCGCTTATTGTCATTTTACAGAAGTAACAATTGTCGGTACCTAATACAATTTGCTGTGGCCCTGCACTACAGGAAGAAAAAATCGCCATAAAAAAAATTGCTGCGATTGCTGTTGATAATTTATTTGCAGGGACAGATTTGCTGTTTTTTCTCCAAACCATAACGGTACAAAAAACCAATAACAGTCCCACACTTAAAAAAATCCAGCCGCCAATATGCGGTATAGAGTAAGCACCAAAATTTAATAATTGTTTAAAGCCAATTAATGGTGGCTGATACGCCATGCCGGGAACAATGATAGCAGCATTGGGGTCTAAATTGTGGCCATAGTTGTATTCCCAACGCCAAAAATCGTACATCGCTAAAATGCCAAAGGCTACAAATAAAAAGCACAAAACATACAACATTTTTTTTCGGTTGGTAACAGCCACTGCAATAAAAGCGGCTGCAAAAAAACCAATTATGTAAGGCAGCACTGTAAACTCTATAAAATCTTCAGTATGCAAAGTCTTCATACCAATATAATGATTCAGCCCATTAATAATATCTACATTTCCTGCCAGTTTATCCGGGTAAATTAACAGCATCAATCCTTCGGGATATTGCGGCGCCTGCAAATCTATTTTCCACATGGGTACAAATAATACCACCACTAATGCTGCACCGCAAAGTATCAACAGCCATCTAACCCAGTTTTGTAAATGTGACGTTTGCATTATATTTAATTATGACGGTAATTTTAAAAAAAAGGAACAGGTACATTTTCCCGTTCCTTTTTTCTCAGGCTCAAAACTTATTTTTTATTTGCACTATCTGCTGCCGGATAATTTTTACCGGTGCTAAATAGTAATGGCACGCTGCTGCCGGCTGGCGATACCCTGATGTAACCAGACATTTCCTGGTGCAATGCACTGCAAAAATCTGTACAATACATAGGGAACATGCCTACCCTGTCTGGATTCCATTTTAAAGTTTGCGTTTCACCCGGCATGATTAATAACTCTGCATTGGCTGCACCTTTAATGGCAAAGCCATGCGGCACATCCCAATCCTGCTCTAGGTTGGTAACATGAAAATAAACTTCATCACCCATTTTTATACCTTCAATATTATCGGGTGTAAGGTGAGAGCGTATAGCCGTCATATATACATGTACTTTGTTGCCTTCCCGTACCACTTTTGTTTGTCCTTCGCCATTAGAAAAATAAGGGTTTTTATTATTCTCCATCTTGAAGAATTTTACCGAATTATTTTTGATAATGTCTGCCGGTACAATTTGTGCATAGTGCGGTTCGCCTATGGTGGGATAATCTAAAATCAATTGCATTTTATCGCCACTGATATCATACAGCTGTGCACTTTGCGAAAGCTCGGGGCCTGTTGGTAAAAAACGATCTTTAGTAATTTTGTTATACGCCACTAAATATTTTCCGTTGGGTGTTTTGGTATCGCCACCAGCAACAGTTAAATGCCCCACAGAATAATAAGTAGGCGCCCTGTCCAGCACTTTTAAATCTTTAATACTCCACTTTACAATTTCAGAAGAAACAAACATAGAAGTATAAGCATTGCCTTTGTTATCAAACTCGGTATGCAAAGGGCCAAGGCCGGGTTTTTTTACCTCACCATATAAAACACTTTCGTATTTAATAATGGGTATGCCTTCAAACTCGCCAATATAATCTTTTGCAGCAATGGCTTTTTGTAATTTATCAAAACTAAATACCGGAATTAATGCAGCCAATTTTCCGCTGCCAACAATATATTCGCCGGTGGGGCTTACATCGCAACCATGCGGCGATTTGGGGCATGGGAAAAAATAACACAGGTCTTTAAAATCTTTTACATCTAAAACAGTTACTTCTGTTTTAATGGTTGATGTTGCCGAGTGGGTTACATCGCTGTAAACATTGTGTGCATATTTTACTGATTGTTTTCTTCCCTTACCTGCTTTAATATATTCTTCCGCCTTTTTCCAGTTTACGGCCATAATAAAATCTTTATCCTTTTGCGATGCATTTACTTCCAGTAAAGTATTAGCCTGCTCTGTATTATAGGTAGAAAAAAAGAACCAGCCATGCGATACACCTTTACCGGCACGGCTTAAATCAAAATTAACACCGGGGCATTGCAGTTGAAAAGCAATGTCCATTGTACCATCGTCTTTTGAAACACTTATAAAACTTATGGTGCCTTTAAAATTTTGTTTGTAAGTGGTAATGGGCACATCGCCGTTGGCATCATCGGGTGGCACACTGAAACGGGTACCCGCTACTACGTATTCAGTATTTTCTGTAATAAATGGAGAAGAGTGATTGCCACCACTGTTGGGCAACTCAATAATTTCTGCGGTACGAAAAGTTTTTAAATCGATACGTGCCACACGTGGTGTGTTGTTAGCATTACCAAAAACCCATTTGCCATCGTACTCACCATTAGTTTTTGAAACCTGCACATGGTGCAAATCGTCCCATGGCACCATACCGTGAGAAGTGTTGAGCATGGGTTTTGTTTCTTCGCTGTAGCCCCACCCTTTTTCGGGGTCAACCGAAAAAACAGGAATTACCCTGAGCAAACGCCCTGTTGGCAAACCATACACACTCATTTGGCCGCTAAAGCCCCCCGATACAAAATTGTAAAACTCATCATACTTGCCTGGTGCAACATAAACTTTTGCAGCCGCATCAGAGCTTACTGCATTACCGGCATTTTTTGGTTTACAGGCACTAAAGCCCAACAGTAAACTAGCGCCTGCAAGTATTACTGTTATACATTTCTTGTTTCTCATTTTAATTAATTTAAATCCTTACCTTTTATTTTTTTTGATCTGGTAATTTATTTTACACCATCGTTCTTGCGCATAAATTCGTACAAACCCCTTGCATCCGCATCGGTTAAATTTTGATTGGGCATGCGCACCAAACAAATTTCTAATTGTGCCTGTGCAGCCGGATCTTTATTCAGCATCTCATCGGTATTGGTAACAAAATTCATTATCCACTCCGGGGTGCGGCGGCTGGTTACACCCTTCCACCCGGGGCCTACTAATCTTTCGTCGGTTAGTTTATGGCAGCTGCTGCATTTAACGCCGAACACTTTTTCGCCGGTGGTTGCCATGGCTTCATCTAATGTTGCGCCAACCTGTACATTATTAAATTTCCCTTCTCCTCTTTTAGGATCATAAGAGGGATTGCCGTTATCTGGGGTGGTAGTACTTGTTTCGGTTGTTTCGGTATTTGCTTTAGTATCTGCACCTGCGCCGGTACCGCATGCAGCTATAAAAATTGCTGCACTTAAAATGATTGCCATTTGTTTCATAATAATTAATTTTTGTTTGTAAAAATGATTTTACAAGATTACACCTGATATAGTTGTAGCTTTATGCGTAGAATCATAATAACAAATATTCTTTCTCTATATTCCTTCCCCTGTTACTTAAATGCATCACGCAATTCTGTTAACATTTAGAAATCAAAAAAAAACATTCCGGGCTATACAGTATATGATTTTAATCACATACTGCTATAATACCTGTCATTTTCTCCAAAGCCTGATACGCTGATATTGGGTTAAATTAAGCATACCTAAATTTTTATTTAAGATGATTGATATTAACACTTTGCTGTTATGGGGAGCAGCGTTTAAAAAAGTAAATGCGAACGAAATTATTTTTCAGGAAGGTGGTGCATCGCAATTTTATTACCAATTGGTAAGCGGCAGTGTGCGCTGGGTAAATATTAATGATGAGGGCAAAGAGTTTTTACAAATAATAATTGAACCCGGTGAAAGTTTTGGCGAGCTGCCTTTGTTTGATGATGAACCTTTTGCTGCAACAGCCATTGCAAACGAAGACTCTGTAATTATTCGCCTGCACCGCTCTGTATTTCATGAGCTGATAAATGAAAGTCCGGAGATACATCTGGCCTTCAGCAAACAACTTACACAGCGTTTACGGTTTAAATTTTTTATTTTAAAAGAGATGGCCAACCATAATCCCGAGCACAGCATATCTACCCTGCTGAGTTATTTTAAACAAACCAAAAAAAATATTTGCCCCAAGTGTAACCGCATTAATTTAACCCGGCAGCAAATTGCTGATATGACGGGGTTGAGAGTAGAAACAGTAATACGCACCATTAAAAGTTTACAAACTAAAGGCCGGCTGGTAATAGATAAAGGAAAAGTGTATTGCTAACTATTAGTTATATACTTTCTCCATAAAATTGTATAAAGTTTTTTTTTAAAAATTTATTATGGCTTTTTATTTACACCGCTGGCTAAAAATTTGCCTGTTTAATTTATTGATTGTTGCCACCATTGGTGTGCTGCTGAGGTACAAAATTGCATTTTCACTGCCCTTTATAGATCAAAAACATTTATTGCACGGCCACTCTCATTTTGCTTTTGCCGGGTGGATAACGCAGGCGTTAATGGTATTGCTGGTGGCGCATCTTGCAAAACAACAGGGCGAAAATATTTTAAAAAAATACCGCTTTATATTATATGCCAATCTTATTACAGCAATTGGTATGTTAATTACATTTCCTATACAGGGTTATGGCATGTACTCTATCACCTTTTCTACACTTTCCATTTTTGTATCGTATGCATTTGCAATAATGTACTGGAAAGATTTAAATACACTGAGTGAAAAAAATACAAGTGCGCTTTGGTTTAAAGCTGCAGTAGTATTAAATGCTTTTGCTTCACTGGGGGCATTTGGTTTAGCCTTTATGCGGATAGAAAAAATTGTGCATCAAAACTGGTACCTGGCTGCCGAATATTTTTATTTGCATTTTCAATATAATGGCTGGTTCTTTTTTGCCTGCATGGGTTTAATCAACACCCTGCTTTCTGCAACAGCTAACCCGGTTATTTTAAAAAGAATTTTTATTTTATTTGCGGCTGCTGTTGTGCCCGCCTATTTTTTATCTACCCTGTGGATGCCCATACCATTGTGGGTGTACCTTTTAGTTATTGCTTCGGCCGTGGCGCAAATTTTTGGCTGGGTATATATGGTGGGCATCATAAAAAAACAAGCTTTTACCTTAAATAAAAATATGCCTGCAATAGCAAAATGGTTGTTGCTTTTTTCGGCCATCGCTTTAAGCATAAAATTATTTTTGCAGTTGGGCTCTACCATTCCATCACTTAGCGATCTGGCATTTGGTTTCCGGCCAATTGTAATTGGTTACTTACACCTGGTATTACTGGGCATTATTACTTTATTTATTCTGGGCTATATGTTTGCCATTAACGCTGTTGCAGCAGATAAAAAATCAATTGCTGGTGCAGGCATTTTTGCCGGAGGCATAATTATTAACGAAGTTTTTTTAATGACGCAGGGAGTAGCTGCATTAAAGTACATTACCATTCCATATATAAATGAAGCATTGTTACTTGCAGCAATTATTATGTTTACGGGATTAATAATTCTGGTGACAAATAAAAAAAATGTTTTGTAAAAGAAGCCTTGTTTTTATTTACGGATTTGTAGAAAACACACTTGATTCTTTTACAAAAATGCGGGGATGCAATTTTAACTGGGCAATAATCAGTTCGGCAAAATCTTCAGGATGCATTACTCTTTCCGGATCACCGGTAATTAAATTGGCGCTGTTAGCCAGCTCTGTTACTACTGTACTTGGTGCCATGGCAGTAACCCTTATATTATGTTTTCTAACTTCCTGCATCAGGCTTTCGCTTAAACCAAAAACCCCAAACTTACTGGCACTGTAGGCACTGGTAACCGGCGCACCAGTTTTACCAGCAGTAGATGAAATGTTTACAATATCGCCGGTTTTACGCTCAATCATTTGTGGCAATACTGCACGGGTTGTGTAATAAACGCCAAATAAATTTACCCTTACCTGGTTTTCCCAGTCCGCTGGTTCCAAATCTAAAAATTTAGCAAAAGTGCCGGTGCCGGCGTTGTTAATTAATATGTCTATGTTGCCAAGGGTTGCTGTTATTTTTTGTACAGCTGCATTTACTTCTTCTATCTTATCAATATGTGCTGTTGCCACCGCAGCTTTTACACCAAAGGCTGTAATTGCCGCTGCTACTTCTTCTAAATCTTTTTGTGTACGGGCTACCAGGCCAACATGTACTCCTTCGGCTGCAAGGGCCAGTGCAATGGCTTTACCAATACCTTTTCCTGCTCCTGTAACTAAGGCTACTTTTCCTTTTAATGATTGCATATAAATTATAAGTATTTGAAAAGAAAAACCCGGAAAATTTCCAGGCTGTTGTTTTTGGTGGTCCCGGCAAGAATCGAACTTGCATCTAAAGTTTAGGAAACTTCTATTCTATCCATTGAACTACGGGACCAGTTTTACGAGGCGCAAAAATAATACTTTAACCTTATTAAACAGCCACTAATACAATGCTTATTTATTAACTTACGCCTGCAACCAACTTAACATGAAAAATAAATTACTTGTAACTGTTGTAATGCTTTTTGTTTGGAGCATCAGTATTACATTGAAGGCGCAAAAAAAAGCACCAGTGCTTAACCATATTGCGCAGTATGTGGTAGACTTAGGTGTGAGCACTAATTTTTATCAAAAGATTATTGGGCTCGATACCATTCCAAATCCTTTCAATGATGGCAGACACACGTGGTTCAGCATAGGTTACAAAAGCCATTTACATTTAATACAGGGTGCCAAAGCTGCAACGGTAAAAGAAAAAAATAGTCACCTGTGTTTTAGTGTTGCGTTGGTTAGCAATTTTATTAAAACACTTGAGCAGCACAAAATAGAATACGAAAACTGGGCTGGAGATAAAAATACAGTAACCTTGCGCCTGGATGGTGTTAGACAAATTTATTTTAAAGACCCCGATGGCTACTGGGTAGAAATTAACGATGCAAAAGACTAGCGGCCTATTTATCCGCATGCCTTATCTTTGCCCTCCAAAAAATTTATAGCACATGAAGTGGTTGACCCTGATAATTAAATACCGTTTATGGCTGGGCATTATTTTTTTAGCCCTGGCCATTTTTACCAATATACAAGCCAGTTTTTGGCCCTCTTTTATTTTATATTTAATAGCTGTAATATTAATTGCCGGCCATTTTTTATTTGGGCCCATGCGCTTAATACAGGGCCATATGGAAGAAGGCAATATTGAGGGTGCTAAAAAAGTGGTGGACTCTATATGGTTTCCTGCTTTATTAATTAAACCCGTACGCTCAGTATATTATACCATTAAAGGCAACCTTGCCATGGTAGATCAGGATTATGATGGCGCTGAAAAGCTGATGAAAAAAAGTTTGTCGCTCGGTGGCTCCATGACCAAACAGGCCGAAGGCCCCAACAAATTACAACTGGGTATGCTGTGTATTCAAAAAGGCGATATGAAGCAGGGCGAAAGTTATATTCGCCAGGCCATACGGGCCGGCTTGCCGGATAACGAAAATAATGCTGCAGCCTATTTACAATTATGTTCTATTATGATGAACAAAAGAGAATTCAGGGCCGCTAAAGATTTTTTTAGAAAAGCAAAAAGCTTTAAGCCCACTACCCCACAAATTGTTGATCAGATAAAACAAATAGAAAAATATATTGGCCGTATGCCGGGATAATATTTGATGCAACTTTTTTAAAAGGCTGATAAGGAAAACTTGTCGGCCTTTTTTGTTTACGGTTAGTTTCAAATAATTAACTTGTGTTACAAATTAATTTGAGCATGAAAAATAAAATACTGTTAAGCCTGTTGGTTTTAATAAATACAATTGCTGCTGCACAAAACACAGCCGTTAATCTGCAAAATATGCTGATACCAAAACCTGTTTCATTAATTACAGCAGAGGGCAGTTTTAATTTGACCAATAACCTGCCTGTTATCTTTACAAAAAATGAAGAAGTTAAAAAGATAGCGGTTTCATTGGCAAAACAGCTTACTGCTGCTGGCAATGCAGCTACTGCTGCAGAAGGTACTACCGCCGCAGCAAACTCCATTTTTTTAAATATTGCTGCCGACAAATCAATCCCGGCAGAAGGATATCGTTTAAAAGTAAGTGGCGATGGCGTTACTATTACGGCAAATGAACCTGCAGGTATTTTTTATGGAGTACAAACTTTTTTGCAATTGTTACCCAAACAAATTGAAAGCAATCAGAATAATAAAACTGCCGGGGTATTATGGGCTATTCCTTTTGTTACCATACAGGATAATCCAAGGTTTGGGTGGAGAGGTTTAATGCTGGATGTATCCCGCCATTTTTTTACAGTAGCCCAGGTAAAAGATTATATCAACCAAATGGCAAAGTATAAATTTAATTTACTGCACCTTCATTTAACTGATGATCAGGGCTGGCGTATTCAAATTAAAAGCTTACCAAAACTTACAGAAGTGGGCGCATGGAGAGTAGATAAAACCGGCACCTTCGGCAGGTTTTCTAAACCAGCACCAAACGAACCTAAAACTTACGGCGGCTTTTATACCCATGAAGACATTAAAGAACTGGTGCAGTATGCCAAAGAAAAATTTATAGATATTCTGCCCGAAATTGATATACCCGGCCATAGTTTAGCGGCTATTGCAGCCTACCCGGATTTAACCTGCACACCCGGAACATACAGTGTAAACTCCGGCGAACAGTTTATGATGTGGCCCGGCGGTGGCCAGCATTTTTATGGCTTACTGGATAATACATTGTGCCCTGCCAACGAAAAAGTATTTGATTTTATTGATAAAGTTTTTACCGAAGTAGCGCAACTTTTTCCGTTTGCTTACATACACATGGGTGGCGATGAAACTGCCCGTAATTTTTGGGAAAAGAGCAGCCAGGTAAAAGCCTTAATGAAAAAAGAAAACTTAAAAAACCTGGATGAAGTGCAGAGTTATTTTGTAAAACGTGTTGAAAAAATAATTACAGCTAAAGGAAAGAAAATGATTGGTTGGGATGAAATTTTACAGGGAGGCTTAGCACCTAATGCAGCCGTAATGAGCTGGCGTGGTATGAAGGGTGGCATTGAAGCAGCTAAAATGGGACATGAAGTAGTGATGAGCCCTACCGATTTTGCATACATTGATTATATGCAGGGTGATGCCATTATTGAACCCCCGGTGTACTCCACTTTGCGGTTAAAAAAAGCTTACCAGTTTGAACCCGTACCAGAAGGTACCAATGCTAAATTAATTAAAGGCGGGCAGGCAAATTTATGGACGGAGCAGGTGTATAATATGCGCCATGCACAATACATGACATGGCCCCGTGCCTTTGCCATTGCAGAAGTTTTATGGAGCCCTAAAGAAAACCGTAACTGGAACAATTTTGTAAGCCGAGTAGAAAATCAAATGGAAAGATTTGATGAGGCCGCCATAAAATATGCACCAAGTATGTACGATGCCATAGTAGAAGTGCGTAAAAAAGATTCTGGTGTAACGGTTACGCTTAGTACCGAAGTGGAAGGGTTAAATATTCATTACAGTTTTGATAATTCTTTTCCTGATAATTTTTATCCTGCTTACACTTCACCGCTGGCTGTACCCAAAGATGCTGTGGCTATGAAAATAATTACTTACCGCAATAATAAACCCATTGGCAGACTAATGGTAATGCCTGTTGCAGAATTGAAGAAGAGAGCTGGAATAAAATAACAAAATTATTTTTTTAATAAAATTTCAGCACGGGAATTTACAGCAATCTCCCTTGGGTTTTTACCTGCATTAAAAGGCCGCCTGATACCGGACCCTTTTATGGTAACAATGCGTTTGTTGGAAATATTACGGGAGAGCAAATAGTTTTTTACAATATAAGCTCTTTCCATTGCCAGTCTTTCGCACACTGCATGTATACCTTCTGTTTTATAAGCATGCCCTTCAATGGCAATTGTATAAGTGTTATTTTTTTTCAGCACCAGTACTACACTGTCTAATGCCCTGTAAGTAAATGGCGATAAGGATGATTGCTGATTCTCGAAAGGGATTACAATTATGCTGGAATCTCTGCAGCCGTTATTTTCTTTATAACCATATTCATCGGGGCAGCCATCAATAATATCCGGTGTGCCATCTTCATCCCTGTCGGCTTTTCGTAAAACTTCCGGCGGTATAGGAAAGTTCAACCGCAGCTCCGCTTTGCAGTTACGAATGCGTCCGTCGCTGTCTATATCGCTGTTAGGCGATTTTGTTTTACTTAATCCTCTTACTAAAACAATCCGGCTGCTGTCTATACCACGGCCCAGCACATAATCTCTTACAAATAAAGCCCGGTTTAAAGCTAAATATTTACAAATGGTATCGTTGCCTTCATCGGGATGGGCAAAGCCATCAATAGAAAGTGTAACATCACTTTTTTTCAACAGCATCGATGCAACGCTGTCTATAACCTGGTAAGTATGCGGCAGGTATAATGCAGATTGTTTATAATCAAAAGGGATAAGCACCAGCGTGGTATCCTTATAATAAGCAGTACTGATGAGTGGAATTTTGCGTTTTACTGGAGTATCTTTTTGTATTTTCTGATTTTTTTGGGCATACAATAAAGTAGGTCCCGAAAAAAAAATTATTACAAAAAATTGAACGGTATACTTCATTCGGGATACAATATATTGCTAAGATATTGCTACACTGCAATAATGATACCGATTAATAACAAGTCTTTTTGTTAATGTTGTTTTTAAACTGCCACGAATTTTTTTTCTACAATTTTAAAGCGGTAATCAAAAATAGTTTTCAGTTGCTGGTTAACAAATAACATATTAGCAATATCTCCTAAAAACCAAAATGGTAATTTATAATGAACAATATCGGTCATCTCCACACCATTTGCGGTAGCTTTAAAATGATGCTGGTGGTGCCACATGCTGTAAGGCCCAAAACGCTGTTCATCCACAAAATATTTTTTATCTTCTACATGTGTTATTTCCGTCATC
>JAYURK010000036.1:0-6317 GCA_043756235.1 Ferruginibacter sp. | reverse complement strand
GTAAGTGCCCATGCCCAAAATTGCAAGCCTTTACAAAACTTAGTTGTTAAAGTACTAGTTGTCAACAAACTAAATTTGTGCCCGCTTGTGGATAAACGAAACTATGAGACAGTTTATTGTACCCGATATTTGTGCCCCAAGCTCCCTGAAAGGGCTTACAAAGGGCAAAGCTGATTAACCTTATATTCAAATTAAAAGTAAACCTCAGTAGAGAAATACTGTAAACCTAATAAATCTGATTTTATGTCCCTAAATCAAAATTTAAAAGACTTATATCGAGATAATTTACAAATTATAGAGACAATATCTGAAGAGCTTAAAGACGATTTTGATGGACCATTATTGATGAATTCATGGGATGAAGAATTTGAGAGCGCAAAATTTAAAATTTTATTTATTGGTCAAGAACATACTAATACATATTGGTTTGCAAATGATGCTATTGAAGCCCCTCTTAAATGGTATGAGAAATTTGAACTGGGGAAAAATTATAATAGTCCTTTTTGGCGAGCTGTAAAACAAATAAATAAAACATTAAATAGAAACAAATCTCACAAGCGAAATTTCTTGTGGACGAATGTAAGTAAATATTCTACATCCGAAGGCAAATCTATAGGATACGAAATTCATTCTCATTTGGTGAAAGATTTGGGATTTAATCTACTGGCAAACGAAATAAAAATTATAAAACCGGATGCAATAATTTTTTTGTCAGGCTCCAAATATGACAACTGGATTAAAATTCAATTTCCTTATGACTTAAATTTTGACACCCCATTACAAAGTAATATTCCCTCAGAAGAATTGTCACTAATAACTTGTAAAGATGAGGTACCAATTATTCCAAAATACACATATCGTACACATCACCCAATGACATTATTGTTTAATAAATGGCATTACTTAAACATCATTTCATTGCATATAATGGGTTTTAATTTTGAAGATATCTTAGAAAAATTTAATAGAGGCTTAAGTCACTTGGTGGGTGTTCGGGTAAAAAAAATAGAAACTAATTTTGGAAGTAAAGAAAGTACTTTTACATTACAGGTTCCTACATGGAAAAATTTCAGTATCGGGTTTCAATTTGAAGATGATGGCTTCACATCATTATTTTATGGTGTATTTAAGAATGATATTGGTTTAGAAAATAAATGTGTAATTACGCAACTAAATAGTTTGCAAGATAATAATAATAATACACTTTCCCTTTTATGGCCATACTGGGATTGGTTTGAGGCAAGAGATTGGAACAAAAAAACTTTCGAAGAAATTTTAAACGGGAGCTTTTTTATTAAAATACAGAAAGCAATAGATGCCATTCTTGAAAAAACAAAAGGTTGGGATTTATAAAACTTAAATTATTAAAGTATGCCTGAAAAAATAAAACTAAAAAGGTTTAAATCAACCTCTTTTCCCGAAGAATTTATCGAAGATGCTATTTTAGATCAAAATAAAAAAAGTAATAATCAATTCCTAAACCGGTTTTATAAAACATCCTTTGTAAAAAAGAGGACTGGCTTAGCACGTGAATCATTCACTATACTAAGTTTCAGACGAAACTGGTTTTGCAAAAACTGTATGAATGTATTTGATCTGAAGCCAATATCAAGGTTTAAAACTCTATTAGAATATAATACAAACTGTAGCAAATGTGGCTCTGAAAATGCGGTTCATAATGAAGAATTGAGCAAGGCAATTATAGAAAAAAAATCTACCTCGGAATTAACAATAATTGCCGAAAAGTTCACTAACATAAATCTTAGTATCATTAACAATTCCAAATACTTTCCCACTCTATATAACACATCTACTCTTAAAACAAGCAATACGAAGGATAGGGAGTATTTTAATTTAAATGAAATAGGCCTTTAACATCCATAGCATAAAAGATAGACTTAAGTATAATATATAAATATATCCATGAGCAGCAATTTGAAATTTTCCCACCTGCATGTACATACACAATTTTCATTGCTGGATGGTGCTGCATCAATAAAAAATCTTTACAAGAAAGCTCTTGCTGATGGTATGCCTGCCCTTGCCATAAGCGATCACGGCAACATGTTTGGCGTTTTCGAGTTTGTAAAAGAAGCGCATAATCCTAATAATAAAAATGCGGATGGATCCCTTAAAGTAAAACCTGTTGTGGGTTGTGAGTTTTACATTACCACCGACAGGCATCGTAAAACTTTTAGTAAAGAAGAAAAAGATCCCCGCAACCATCAAATACTTTTAGCAAAAAATGATATCGGCTATAAAAATTTAGTGAAGCTTACCTCATTAGGTTATATAGAAGGGATGTACAGCAAATATCCCCGTATTGATAAAGAACTCATTCATAAATACCACGAAGGATTAATTGCAACTACCTGCTGTTTGGGAGCGCTTGTACCACAAACCATTTTAAAAAAAGGCGAAGCAGAAGGTGAAAATGAATTTAAATGGTGGCTCAATATTTTTCAGCAGGATTATTATGTAGAGCTGCAGCGCCACGGCATTCCCGATCAGGAAAAAGTAAATGCTGTATTATTAAAATTTGCTAAGAAGTATAATGTAAAAGTTATTGCCAGTAACGATTCTCATTATGTTGATCAATCTGATTTTAATGCCCACGATATTTTGCTTTGCATCAACACCGGCGAAAAACAATCCACTCAAAAATTAAGTGAATTTAGTGATGATGATGTAATGGTAAAAAGCAAACGCTTTGCATTTCCTAACGACCAGTTTTTTTTAAAGAACACCGTGGAGATGACAAAAGTTTTTGCAGATTTACCCGAAGCCATTGATAACACCAATGAAATAGTTGGTAAAATAGATGTGCTGGATTTAAAAAAAGAAATCCTTTTACCCTTTTTTGAAGTCCCTCCTACCTATAAATCGCAGGATGATTATTTAGAACATTTAACCTGGAGCGGTGCAAAAGAACGTTATAAAATTTTAACCCCGGAAAGTGAAGAACGTTTACAATTTGAATTGGGCGTAATAAGAAAGATGGGCTTTGCCGGTTACTTTTTAATTGTAAGCGATTTTATAAAACATGGCCGTGATATCGGCGTATTTATTGGCCCCGGCCGTGGTTCGGCAGCAGGCAGTGCAGTGGCTTATTGTATTGGCATCACTAATATAGATCCTATAAAATATAATTTACTTTTCGAAAGATTTTTAAATCCGGAACGTAAAAGTATGCCGGATATAGATACCGATTTTGATGATGATGGCCGCCAGAAAGTTATTGATTATGTGGTGCAGAAATATGGTAAAAACCAGGTGGCTCAAATTATTACCTACGGCACCATGGCGGCAAAAAGCAGTATTGCCGATGTGGCCAGGGTTATGGATTTACCTTTAGCAGAAAGCAGGGCTTTATCAAAATTAGTTCCGGAAAGGCCGGGTATTAATTTAAAAAGATTATTGCATGCACCTTTCACTATTAAAGAATCCAAAGGTGGTGAAAAATCTTTAGAAGAAAAAGAAGCATTACAGGCTGATGACCTGGAAGGTGTAAAACAGTTACGGGCAATTTATGCCGGCAACGATTTACGAAGCACCATTTTACACGAAGCCGAAATTTTGGAAGGCTCGGTACGCAACACCGGCATTCATGCATCGGCAATAATTATTGCACCTAAAGATCTTACAGAATTATTGCCCGTTGCCACTTCTAAAGAAAGTGAATTATGGTTAACACAAATTGAAGGCAATTCAATTGAAGAAGCCGGCGTAATTAAAATGGACTTTCTGGGTTTAAAAACTTTAAGCATTTTAAAAACGGCATTGTCTCTTATCAAAAAAAATCATGGGGTTAATATTGATATTGATTTTATTCCATTGGATGATGAAAAAGCTTACCAGTTGTACCAGCGTGGCGATACCAACGGAACCTTTCAGTTTGAAAGTGCCGGCATGCAAAAATATTTACGGGAATTAAAGCCGGATAAATTTGATGACCTTATTGCCATGAACGCATTGTACCGCCCCGGGCCAATGAGTTATATACCCGATTATATTGATCGTAAGCATGGCAAAAAACAGGTGGAATACGATTTGCCCGATATGGAAGAACACCTGAAAGAAACTTATGGTATTACAGTTTACCAGGAGCAGGTGATGTTACTCAGTCAAAAACTTGCAGGCTTTAGTAAAGGTGATGCGGATGTATTGCGTAAGGCAATGGGTAAAAAACAAATTGCGGTGCTTAACAAAATGAAAGCACAGTTTATTGAAGGTGCAACTGCAAAAGGCCATGCTGCAGATAAATTAGAAAAGATATGGATCGATTGGGAAGCCTTTGCACAATACGCTTTTAATAAATCGCACAGTACCTGTTATGCTTTTGTGGCTTATCAAACGGCATATTTAAAAGCGCACTACCCCAGCGAATATATGGCGGCGGTTTTAAACCATGCCGGCAGTATAGATAAGATAACTTTCTTTATGGAAGAATGTAAGCGTATGGGCTTAACCGTACTGGGGCCGGATATTAATGAAAGCCAAAATGGTTTTGCTGTAAATAAAAAAGGAGAAATACGGTTTGGTTTCAGCGGTTTAAAAGGTGTGGGAGAAAAAGCTATTGAAGATATTATTATTGAACGGGATAAACACGGCGCTTTTAAAACCATTTTTGATTTAGCAAAAAGATGCAATCAAAAATCGCTAAACAAAAAATCGATGGAGAGTTTGGCGTACAGTGGCGCCTTTGATTGCTTTACCGATATTATAAGAGCGCAATATTTTTACCAGGCGCCGGGTGATGTTTCGGGGCTGGAAAAAATTATTAAGTTTGGCAATGTTTTTCAATCGCAAACGGCCAATACTTCCAATACATTATTTGGAGATCTGGCTATGCCGGAAATATCTACACCAAAATTATCCATTTGCGAACCATGGCCTTTGGTGCAGCAATTAGATTACGAAAAAGATGTTACGGGCATGTACATCAGCGGCCATCCGTTAGATAATTATAAGTTTGAATTAAAGCATTACAATATTACTTCGCTGGCAGATTATGTAGAGTTTAAAAACAATGTAAACAGCAATCCCAATCCTGCAAAACAATTTCGTGTGGCAGGTTTGGTAATTGATGCGGCACACCGCTTAACTAAAACAGGCAAAAATTTCGGCATCTTAACAATAGAAGACTTTACAGGAAAAAGTGAATTTATGCTGTGGAGTGAAGATTATGTAAAGTATCAAAATTATTTAGAGAAGGGTATGATTGTTTTAGTAGAAGGTGGATTTAAACAACGCTACAACAGCACCGAATATCAATTTGGTTTAAGTAAAATCCATTTGCTGGAAACTGTAAAACCTAATCTTACCAAACAGGTAGTAATTGATGTGCAGCCACAATTTATAAATGAAGACATGATAAACTTTATTGATAAAAATGTAAAGAATAATCCTGGCAAAACCTCAATAAAATTTAATGTTAAGGATGTGAGGAATAATTTTAAAGTAGGCATGTACAGTTTAGAAAAAGGATTTACCATGAACGACGAAATGGCCTTGTTTTTAAACGATAATATAGATGTGGAAGTGAGTGTGGTAACGGCTTAGCAGGCCCCCTAAATCCCCCAAGGGGGACTTTTATAGTCTGAATTTTACAAGTCCTTTTGGCTTTTTGGGGTTCTTATTTTCTGTGTTTCCGTGCCTCAGTGGCATGTCTGTTCTCTCATTTTGGCACATTAACATCTTGTGGATATGTCATAACAGCAAAATAGAAAGTTTGGGCTTAAATTTGTCCTCTTACTAAAAAAATAAAAATAAAATATATTATGGCACAAGAATTCACAGATGCAAATTTTAAAACAGATGTTTTAGACAGCGATAAATTAACCGTAATTGATTTTTGGGCAGAATGGTGTGGCCCATGCCGTGCAATAGGCCCGGTAATTGAAGAACTGGCTAAAGACTACGATGGTAAGGTAAATATTGGCAAGGTAAATGTTGATAATAATCCGCAGATATCCATGAACTACGGTATTACCAGTATTCCGGCTATACTTTTTGTAAAAGGCGGACAGGTAGTTGATAAATTAGTTGGTGCACAGCCTAAGGCAAATTTTGTAAAAAAGATTGAACAGCATAAATAATAATCGCTGATTAAAGTGATTAATTTGATTTCGCCGATAAAAGAATCCCCCCGATGCATCGGGGGGATTTTTAATGCAACAATAGTTGAGTTGATATTAATGTTGCACGTTCGTTAAGGCTTTTGGATCGTGTTTGTGTTTGAAGAAAAAGAAGAACAGAATGGCAACAACAATAACATAAATTGAAAATGCCAGCCATATTCCATGCCAATCCCTGTT
>JAYURK010000035.1:0-54388 GCA_043756235.1 Ferruginibacter sp. | reverse complement strand
ACCATCCACGATGGGCAATAGCATTTAAATTTAAAGCAAGGCAGGCTACCAGTACCTTAATTGGCTTAAGCTTTCAGGTGGGGCGTACCGGCGCCGTTACACCCGTTGCAAAATTGCAACCCGTACAGGTTGGCGGTGTTACTGTAAGCAGTATTTCCATACATAATGAAGAGTACATCAGGGAAAAAAATTTAATGATTGGTGATAAAATTTTAATTGAGCGTGCTGGTGATGTAATACCCCAAATTGTAAAATCTTTTACCCACTTACGTAATGGAGATGAAGAAAGAATTATTTTTCCCGGTACATGCCCGGTTTGCAATCATAAATTATTTAAAACAGAAGAGGAAGCAGTATGGAGATGTGTTAATATAAACTGTGCAGCTCAAGTGGTAGAAAGAATAATACACTTTGTAAGCAAAGATGCCATGGACATACGCAGTTTTGGCGATGCTAACGTAAGAAAGTTTTACGAAATGGGATTATTAAAAGATATACCGGGTGTTTATACGCTGCCGTTTGAAAGCATAAAAAAAATGGATGGCTTTGGAGAAAAATCCATCATTAATTTAATAGCTGCCATTGAACAAAGTAAAAAGCAGCCACTGCACAGGGTTATTTATGGCCTTGGCATCCGGTTTGTGGGTGAAACAACAGCAAAAACTCTTGCAAAATCGGTAAGCCATATATACGATTTTATAAGTTTTACAGAAGAACAATTGCAACAGCTGGAAGATGTGGGCGTAAAAGTTGCAAAGAGTATATATAATTTTTTTAATGATAAGGGATCTATTAAGTTATTAGAGAGACTGGAAGCCTTAGGAGTGCAGTTAAAAAATGATAAAAAAGAGTTTACCCCGGGTGGTAACCTATCCGGACAAACCTTTTTATTTACCGGTACATTATTGAAGCTTAAACGAAGTGAAGCAGAAGAGCTGGTGGAAAAAAATGGAGGTAAAGTAATAAGTGGAGTAAGCAGTAAATTAAACTATTTAATTGTGGGAGAAGATGCAGGAAGTAAATTTGAAAAAGCAAAAAAAATAAATACCGTTCAAATAATAACTGAAGATGATTTTTTAAAAATGATTTAATGTTGTTAAAATTTTTTATTTTTATAGTATACCTTTAATTCAACTAACCATTTATCCGGGCAAACCACACATTGTCCTGATGCAACCATTAAACCTTAATCGAAATGATCAAAAAAATCAACGGCGAAATTTGGAAATCTATTCAATTTACCGGGTATAAAACGCTTCGAAAAAAATATGCTGTATCCTCTTTAGGCCGTGCTGCCAGCTTTACAGAAGATGTTACAGAAGATGGCAAATTACTAACCGGCTCCATTACCTCGGGGTACCGAACATTAAATTTGCATGTAAATGGGGGTAACGGTACCATTTATATTCACCGGGAAGTAGCCCGCCAATTTTGTAAAAAAACTTCTCCCAAGTACAAATTTGTAATTCATATTAATCATAAAAAGAAAGACAATCATTTTAAAAATTTAAAATGGGCTACTTTAGATGAGGTTAGTACCCATCAGCAGCTGAGCCCCGAAAAAATTGCTTATAAAAAAAGGCAGGCAAATCAAACAGTGGGTTTAAAATTAAATGCCACCCAGGTTAAGGCTATTAAGGATATGATAAAAAATCCGAAAAGAAAATTAACCTATAAACAAATTGCTGCAAAATATAAAGTAAGCGAAATGACTTTATACCGCATTAAAAGTGGTGAAAACTGGGGCAGGGTGAAGTAAAAAATATATTTAGTTTATAACTAATTGGGAATTGGGTTTACACCCGGTTCCCTTTTTTATTTACTATTTTCGTCATCCAAAAAAAAATTATGATCAGCGATTTTACTTTAAAGTTTTTAAAAGATCTGCAAAAGAATAATAACCGGCCCTGGTTTGAAGCACATCGCATCCAATACGAACGGGCTAAGGAAGATTTTCTTTTACTTACAGAAAATCTGATTGCAGGCATTGCCGCATTTGACAAACCGATTGGATTGTTAAAAGCAAAGGATTGTACTTTTCGAATTAACCGTGATGTTAGGTTTAGTAAAAATAAAAGCCCATATAAAAATAATATAGCTGCTTATTTTAATCATGATGGTAAAAAAGGAAATGGAGCCGGCTATTACCTGCATATTGAGCCGGGTAAAAGTTTTGCCGCAGGTGGAATATGGATGCCAGAGCCACAGGTGCTTACTAAAATAAGGCAGGAAATTGATTACAGCTTTGACGAATTGAAAAAAATAACTGCTGCAGCGGGTTTTAAAAAAACATTTGTACAGGGCATTACCGGCGAATCATTAGTCAGGCCGCCCAAAGGCTATGATGAAAACAACCCCGCTATCGCTTTATTAAAATTAAAAAGTTTTATTGTAACAAATTCTTTTACTGATGCTGAGGTGAAAGATAAAAATTTTAATAAAAGCATTTTACAAACTTTTAAAACCATGCAGCCGTTTATAAAATTTTTAAATACAGCTGTGCAATAAAATTGGGATAAAAAAAACGGCCAGAGATAAAAATCTCCGGCCTTGCTTACCTCTGAAACCACAAGAAAAAAAGGTATAATAATATAGTTATACTAAAACAGTTGATTTTTAAAAATTGCGAATGTAATTGGATAATAATGGGACTTTTGCAAAACACAAAATGCCCGGAGCTTTAAATAAGATTGGAGTGGATTAAAAACCTAGCAGATTGTAAAAATAGTGAATTTTTTGTACTTATGTAATTTATTTTAATAATTTTTTGAGGCTATTTTTAATTCTTTGCCAGCAAGTTTAAGTAATTGCTGCCTTTTGCGGTTATACCACCATTTTGGTGCCGTTTTTTTCATAAGTGTATCAATATTCCTCATCCCAAAAAGCTTCCATAAGCCTTTTAGTTTACCACCAATACCACTTTGCATTGCCCTCAGGCTCATGGCAAAACCACCATCTATGTATTCCATATGGTGCCAATACCCTGCAGGCATAAATAAGGTATCCCCATGTTCTAAAATTACTTCGTAGCCTTTAGCCAGCCTAACCGCCGGAAAATTATCGTAATCAAAATCGGTATGGTAATTGGCAAAGTTGGCAAGGCTTAACACCTCCCACGGTTTACGGTATAGTTTGTATTGTTCTTCGTAAGGAAATAACAAAACTTTTTTGCGGCCAATAAACTGTGTGTGCAATATGTGGCTCATGTCAATATCAAAATGAATGTGTGTAACAGAACCCTGCCCGCCAACAAACAGCATTGGGTATTTTTTTACAAAGCCTTTCATCAGGTTTTCGGGCCAGGAAAAATCGGTAACTACCTGCGGCGCATGCTGAAAAATATTGAATAAAAAAATCCTCAGATCCAGCGGGCCGGCTTTTACCTTTTTAAGATAATCACCAAATTTCATATAGGCATCGGCTGTGTTAATTGGGGTGTAGGCATCGCTTTTAACATTGTTATAAACGCCTACTTCTTTATCACCAACGATATCAATAAAATAATCCCAGGTCCATTTTTTATACGCAGGCCATTCTTTTGAAAGGTTTTTAATTACTACGGGCTTCATTACATTGTAATAATTATTTTTAAAATCGTTAGGTGATATATTTTCCACCGTGTCCACAGCTTGTAATTGCATAATAAAAAATTTTCCTTGCCAAAATTAGCCATTTAAAATTGCCAGTAACTAAAAAAAATAAATACAAAAACTAATAAGCGTTAGTTTTGCAAAAAACATATAATGGCCAAAATTGTGGCAGGTAAAAATGCCAGTAAAAAAGATGTTATTATAAAAAAAGCGGCTTCGCTTTTCCGGACAAAGGGCTTTAATGCAGCCTCCATGAGAGAACTGGCCCAGTCAGTTGGAGTAGAAGCCAGCAGCCTGTATAATCATATTGGCAGTAAAAGCGAATTATTACAGGCCATTTGTTTTAAAGTAGCCAATGAATTTACACTTCATTTAAACGATACAGAAAACCAACCCGGCAGTGCCGTTATTAAACTTGAACTCATTATCAGGTTTCATATAAAAATGATGCTGAACGAGTTTGATGAAGTTTACATTGCTAACCATGAGTGGAAGTATTTGCAGGAACCGCTGCTGACTAATTTTTTAAACCAGCGCCGCAGTTACGAAAAGCGCCTGGTGGCAATAATTGAAGAAGGCATTTCAAAAAAAGAATTGAAAAAAATAAATGCCTATGTTGCCTTGTTAACTTTATTATCGGCAGTACGGGGGCTGGAATTTTGGCAGCGGCACAAAAAAAATATCAGTACTAAAGTTTTAGAAGATGATATGGTAACACATTTATTAAAAGGCGTTACGAAATAATTTTGAAACCCTTCATAAACCTGTGAGGTTTATAAAAGATATTTTTAAATTTTAAAACCCTGCATAAAACCTCACAAGTTTTTTGCAAACTTGCTCCGGCAAATCCAGAATAACAAAAAATAATTTTATGGCAGTTCACTTTCATACTTTAAAAATTAAAACAATAAAAAAAGAAACGCCTGATTGTGTTTCTATCAGTTTTGATATTCCTGAAAACCTTAAAGAAACATTTCACTTTATACAGGGTCAGAATATTACCCTTAAAAAAAATATTGATGGCGAAGAATTGCGGCGCTCCTACTCCATATGTACTGCACCTTTTGAAAATGAATTAAAGGTGGCCGTAAAAAAAGTTGAGGGTGGAAAATTTTCGGCCTTTGCGAATGATATTTTAAAAGCTGGTGATCTAATCGACGTACTGCCTCCAACCGGAAAGTTTAATACTTCACTTGCAATAGGTAATAAAAAAAAGTACATGGCTTTTGCTGCAGGCAGTGGCATAACGCCCCTGCTGTCAATTATTAAAACTACTTTACAAACCGAGCCACAAAGTGAATTTACATTAGTATTTGGCAACCGCAGCCGCAACGCTATTATTTTTTTTGAAGAACTGGAAGCACTAAAAAATATTTACCTGCAGCGGTTTACTTTTATTAATATTTTAAGCAGGGAAAATACCGATACCCCAATTAATACCGGCAGAATTGATGTTCAAAAGCTTATTACATTAAATAAGTTGATCAACTACAGCACCATTGATGAATTTTTTATTTGCGGGCCTGAAGAAATGATTTTTTGTGTAAAAGATTTTTTAGATCAGCAGGGTATTAAAAAAAATAAAATACATTTTGAATTATTTACCGCACCGGGCCAACGGCAACAGGCGGTTAGTAATACAAAGCCCGAAGACCTCAACAATACTTTAAAAAGTAAAATAACGGTAAAGGCAGATGGAAGAAGTTTTGAATTTAATTTAGGGTATAACGGTGCAACTATTTTAGACGCCGCATTACAACAGGGCGCCGATTTGCCATTTGCCTGCAAAGGCGGTATGTGCTGCACCTGCAAAGCAAAACTTTTACAGGGTGAAGTAAAAATGGAAGTAAACTGGGGATTGGAAGATGATGAAGTAAACGAAGGTTTTATCCTCACCTGCCAAAGTCATCCATTAACCGAAAAAGTGGTAGTTGATTTTGATATTAAATAAATTATTTTTGCTAAAGCTTTTTTTAATCTTTTTAGCATGAAAAAAATACTGGGAGAAAAATGGAAAGTCATTACTTTTCATAAATCTGCTTTTGGAAAGCAATATGCTATATCAAACCATGGCAGGTTAGTTTGTTTTGATAAACATCCACACGATGGTACTGCAGTAAAAGGATCTTTACAGGAAGGATACCCCATTTGGCGTTTTAGAAAAAAGAAAAAGAACGGCACCACCACTTATCCCGGAATTTTAATGCACCGGCTTGTAGCCGAAAATTTTTTACCCAAGCGGCAAAAAGGTGAAAAGGTAGTAATCCATTTTAATTATAAAAAAACAGATAACCGCTATACTAATCTCGGTTGGGCAACAATACCAGAAGCATCGGCACATGCCCAGGGAAGTCCGCTTGTAAAAAAAGCAAGAAGACTTGCTGCTGAAAATGGTATTGGCGGCAACACCAAACTTACTATTGAAAAAGTAAAAGAAATTAAAGTGTTATTATTGAAAGGTAAAACCTTAAAAGAGATTGCTGCAAAATATAACGTAAGTGATATGCAAATTTATCGCATTAAAATTGGCGAAAACTGGAAGCATGTAAAATAAAACCATCTGGCAAAAAAAGAAATGAAATTTTTTTTCTTCAACAATTTTAACTAACACTTGTTAGTTTTTTTTATTATTTTTACAACCTAAAATTTTCAATATGCCAGTACCAGATTTTGAAAAGATTTTCCAGGATACTATTGATAAAGAAATAAAGATTGAACCTAAAGACTGGATGCCAGACGCTTACCGTAAAACTAATGTGCGGCAAATAAGTCAGCATGCACATAGTGAAATTGTAGGCATGTTACCCGAAGGCAATTGGATAAGCAGGGCGCCATCTTTAAAAAGAAAAGCCATTTTAATTGCAAAAGTACAGGACGAAGCCGGCCACGGTTTATATTTATACAGTGCTGCCGAAACACTAGGTACATCAAGAGATGAAATGATAAATGATTTAAATAGTGGTAAAGCAAAATATTCTTCCATATTTAATTACCCCACTTTAACGTGGGCCGATATGGGTGCCGTGGGATGGCTTGTAGATGGTGCTGCCATTTTAAACCAGGTAATGCTTACCCGTACCAGTTATGGCCCTTATGCAAGAGCAATGGTGCGTATTTGTAAAGAAGAAAGTTTTCACCAGCGCCAGGGTTTTGAAAGCTTACTGGTGTTAAGTAAAGGAACTGATGAACAAAAAGCGATGTGCCAGGATGCTATTAACCGCTGGTGGTGGCCCTCACTTATGATGTTTGGACCTAAAGACGCAGAAAGTACCAACAGCGACCAAAGTATGAAGTGGAAAATAAAAAGAAAAACCAATGATGAATTGCGCCAGCAATTTGTAGATATGGCAGCAGAACAGGTAAAACTTTTAGGGATGACTTTACCCGACGATAAACTACAATGGAATGAAAATGAAAAGCATTACGATTTTGGTGAAATAAATTGGGACGAATTTTGGAATGTGGTAAAAGGAAATGGGCCCTGCAATAAACAACGATTGGCCGCAAGAAAAAAAGCACATGATGATGGTGCATGGGTTAGAGAAGCGGCGATGGCGCATGCGGAGAAAAAGAAGCCCCAAACCCCTGAAGGGGCTTTAGAAGCAGCCTAATAATTTAAACTTCTTTTTAATTATGAATATTCAAATAAGAAAATTTTATTACGGCGATATCCCCGAAGAAAATGCAGGCGGTGCTGAGTTTAAAGACTCCAAAGTCCCCCCTTCAGGGGGCGGAGGGGCTTGGCCCTTATGGGAAGTTTTTGTAAGAAGCAAACAGGGCCTCGATCATAAACATGTAGGGAGCCTGCATGCAACAGATGCACAAATGGCTATTGAAAATGCAAGAGATGTTTATACAAGGCGGCAGGAAGGCATTAGCATTTGGGTGGTGGAAAGTAAATATATCACGGCATCTAACCCAGCGCAATCGGGAGAGTTATATGAACCTGCTGTTGATAAAGTATACCGGCATCCTACATTTTATAATTTGCCTGATGAAGTAAATCATATGTAGGATTGGTTGTTTAGTTTATTGGTTGATTAATGCAAGGTTATATTTCTAAAATAAATTAGCAATGATTAATAATGCCCATCAAAGTTTTACAGATCTTGACGTTTGGAAAAGTGCCCGCAAATTAAAAATTAGAATTTGGAAACTTGTTAAAACCTTTCCGCCTGAAGAGAAATTTAGATTAACAGATCAGTTGATTCGTTCCTCCAGAGGCATAGGATCGGCAATTGCTGAGGGCCATGGAAAATTCTATTATAAAGATCAAATAAATTATTGTGTAATAGCAAGAGGTTCATTAAGCGAAACTTTAAATCATTTAATAGATGCAATGGACTCGGAATACATTTCAAAAGACGAACTTGCAAGTTTTAAAATTGATACTGATGAAACAGGCAAGTTACTAAATGGTTATATCAGTTTTTTAAGAATTAATTTAAGTAAAGAAAAAAATAATCAACAAGATCAAAAATAGTTTCAAATAAATAATGGAAGACTCAATCAACCAATCAACTAATCAACTAATAAACTATACCCTGCATTTGGCAGATACCACTTTAATTCTTGCACAACGCAATGCAGAGTGGTGTGGGCATGGGCCAATACTGGAACAGGATATTGCTATTACTAATATTTCGCTTGACCTCATTGGACAGTCCAGAAACTTTTATCAATATGCTGCTGTTTTAATTGGTGGAGATGCAACCGAAGATTCTCTTGCTTATTTAAGAAAAGAAAGAGCATTTAAAAATTTATTATTGGTGGAGCAACCCAACGGCGATTGGGGACAAACTATTTTACGGCAATATTTATTCAGCCAGTTTCAATATTTATTATTTGAAAAACTACAGCATAGTAAAGATGAACAACTGGCAGCAATAACCGCAAAAGCCTTAAAAGAAATAAAGTATCATGTACGATGGAGCAGCGAATGGGTAATACGCTTAGGCGATGGCACTGCAGAAAGTAAAACCAGAATGTTGAAAGCCATTGAGGAATTATGGAAATATACCGGAGAAATGTTTGTTGCAGCGGATTATGAAAATGAAATTGATGTAACGCTGTTACAACAAGATTGGCTGCAACAAGTAAAAATAATTTTTGATGAAGCTACATTGCCAATCCCCCCTTCGGTGGGCAGGGGGGCTGTTTTTATGCAAACAGGTGGAAAAGATGGCATACATACTGAGCATTTAGGTTTTATTTTAACAGAGCTGCAATACATGCAAAGAGCTTATCCTAACAGCCAATGGTAACAGATAAAACAATTTCAGAGAAAAATATTTGGCAAATACTCGAAACTGTTTGCGACCCCGAAGTACCGGTACTTACAATAATTGATTTAGGCATTGTAAGAGCAATAAAAATTGATGACTCCCCTTCAAGGGATGGGGGCGTAGAAATTATTATAACCCCAACTTACACCGGCTGCCCGGCAATGGATATGATAGCAATGGATATTAAAATGAGGCTGCTGGAAAATGGTTATAAAAAAATAAAAGTTACTTCCGTTCTTTCACCGGCATGGACAACCGACTGGATGAGTGAAGCAGGAAAACAAAAATTAAAAGCATACGGAATTGCTGCACCCAACACAAGGTCAGACGAGGCGGGAGACCTTGTGATTGAATGTCCTCAATGCCATTCCACCAATACAAAATTAATAAGCCAGTTTGGAAGCACAGCCTGCAAAGCATTATACCAATGCATCGATTGTAAAGAACCGTTTGATTATTTTAAATGTCATTAATTTATTTTATCACGGATTATCCCTTGGATAAACAAACCGAACAGAATCGGATAATACTGCTGAACCAAAAACCCCAATCGCACCAGAAATTTTTGTATTGATAAAAACCGGTTCCACAAATGGGTTTTGTATAGCCTGCAATTGCTCATCCAGGTCACGGTAAAATGCTGCCGAATTTTTATCCAGCGATTGCATAAAAACCCAACCCGTATCATTTTTTTTGTACTCAAACGTAACTTCAATTGACATAATAATTTTTTGACCATCGGCATTTTCATCACTAAAAACAATACGGCCAATATCTTTTACTGCAAATTTTTCCGTTGGGCTGCTTGTACAGGTGTTAACAAACCTGTCTAACACATGGGCATGTTTTACAGAGGTATCAATTACCCTGTTCATTTGAAAACGGTAAAAATCTGCAGTGCCCCGATGATCGGTTATGGTAACAATTACGCCATCATGACCACCATATACATCAAAAAATTCGGGGCTGTACACAATAGATTCAATTACCGGGGCAGTTTGATTAATGGTAGTGGTTGCGGTATAATTTTTTCCTTCAAAGTTTACTTCCAACGTGTAGGTTTTACCGTGTACAGCTGCAATATTACCACGGTAAAAAGGCTCCCACCTGCAGCGGAATTTATTAAAAACTGAATCCACAACTAATACATCCACCACATTGCCGCTGGTAATTTTAACCACTGCACCCTTTGCAAAAACCTGTTGCGGTGTAATTTTAGCACTAAAAAAAGAATTGCTTTTGCTGATAAAAATTTGCGGCAGTTTTCCGGGGTACAGCATGCCTTCAATAAAAATTTTGCTGTTATGCTTTTCTGAAAAATTGATGGCGATATTTTTTTTGCACCCTGTTATCAGCAAAAAAGCAATAAATAAAAAAATTATACACTTCATTTTTTTAAAATTTAAAGTTGAAAGAAATACCCGGTATGATGGGCAGCAACGATACCTGTTTTGCCGTGGGCTGTGTAGTTATTGCATCAATTTCAAAATAAACAAAATAAGGATTTTGCCTGCTGTAAATATTATACGCTCCAATTACCAATTCATATTCTAATGCTTTTTTAAAAAACTTAGCTGATTTTTTATAGATTGCCGAAAAATCTAAACGGTGATACGGTGCCAGGCGGTAATTATTTCTTCCATCATACACATAATAATTTCCTTCAAAAATTGCACCCGAGTTAAGGGTACTTATTCTGCCGGTGGGTACCGTAAAAGCAACGCCGGATGAATACACAAACACCGCATTTAAACTCCACCGCTTACTTAACTGGTAACCTGCAGTAATTGAAAGCGAATGCCGCCTGTCGTATTTAAAAGGAAATGCATTACCAAAATTTAATTCTTTAAATGTTTGTGTTGTTTTAGAAATGGTATAAGATACCCAGCCTGTTAATTTTCCCGTATTCTTTTTTACAAAAAATTCGGCGCCGTAACTTTCCCCATTACCATAGGTTAATAAACTGTCTAACTTAATATTTATCCGCAATTGTTTTCCTTCGCCAAACAACACCTGGCTGTTCATTTTTTTATAATACAATTCCACACTGGTTTCAATGGCATTGTCTTTTAAATTTTTAAAATAGCCAAGAGCATATTGTGTGGCGCTTTGGGGTTTTGTTTTATTACTGCTGGGTATCCATATATCTGTAGGTAAACCTGCAGTTGCATTAGGTATTAAATGTAAAAACTGGTTCATTTTTGTATAAGATGCTTTTACTGATGCGTTAGCGCCGGCAGAAAATTTTGCTGTTATCCGTGGTTCAATAAAAGAATACGTTTTACCGTATGCAGTATAAACAGGGATCCTAACACCATAGTTTACACTTATTTTTTGGGATGCATCAAAATCATCTCCAGCATAAAAAGCCATCTCGTTGGAGTAGAGGTTGGTAATAGTGTCCCTGCCTAATGTAACTCGTTTTCCCCTTCTTGGTATCCTTGCAGAAAATGATGCAGGTGCCAGCTGGTGATTAGTAAAAGTAAACCCGGCTTTTATTTTATGTTTTGCATTGGGAGAAATAGTAAAATCCGTTTTTGCTGTAAAATCTCTTATCCCAGTGTACAGCAACGAATAAAAATTATTTTGAGAAGTGGCTAATGCCAAATGATAATCATTATAAATAACAGATGTGTTGGAAAATATTTTACTCCCAAATAAATGGTTCCAGCGTAATGTACCTGTTGTGTTTCCAAAATCAACCTGATAATTTAAACTGTTTACCTCTGTGTAATTAGCTTTATCGTTTCCTTTAAAAAAACTAAAATACAAATGATCCTTCTTCCCTAATTCAAAATTCATTTTTGCATTAACATCATAAAATGTATAAGAATTACTTGCAGAAGTAAATTGTTTTAGAAACGCATTGATATGGCTCCTTCTTGCAGAAACAATAAAAGAAGATTTATTTTTTTTGATGGGGCCCTGAAACGTGAGGTTATCAGAAAGCAGTCCAACGCCACCTTCCACCTGGTATTTTGATTTATTACCTTCCTTCATCGTTATATCAACAATAGCACTCAGCCTGCCACCAAACTCTGCAGGAAAACCACCTTTAATTAATTTAACACTGTTAATGGCATTTACATTAAAAGTGCTGAACAAACCAAAGAGGTGATTAGGATTATAAACTGTTGCTTCATCCAGCTGCACCAAATTTTGATCGAGGTTACCACCACGTACATAAAAGCCGGTTGTGCCTTCCTGTCCGCCCTGCACACCCGGCAGCAATTGAATAATTTTCATGATGTCTCTTTCTCCTGCCAGCACAGGTAAATTTTTTATTGCTTTCAATGGAACATCTATTACACCCATTTGTGCCCTTTGCACATTGCGGTTATTTTTTCCGCTATTAACAATTACCTCACTCATGGTACCCGTATTGTTTTCAAGTAAAACATTTAAACGCATATTTTCTTTTGCAAAAATTTTTTTTGCCTGAATGGTGTAACCCTGGTAACTAATAATTATTTCCACCGTATCTGCTGCAACTACTGTTAAAGAATAAAAACCGTATTGATTGGTAGCGGTTCCGGATTGTGTATTGGCATTTATAATTGAAGCCCCAATTAAGGCTTCTTTTGAAACGGCATCTTTTACATAGCCGCTGATGGTTATTTTTTGAGCATATGAAATAGTACAAAAAATAAATGCTCCGGAAATTAAGAGATATATTTTCATTGGTTTATTTTTTATGCAAAACAATTTACACACCCTGATGATGAAGATGGCACAAATAAAAAAAAGAGTTGTGTTGGTTGTAAAAGAAATTAAAAACCTCTCCGGTTTAAGAAAACCAGTTTGTATTTTCAAAACCTTTATAAAACCTGTGCCGTTAATGTTATACACTTAAGTTAACGTTACACTACCCTGTAAATCAACACAAAAATTATTTTAAAAAAAAGCTGAAAAACACAACTAATTTTGTGTTTTGCTGCATCTGTAAATAGTAATACCTTTTATTTGACAGATAATTTTAAAGATATTATTGCTGGCTGTATTACAGGCAACCGTAGTTGCCAGTCAAATTTGTACAGTTTGCTTTCTCCAAAAATGATGATAGTCTGCCTGCGCTATTCTAAAAACTTAGAAGAGGCAGAAGAAATTTTGCAGGATGGTTTTATAAGGGTATTTAAATTTATTGGCCAGTTTAAAAGCGAAGGTTCTTTTGAAGGGTGGGTACGAAAAATAATGGTAAACTGTGCCCTTCAAAAATTACGCAGCCAGTTAAGCTTAAGGCCGGTTGTTTCATTAAATACACAACTGCATGATGAAGCCACTGAAGATTCGGTTATTGAAAATATAAACGGAAAAGAAATGCTGCAGCTGGTGCAGTTGTTATCGCCAGCCTACCGCATGGTTTTTAACCTGTACCATTTTGAAGGTTATAAGCACCGGGAGATTGCGGCAATGCTGGGCATTGAAGAAGGCACTTCAAAATCTAATTTATCGCAGGCAAAAAGAATTTTACAAAACACCATTAAAAAAAATTTAAGTGTTGAAAAAAAGATTTTAAATGGATAAACATTTACATAAAGATATTGGCGAGCAGTTCAGTAACGAAATAAATAAACTGAGCCGGCAACCCCGTGGGCATATTTGGGAAAATATTGACAAGCAACTTGATAAAACCGATGTGGCCAATTATAAAGAAAAATGTATACGGTTGAGGAAAAGAACTTTATTATTGTTGCTTTTACTGGTTGGCTTTTCTACTTTCTCAGTTATTTATTTTAGCAATTCAGAAAATAAAAATAAGCATGAGTATGCTGCAGGTAATTCCGGTTTAACAACACAAAAAATAAATGAGCAAATTTCATCTTTAAAAAAAGAGAATATTATTACTGTTGAAAATAATGCGCCATCAACAAATAATATTATTCAACAGTCTGGGAATACTATTGCAACGGAAAGTTTGCCACATAATAGTAATGCAAATTTATATGCCACCAATAAAACATCAGTAAAACAAAAAGGGGAAACCAAAGCAAAAATAACTAAGGCAGCAACTACCGAAAACGAAACCCAGGCTGATGATGCAACAGCAATAACTGATACTGATATACCCAATGAGAAAGTGGCAGAAAATATCCCGGAGCTCATTAACAAAGCAGCAGCTATGGAGAAAAAGCCTGCTGAAATTTTAAGCATTTTAAAAAAAGATTCTTTAGCAACTGTTTCAAAAAACAATAATAAAAAACAAACAAACAAGCATGCAAAGTTTACGCTTACTGCTTTTGCAGCACCCGATTATGCTAAGTACCGATTGGTAAACGATAAACAAAATAATTACGATACTAAAGCCGACATTGCTACAAGGGAACACAGCGACCTGTCTGCTTCCATGGGTATTTTACTGGGGTACAAAATTGGGAACAAAGTAACTATTCAGTCGGGCATTATTTATTCGTCCGCCAATATCAGCATTAACCCTACAAAAATTTATGCAGAAAAGAATTATTCCGGCGCTGTAAAATTCCGGTATAATACTTCATCAGGTTATGGCTACCTGTTACCTTCATTCAGCGGTTCGCCTGCAGTAGGAGACAGTTTAATTGCTGATGGTGCTAACCATACCATTCGTTACTTTAGTATACCCGTAATTGTAAAATATAAATTGGGGAATAATAAATTAACTTTTAATCCGGGTATTGGTATCACATTTAATTTTTTAAGCAAAGCCACATTAACTACCGATTTAGTTGATCAGTTAAACAGGGAAACAGAATACATTTCAAAACTGGAAGGCTTAAATAAATTCAGCATGGGATTAATAATTACTCCCGAAATGCAATATCAATTATCAAAAAAATTCAGCCTCAGTATAATGCCTTATTTTAAATATGCAGTAAGCCCTATTAACAAAGGAAATGTTGTAAAAACTTATCCTTATACTTATGGTTTGGGCGCTGGTGCAGTATATAAGTTTTAAAACATTTTTCTGTTGGGTTAACCACCTGTAGTATTTCTCCATTATTTGTTTTTATCTGCAACCCCTTTTTTGCAGTATTTACCTTACAATTTTCGATGAGTTCAATTACCTTAAGCACTTTCATTTATTTTGCTTTCATTAAAGTTGTTGTATTACTTTTACAACAATTGTTTAAATTTATACTTATGGATTTTCAAATTTATGCAGAAGAAGCGGCGCAGGTTTCAGTGGCTTTTGTAATTGGTGCCATAATAGGTTTAGAAAGAGAGTTCCGCAGTAAGCCGGCAGGTTTTAGAACCATGATTATTATATGTGTAGGCTCTTGCCTGTACACCATCTTATCTAAAGAAAGCAATGCTACAAGCCCCGACAGAATTGCCAGTAATATTGTTACCGGCATTGGTTTTATTGGTGCTGGTGTAATTTTTAAAGAAGGCATTTCGGTAAATGGATTAACCACTGCGGCTTTAATATGGGTAACTGCTGCATTAGGTATGGCGGTGGGCTATCATAATTATCCATTGGCAGTAGTAGTTACTGCAATTGTGGTTATTGTATTATTTGTGCTGGAGCCGGTTCAAAAAGTCATCAACCGGTTTCACCGCGTAAAAGATTACAGGATAAAAAGCGAATCCACCGGCGAAAACTTTCAACGGGAACTGGAACTTTTTTTTGAAAAAAATAAAATGGGCTACCGCTGTATGAAAGTACTTAAAGAAGATAATGATGGTGTTTATTTTTACCGCATCAGCTCGCCCGACAGAAAATATGATGTAGTAGATAATTTTTTATTAACCCACTCCGACGTTAAAAGTTTTGAAGTATAAAACCATATTATGGAAACTGTTTTATTTGAAATAAAAGATGCGGTAGCACACATTACCTTAAACCGGCCCGAAAAATTTAATGCCTTTAACAGGCAAATGGCATTGCTGTTGCAAAATATTTTAGATGATTGTGCTGCAGATAAAAACGTAAGGGCTGTGTATTTTACCGGAAACGGCAAAGCCTTTTGTGCCGGCCAGGATATTAGTGAGTTGGTAGGTGAAAATAAAATGGAATTAAAACAAATTTTAGCTGAACATTATAATCCCATAGTACAGCGCATTAGAAATTTACCCAAGCCTGTAGTGTGTGCAGTAAATGGTGTAGCAGCAGGCGCCGGTGCAAATATTGCATTGTGTTGCGATGTGGTTGTGGCAGCGCAATCGGCAACTTTTATACAGGCATTTAGTAAAATAGGATTGATACCCGACAGTGGCGGCACTTTTACTTTGCCCCGTTTAATTGGCTGGCAAAAAGCAAGTGCTTTAATGATGACGGGTGATAAAGTAAACGCAACCGATGCAGAAAAAATGGGTATGATCTATAAAGTTTTTGCAGATGAAAATTTTGAAACTGAAAGTAAAAAAATTGCAGCAACCCTTGCTCAAATGCCTACACAGGGCTTAGCCTTCACAAAACATGCATTGAATAATTCGTTTACCAACTCATGGGAAGCACAATTGTTACTGGAAGATGAATACCAGCAAAAAGCAGCAGCTACTTACGATTACAACGAAGGCATAAATGCATTTTTAGAAAAACGTAGTCCATTATTTAATGGAGAATAAGTGATTTTATAATTTATAATATTTTCTTATCGCTGCTTCCATATCGGTCCTGCTCATAAAACCTTCCTGGCGAAAAACGTTTACGCCATTTTTATAAATCATAATATACGGCAGCGAATTAAAATGTAAATCTTTCATCAACCCAAGGTTTTCATCAGCATTAATTTTTACAATGTGTGCGGTATCTTTCATTTGTGCAACCATACTATCTAGTGCCGGCACCATTATTTGGCAGGGTGCACACCATGGCGCATAAAAATCTATAAATACTAAAGGCTTATCTTTTATACTGGTAATAAAATCTTCTTTGCTCATTCCTTTGCGGCTGTCAAAATCTTTTCCTTTAATTATGGGCAGGCCATCCAGCTTCCAGTTAATAATGCCGCCTTTTAAATCGTACACTTCGGTAAAGCCTAATTTATTCAGCATCACTGCGGCATCGTGGCTGCGTACACCAATGGCGCAATACACAAACACCGGCATTTTTTTATCAATGGTAGTCAATCTTTTTTCAAAGAGCGAATCATGAAAATCCATGAACACCGCTTTTTTAATATAACTCCTGCTTACTTCTTTTGGCGTACGTACATCTAACAAAAAAGCATTGGTTGTGGCTTGTAATTTTTTATTGAATTGTTTAGGAGTAAGTTTTTCCTGCGCAAAAATGCTGCTGCAAAAAAACATTGCTGCAGAAACAAAACTGGTAAATGGGATTGCAATTTTCATGTTACATTAAAGATACAACCTAAACTGAGCAATCTAAATTTGTTTATACCTTTAACAGCATAAAAACAAAAATATGCCCACAGCAACCGAAGTAGTAACCCACATGATGCAGCATGACCTGTTCAGCCAGTGGCTGGGTATACAAGTGCTGGAAATAAAAGATGGTTACAGTAAAATAAAAATGACCGTGCGAAAAGAAATGATCAATGGCTTTGGTATTGTACATGGAGGCATTGCTTTTTCACTGGCCGACAGTGCTTTTGCTTTTGCCTGCAACAACCGCAATGTTTTATCTGTTGCGTTAGATACTTCTATTAATTTTTTAAAACCGGTGCATGTGGATGATGCATTAATTGCCGAAGCAAAAGAATTGCATAACGGAAAATCCACAGGTTTATATCACATCACCATTACTAATCAAAAAGAACATGTGGTGGCAGTTTTTAAGGGTACTTGTTACAGAACGGGGAAGGGGTTGATTAGTAAATAAAGTATAAAAAGTAAATAAAGTAATTTTATGAGTAACAGTAATTTTGGCTTTGAAGAGTTGGAACTGTGGAAAAAAGCAAGAGATTTTAAAAATGACGTTCGAAAATTAGCAAAACAATTTCCACAAGAAGAAAGATACAGGTTAACAGACCAGATTACAAGAAGTTCCCGTTCTATCAATGCTCTCGTAACCGAAGGTCATGGTAGATTTACCTATCCCGACCAGATTCATTATTGTATTCAGGCAAGGGGCTCTTTAACTGAAACTATAAACCATTTGATAGATGCATTCGATGAAGGATATATCTCAAACGAAATACTAATTCCTTTTAAGCAAAATGGTAAAGAGGTCGAAAGGCTTCTTAATGGTTATCTTATTTTTCTTCGTAAAAAAAGAGACGAAAATAAATAAACCCCGTTTACTTTTTATACCTTATTTACTTTATATACTTGATTTCCCCTTATACTTCATCTATGATTTATCAATTCAAAAATTTTATTCCGGTTGTGCATACAACTTCTTTCATTCATCCGCAGGCTGCGGTTACCGGCAATGTAATTATTGGTAAGCATTGTTACATTGGCCCGGGTGCTGCTATCCGTGGCGATTGGGGGCAAATTATAATTGAAGATGGTTGCAATGTTCAGGAAAATTGTACGGTACATATGTTTCCGGGTGTAACGGTTTATTTAAAAGAAGGTGCACATATTGGCCACGGCGCAGTAATACATGGCGCCACCATTGGCAAAAATTGTTTAATAGGTATGAATGCAGTTATAATGGACAATGTTGTTTTAGAAGAGGAATGTATTGTGGGTGCGTTAAGTTTTATAAAAGCTGATGAAAAATTTGAGCGCCGCAGTTTAATAGTGGGCAATCCTGCAAAAAAAATTAAAGAGGTAAGCGATGCAATGATGGCGTGGAAAACGGAAGGCACAAAATTATACCAGCAATTACCAAAAGATCTGTTTGAAAGTTTGAAAGCGTGTGAACCATTAAGAGAATTACCGGAACATTATAAAATTGAAACGGTTAATTATAAAACCTGGAATGAAACTAAATGAGTATTTATTTTTTCAAATCAAAAATATTATTGTGGTAATTAATGCCATCTAAATTGTATTTTGAAATAACTTCGTAAGTGCTGCTACCGCAGGTGCAATTTTTTTCAGCTGTTTGTATTGCAGTAATATTATATTCTTTCCCCGTACTTGGTAATTTTATTTTCCAGTCTTTATTGTACTCCACATTCATTGAAAGTCCACTGTAAATTGTATCAGCCTGATTAGAAGAAGTAAATTGATAAGTGCTGTCAATCTTTTGATCGAACCTTCCATTTGCTGCATATTTTACAAAAAGCAGGGTGTCAACATCAGCAACCTTATAATTAATAAATCTTACAGTAAAGATTTTTACTCCACAATACACTTTACAGCAGCCCTGTAATAATAAAACTGAAATCCCTGTTATAAATACTGAAAAAAATAAATTTTTTAATGGCATGGTTCTTTTTTATAAGACATTAGCGATACGCTTAGTGCTGCCCATGCAATAAATTCTATATTAAAAATTTTAAGCTGCGCATTTTTCGATAACCATACATTTTTCTTAATACCCCATTTTTCTTTAAATTTTACAGACCTTTGCGCTTTAAATATTATACGTGTCAGAAAAATCAAACTTTGTAGACCAGATAAGGGTATTTTGCCGCAGCGGCCATGGTGGCGCAGGCAGTAAGCATTTTATGCGTAACAAACTTACCGCAATGGGTGGGCCCGATGGTGGCGATGGCGGCCGTGGCGCTCATGTTATTTTAAAAGGCAACAGCCAGTTATGGACCCTGCTGCACCTTCGTTATTTTAAAAATGTATTAGCTGATGATGGGGAGAATGGCAGCAAAAATAACAGCAGCGGCTTAACCGGTAAAGATATTTATATAGAAGTGCCATTAGGTACTGTAGCAAAAGATGATGAGACCAATACAGTTATTGCAGAAATTTTAGAAGATGGGCAGGAAGTTATAATTGCAAAAGGCGGCCGGGGTGGATTGGGTAACAGCAATTTTAAAACTGCCACTAACCAGTCACCCGAATATGCACAGCCCGGCGAAGATGGAGAAGAAGGCTGGAAAGTTTTAGAATTAAAAGTGCTGGCCGATGTAGGCTTGGTAGGTTTTCCCAACGCAGGTAAATCTACTTTGTTAAGCAGAATAACTGCAGCCAAACCAAAAATTGCCGACTATGCTTTTACCACAATAGTACCGCAACTGGGTATGGTAGAATACCGCGATGGAAAAAGTTTTTGCATTGCCGATTTGCCCGGCATTATTGAAGGCGCTGCCGAAGGCAAAGGATTGGGCCATCGTTTTTTGCGCCATATTGAACGCAATTCAATTTTACTTTTTTTAATACCTGCCGATAGTAAAGATCATAAAAAAGAATACGACATTTTATATAATGAGCTGCAAGAATACAACCCCGAGATGCTGCAAAAAGATTTTGTAATTGCAGTAAGTAAAAGCGATATGCTGGATAAAGAATTAAAAACAGCCATTGCAAAAGAGTTGCCACAAAATATTCCACATGTATTTATTTCATCATTAACCGGTACGGGTTTGCAGGAACTTAAAGACCTGCTCTGGAAAACTTTAAACACTTCCCTGTAACCCCCTGCCCCTTTTGGGTATTGCACCACCGCATTAGTTTAGTTATCTTAACTACTTAAACTTATGCTATGGCACATCTATTGCAACACGGCTGGAACCTTTTTAACCCGCTATTTAATTTTTTTAAATTTTTATGGCGCCTTTTTAAAAAACCGCTGCGGTTGTTTACCTGTTTTTTAAAGATCATCTGGTTACTGTTTCCGGCATTTATAGTTTTACTGGCCACCTGGGTATGTTTTTGGCATTTACCGCAGGGCAGAGATGTATTAATAGATATGCTGGAAAAAAAATACATGGGTGGTGTAATTTTATTAGCGATACTTTTTTACACGCTGGTATCGTGGTACAGCAGCCGCATTTTAATTTACCGTAAAAAAACATTGTACGAAGAAAATGAAAAATTAGCTTTTCATATACCAAGGGTTATTGGCTTTTTAGGCTTTAGTATAATCTGGATTGCTCTGCTACGTTTACCAAATGATGCTTACCTATCTTTTAGTTTACCAAAAAATGCCGACTGGATTTTGCTGCTGTTAACTTTTGCCGCATACCTTTTTTTATATAAAAAATTTAAAAAGTTAAGAGATGAAAAATTGCGCATTCAAAAAAATGAATTTTCCGAAACACCAGAAGCTTTAATTGCAAAAGATAAAGCAGAAAAAAGAAAATTTAATAAAATATATATTTTGATGGGTTGCGTGGCGGTAAGTTTATTAATGCTTAACAGTGTAATAAGCAACCCTTATAGTAATGCATGGGTACTGGTAATTTCAATTATTTTGCTGCAGGTTATATTTTTATTTACGGTTATTATACGCCGTGGCCAAATGCCTTTTAAAAATAAAGAAAGAGATACTTATGAAATGCCGCTGGATTACAGCACGATTGAAGACTGGCAACAGGCCGAAAAAAGAAAAGGTAATATTTTTACCATTGGCATGTGGGAACGCATTTTGTACCACGCCAACATACCCCAAAAAGAAAAATGGTTTTTTATTGCCTATAACATTATAACCATAGTTTCTTTAGCAGTGTATTTTACAACCATTATCAGTTATCATTTTTCCTTAATGCTGGGCAGCTTTGCCTCGGTACTCAATTCGTTTGGCGTGTTGGTAGGCTTTTTCAGTTTCATCACTTTTGCATCTGTTATTTTAAAAGTTAATTTACACATGGCCTTATGGATTGTGATCATCATATTTGGAAAAATATTTGAACCGCACTGGGCTACCTTAATAGATTATAAAGAAAAAACTGATCTGGCTTTTAGCAGCCGCCCCAATTTGTATACTTATTTTGATAAATGGACCGATAAAAGAAAAATGGAAATGGAACAGGACAGCACCTATCCTGTTTTTTTTGTACTGGCCGATGGTGGTGCTTCCCGAAGCGGCTACTGGACGGCGGCAGTATTAAGTAAACTGGAAGACACCACTAAAGGAAAATTTTCGCAACATCTTTTTTGTTTATCTGGCGCATCGGGCGGCAGCGTGGGCAATGGCACTTTTTTAGCCTTATTAAAAAACAAAGAAGCTCTTGCTGCTAAAGGGCAAAGTTTTGTGCAGGCTTCAGAAGATTATTTGAGTTCCGATTTTTTAACGTACACTGTTGCCCGTACCCTGGGCCCCGATTTTATCCGCCCTATAATTCCATTACCATTTATAAACGACAGGGCTGCTGCACTGGAGCATGCTATGGAAGAAGGAGAAAAATCTTTTTTACATGGCAAATTTCTTACGCCACTTTCTGCGTTAATTCCTTTTACTACCGGTAACGAAAACCTGCCAATGCTTTGCATTAATGCCACACGTATGCAGGATGGTGCACCATCAGTTATAAGTACCGTTACATTAGATTATAAAACTTTTGGTAACCGCCTGGATATTTTACAAAGTTTAAAACCGGGCAGGGACATGAAGTTAAGTACCGCCGTGGTAATGGGGGCAAGGTTCCCTTACTTAAGCCCTGCAGGCCGTATAGACAGCAGTTATTATGTTGATGGAGGTTATTTTGATAATTCCGGCGCCGGTATTGTAAATGAAATGATGATTGGATTAAAAGAATACATCAGGATAAATGCACCTGCAAAACCCTGGCTTAATAAAATAAAAATGTATGTTATTCATGCGCAAAATGGCTGGGCTGGTGGCGGCAGTATCAATAAAGTGCACCCGGTAATAAATGATCTTGCAGCACCGGTGCTAACTTTAATTGGAGCATATGGTACACAAACTTCGGTTAACGACTGGCGGTTGATAAAATATTTAGAAGGCATATATCAAAACCCGAAAGACACGGGTTACATGGCTGTAAATTTATACCGGCCATTAACCGACAGTACCAAAACAAAAGAAGAATTTCCAATGAACTGGGTAATTTCAAACTATTATATTAATAAAATGAACCGGCAACTAAATAATGTTGATATGAAAAAACTATTGCTGTGGATGAACAGGAAAATGAAATGGTAAAATATTTTGTATAAAATATTTCTTAATTATAATTGAACTATACTTGTAAAATACCGTGCAATGGGTATTGGCAATTATTAAATTTTACTGTATTCTTGTAATAAACTTTTTGTTATGAAAAAATGCCTGCTTATTGTTACTGCTATTTTTTATTTTACCTCTATCGTTACTGCACAAACTACACGTACGCTAAAAAAAGTTATGCAAATAGTAATGCCCCGTACCATAGACGACAGCATGCCCGGCACTAATGGTGCGGCAGTGGTATGGCATCCTGTTCAAAAAAAATATTACGCCACAATGGCTGGTAACATGGCTTACCCAATGGGAGTTTACGATGCAGCAGGCAAACGCTTATCATCCGAAAGCCTGAACTGCAAAATTGATGTACGGGGATTATGGTACAACCCCACCACTAAAAATATTTGCGGCAATGGTTATGCCGATAATGGTTGGTTTCATTATGTACTGGAACCAAAAGGTGCGGTAAAAGATATGGTAGTAGATGCAGATGAAATGCTGCAACCCACCGACCAAAGTGTGGGCACATTTGTAACGGGTAAAAACCAAATCATGTTTTTAAATGGTAACCAGGTAACATTTTATACCGATAAAGGCAGCGAAGCAAAATCAATTGGCTTAAGATTAGGCATCACTAAAAAAGATGATATTGGCGAAGCCTTTGAATGGGTTGCAGACATGCCTGAAGGCTATAATTATTCCACCGCTATTTTTACTGGTATTAAAAATGCAGAGTTGGGCATTTTAAATGATGAAAAAAATCAAATAGAGTTATATGAAATGGAAAAAGGATTTTTAACCAGCACATTAAAAATTCCGGAAGAGGCTATCCTTTACCCCGCTTTTAATTATTGTTTTACCAACGGTATGTACTGGTTTTTTAATAAAGATACCAGGACCTGGACAGCATATAAATAAAAAGATTTTATAGAACCTGAACCCCTGCTGACTACAGGGGTTTATTTTTTTAGCGCTCTGTAGATTATCTTTATCAAAACAAAATATTTGTCAACCGTTTTTAAATACATCCGTGAATTTTATAATAAAGAATTTAACCTTTATTATTTTATTTTAATACTACTATTGCTGGGCACTCTTATATATTTAAACTACTGGCATAGTTTAGAAGATCGTTTTGCTGCCGGAGGTAAAACATGGTTCAGTAATTTTGCCGGTTATTATCTTTTATATTTTATTCCTTTTGCCACAGCATTTTTTTTACAAATATTTTTTTGCAAAGATTGCAGCTATTTTAAAAATTACTGGTTTTGGATAATACTTTTATTAGCCCCTGCATTTTTTTCTTTCAGGGTAAATTTTATTTTTCACCAGCCTTTAATAAAAAAAATATGGAGTGGCGATGAGCTGCAATTCTGGCTGCGCTGCCTTAACTGGGTGGTACGGGTTTTTGTTTTACTTATCCCTGTTTTCATTATCTGGTTTATAAAAGATAGAAACAACCAACCCTTTTATGGTACCCGTGCGCTTGATACCTTAAAGCCTTACCTTATTATGCTGGCAATTATGATTCCACTTTTGGCATTAGCCAGTACCCAAAAAGATTTTTTAAACGTTTACCCTAAAGCAAAATTTTTAGCACAGTTACAAATAGGTCATCAAAAATGGCGCTATGTGTTGTATGAATTGTGTTACGGTTTTGATTTTGTAAGCATTGAATTTTTCTTCAGGGGATTTTTAATTTTGGCACTTATAAAAATTTGCGGCCCACACTGCATTATACCTGTGGCTTGTTTTTATTGCGCAATACATTTGGGCAAGCCCATGGGTGAAGCCATCAGCAGTTTTTGGGGAGGTATACTTTTAGGTATCATCAGTTACAATACCGGCAGTATTTGGGGCGGCTTAATAATTCATTTGGGCATTGCCTGGTTTATGGAAGTGGGTGGATGGTTAGGAACACTGCTAAAAAAATAATGAATGCTTTCAGTTTACAACACTCGATAATTTTAAAACACGGGCTATCAAAATAATAAACGAATTTTACACAAATGCTGCCATTAACTAACTGTGTACTGCTGAAATGAAAACAATATTTACCATAACCCTGTTGTTTTTTTTGAGTGTATTATTTTGCGCCTGCCCTTACAGCTCACCCTATTTATTAGATGACAACCCCACCATTTATGTAGAAGATGAACTGCTGGGCTGCTGGGCCACCTTTGTAAAAAAACCTGCCACTGGTAAAGAAGAAGCAGTAAAATTAATTTTATCTAAAAGAAATGAAACCGAGTACAACATTTCTTTTACCGGGTATATTGATGAATTGCGGCCTTTTAAATTAGTGAATAAAGATTCTGTTAATGGTACCGCATTTATGAGCACGGCGGCAGGCAAACAACTTTTAAACATTACCATTAAGGGCACTAATTATATTGCCGAATTAAAATACAAAAATGGCTTACTTTCTTTACTTCCCCTGGTAGAACATTTTACCAGCAAGATGATAAAAAATAATACTGAGCTGCGTAACAGTGTAGAGTTTCATTACAAAACCCGTGTGCATGCCATGTATGATGATGATTTTTGTTTAAAAGAAATGGTGAGGGTAAATTGATAGCCTCATCCTCTTCCTCCAAAAGAGAAGGAGCGGTACTTCAAATTTCTTTTAGGCATTGAAACTTCCTGATCATCAATAATTCTTTAGTCAACTTTAAAGCTGTACGCTAACTTAAACGGCAATTTCATTAATACTTAATTTTTTAATTACTTTATTTTAGAAATTTACTTTTTTGCCACATACAGCAACTATAAAATTTCAATCTTCACAAATTTCTTCTACTTTTCTCTTCCCCTTTGGGGAAGGATAGGATGGGGCCGCATTTTTTCCGTAAATTGCTCTTCACAAACAAACGATTGTATGCCACAAAGTAAAATTGCAGGTATTGGTTATTACGTACCTGAAAATATATTTACCAATAACGATCTTACAAAATTTATGGATACCAGCGACGAATGGATCCAGGAACGCACCGGTATAAAAGAACGGCGCTATGCCAACCGTACCGGCGAAACTACAACCACAATGGGTGTGCAGGCTGCAACCATTGCTATTGAAAGAGCTGGCATTACGCCGCAGGATATTGATTTCATCATTTTTGCTACCCTTAGCCCCGATTATTATTTTCCGGGTTGTGGGGTTTTATTACAGCGGGCCATGAAGATGAAAGAAATTGGTGCACTCGATATCCGTAATCAATGCAGTGGTTTTGTGTATGCCTTATCTGTTGCCGACCAGTTTATTAAAACCGGTATGTACAAAAACATTTTAGTGGTGGGCAGCGAAAAACATTCTTTTGGTTTAGACTTTAGTACCAGGGGCAGAAATATTTCTGTAATTTTTGGCGATGGTGCCGGTGCAGTAGTTTTGCAACCCACCACAAAAGCAGGACAGGGAATTTTAAGTACACACTTACACAGTGATGGAGAAAGTGCTGAAATTTTAGCCATGTATAACCCCGGTACACATGCCAACCATTGGCTGCCGGAAAAAGTAGCCGATTTTAAAGACGCCGAAATGGGCGAAATGTTTATGAGCCACGAGATGATTGATAATGCACAAAATTTTCCTAACATGGACGGGCAGGCGGTTTTTAAAAAAGCCATTATAAAATTTCCGGAAGTAATAATGGAATCGCTGGCAGCAAATAATTTACAACCCGGCGATATTAATATGCTGATACCGCACCAGGCCAATTTGCGCATTGCTCAATATGTGCAGCAAAAATTAAAACTAACAGATGAGCAGGTGTATAACAATATTCAAAAATATGGTAACACCACTGCAGCATCGGTACCCATTGCTTTATGCGAAGCCTGGGAGCTGGGTAAAATAAAAGAAGGCGATTTAGTTTGCCTGGCAGCATTTGGCAGTGGCTTTACCTGGGCAAGTGCTTTGTTAAGATGGTAAGTAAATTATGCATAACCAAATTTTTAAGGCATGGTTTATGCAAATAAAGGGTAACATAATCAATTGAAAAATGAAAAATATTTTAACTGCATTTATAATTATGGTTACGGCTATTCATGCAACCGCACAGGAAACAACCACCATTTTTATCAATAAAATAAAAATAGCTGCCAGTACCGTAACAGAAGGGCAAACTGCTGCTGCCATTGTATTAAATAAAAAGCAGGTTAAAAATGCAAAAGAAATAATGGTACAGGTGCAAAGCAGCTGGATGAGTAATGAAGTGTATAAAAAAGAAATTGAAGTAACCACTGCCCAGCCGCTTTTAGTATCCGAAATAAAAGGCAAGCCGGGTTTTTTTAATATTACTAAAGCAAAAGCTGCTTTACAAAAAGGTAAAAACATCAGTATATATTTATTGCTTGATCCGGCAAATAAAAAATTGCTGATAGCCAGCAGAAGAATTTATTTAGGCACTTTTGCAGTTAAGTAAAAAATATGGATAGAAAATTTATTTACTTCATCAACCCCATCTCTGGTAATAAAACAAAAATTTTACTTTTAGAAATTATAAAGCAGCGCACTGCTGCAGCAAATATTCCTTTCGAAATTTTGCATACCAATGCTCAGGGCAATTACGGTTTTTTACAACAAAAAATAAGTACGCAAAAAATTACTGATATCATTGTTTGCGGTGGCGATGGCACCGTAAATCAAATTGCCGGTTCGCTGCTGGGTGTTGATATAAACGTTGGCATTATCCCTATGGGCAGCGGCAATGGTTTGGCCTTTGCTGCAAAAATTCCAAAGCAAATCAACAAAGCACTGGATGTTATTTTTAAAGGCGATGCAGTTTATATTGACAGTTTTTACATTAATAAAAAATTCAGCTGCATGTTATGCGGCCTGGGTTTTGATGCCCAGGTGGCACATGATTTTGCAAAGCAATCAAAACGTGGACTGGCCACATATATAAAGCAATCCACAAAAAATTTTTTTTCGGCAAAAACTTATCCTTTTATTTTATTTGTAAACGACAACCCTATTGCTACTGATGCTTTTTTTATAAGCATTGCCAACAGCAACCAGTTTGGTAATAATTTTACCATTGCCCCGCAGGCAAGTTTGCATGATGGTTTAATGGATATTGTTATTGTAAATAAAATGAGTAAGCTGCGTATGCTGTGGACCATTGTAAAACAAATACGCAATGGCGAGGTAAGGCCTTATGAGGATAAAAAATTCCACCGCACAGATATTGGTTATTTTCAAACCAAAAAATTAAAAATACAGAATACACAACTGGCGCCGCTGCATATTGATGGCGACCCTGCCGAAACCGCAAAAGAATTTGAAATTGAAATTATTGAGAGAGCATTTAAGTTATTGATGCCCAAATAAAATTAAGGTAATCAAAGTAGTTTATAATTTTAACAATTATAAAACGCTGCTATTTCAACATACTTACCACCTGCTGCATGGCCTGCTGGTTAAAATTATTTTTAAAAGATAATACCACATCTCTTTTTTCCCTTGCGGTTAAATGAAAATTAAGTGCAGCGCCCTGCTCTTCTTTTTCGGGTACATACATAAAAGTGATGCGGTGCAATACGGTGTCCATTCCATCAAACATGTAGCTGTACTTTTCTGTTTCTGAATAATCCTGCAGTTTGTACCAGTTATGTTGCAGCATGGTGGCAGGTTTTATCAGCACATCGGTTATGCCTACCGATTCAAAAGGCTGTTGCCAGTTATCTTTCATACGGTCACGCAATTGTAAAATAATTACACCTCCGGTATTTTGAGTTATCCACTCTTTAAAATTTTCTATAAAACGCAAACTGGTTTCCTGGCCATAGTTATCTCTCAGCCCTGCATCCATCACATCAATTACCGGCTCACTGGGCAACCACACATTGGGTAATACATACGGAAAAGTAGCGTTCATCCGCAACACCGTAAGCAGCCTAATGTTTTGAGGATCCTGTTTGGCAAACATGCCATTAAAATCTACCGCATCGGGGCTTACTGTTGTATCGGTTGCATACAATAAAGGCTTCATCATAAAACTTAAAGGCTGCGATGCAATCATCATCTTTCTGCCATCACGGGAAATGGTACTGTTGAAAATAATCATAGGCACCCTTGCTGTTTTTTCGTCGGCAGCAAAATCTTTTATTTGTGTGTTAAATAAACCTGCGCTGTTCTCATTTAATTTTTGTTCAAAAGCATAACCCCTGTCTTTTACATATTTGTACGGGCCTACTGTAAATTTTTGTGCCGGAGAAAAAATATCTCTTGCCAGCATAGATGAAAAAACAGGATTTAAAAGATCTTCGGCAATATTGTTGGTTAAGTTGGGGTGATGCAGGTTTTGTTTTACAGTTGCGGTTAAATTTTTCCGGTATAACTCACGGTAATAAGTAGCCGCAAGCATACCACCGCTTGCCCCGCTGATGAGCATGGTGTGCTGCATTAATTTTCCGTTGGTTATACTGTCTAATTGTTGCAGGGTATTCATAACAAAAGTGCCGCTGCGTAAACCGCCACCGCTAACATTAATAAATACCATAACCGGCTTTGTTGTGGTTTGTTTTTGTTTCCAGTTTTGTAAAATGGAAAGCATATTGGCTTTATCTGCCGCAATAGTTGCAGGCGTACACAGTTGCTGCAGGGCTTGTTTGTTGTAAGCCGGCCTTGCAGTTTTATTGATATAATTTATACCGTATGCTTTATTGCGTGGATCAATAATATCTTTTTCGTATAAAATATTTATAAAAAATACCAGTACAATTATAAAAGGTAAACTCCAGCTTTGTAAAAAATAGGTAATGGCGCCAATAAAAGCCGTCATCACTGCAAAAAAAATAAAAATACTTGCAGCTGCCGGCACCTGAAAAATTTTATTGTCTAAAAAAAACCCAATGCCTGCTAAAAAAATAAAGGCCAGTACAATGCCTGCTATTGCAGAAAGATGATGGCGCTTAAAAATCATATCTAAAAAGTCCTGGCTGTAGTGCGATACATTTCTGGCCTTAACCAATTTAAAACGGGTGGTAAAAAAATAGCCCACCTGCATCCCAAAGCCATCCTGGCCGGAATTAATTGAGGGTACATAAGTTTGTTTAAAGTGCTGCGGATTACCCACAATGGGTGCAATGCTGCGCAAAATTGTTTTTTCGGCACCAAAAAAATAAGCGAATGAAAATAATAACAGTATAATAAACCCACCTAAAAGCCCGGCTATAACTACCGCTATTTCGCCGGCTGTCATCAACTCTTTATTTTTATCAAAAGGAATTAATTGTACAAAATAAAATATTAAAAACAATAAAGGCAACACTGCATTATTGATGCAGTATTTTAAAAATGGTTTTGATGCTGTGGCTAAAAATTTACAACGTTTGCTGTGTAAAATAAAAGTGGTAATATTCCAGCTCATCATAAAAACACCCATGGCTACACCCACCACTGCTGCGCCAAAGGCATTTACATTACCCAAATATTCGGGGGCAAAAAATAAAGCATCGGCCCCAAAACTTTTTAAAAAGCCACTGTTAATAGTACTGGCCAGTAAATACCAAAACACCAGCAACACCTGGTATTTTCTAAAATGAAGAATAAATAGTTGAACAGGAAATGAGTAAAAAATATTATTCAGCAACAGTTTCATGTATGCAGCAGTTTGTTAAATGTACTAAAAATACAAACGCTGCAGTCAATAGCTTTGTTGCTTATAAAAAAACTAACGGGATAAATAGTTACACCAGCTTATCTGGCGTAATCGGTAATTGCCTTATTCTTTTTCCGGTGGCATTAAATATGGCATTGGCAATTGCCGAGGCAGCACCTATCAATCCTACTTCGCCCAGGCCTTTTGAACCCATGGGATTATTGTATGGATCGGGTTTGTTTATAAACAACACCTCAATTTCCGGTACATCTGCATTAACGGGAATATGATAGCCTGCAAAATCGTTTGCCATTAATCGTCCATAACGGTGGTCTACTTCCTGTACTTCCATTAATGCCTGGCCAATACCCCAAACTACTGCACCTTTAATTTGGCTGGCGGCTGTTTTATCACTTACAATTTTCCCTGCATCAACAGCACTCACAAAACGCTTTACTCTGGCAACGCCGGTGTAAGCATTTACATGTACTTCTGCAAAATGCACGGCATAAGAATTAAAAGAATATTTTTTGCTTTCTTCACCGCTGGCAGATGATTTAGTAATATCAATATCCGTTACTTTTTTGCTTTGTAATAACTGCGTGTAGGTAATAGCGGCAGCCGGATTATTTTTTAACGAGAGGCTGGCATCTTTAAAATTTACGTCTTCAGCTTTGGCCGTTTTAAAATCAGCACTGGTTTCAACAGCATACTCCAATAATTTTTTCTTTATTTCCTCGCACACATCATTAACTGCCGAGCCTACCGAGGCAAGCGTAAAACTTCCGCCCTGTGCAGGTGCGTCGGGCAAAGCGGAATTGCCCAATTCGAATTTTATTTTTTCTTTTGATATGCCTAATACGGTATTAGCGATGGCCACCATTGCGGTTGCTGTACCAGGGCCCATATCGCTGGTAGCACTTTGCAATAATAAATTTCCGTTGTTATCTAATTTCCCTCTTGCAGTGGCTTTTAATCTAAAAGCGCCCCATGTGCCCACGCCCATGCCATGCCCTACCCACCAATCGCCATTTTTTGTACTGCGTGGCTCCTGTTTTCTTTTTTGCCATTCAAATTTATCTGCAGCAGTTTGATAACACTCTTTTAAAAAATTACTGCTCCATGGTAAATTATTATCAATATCTTTTTCGGCATAATTTTTTAAACGAAATGCAACCGGATCCATTTTTAATGCATGTGCCATTTCATCCATAGCACACTCCAATGCAAAAGCGCCGGTAGCTTCACCGGGCGCACGCATGTAAATAGGTGTTCCTAAGTTTAATGAGATGGTTTTATATTTTGTCTGCAGGTTTTTAAAATCGTATAATATTCTTGAAATGCCGGTTATATTTTCTGTAAATTTTTCGTAGGTAGAGGTGTTGCCTATTGCTTCGTGTAAAGCCCCTGTTATTTTACCATCGGCTGTGGCGCCGATGGCAACTTTTTGCCAGGCTTGCGGCCGGTAACCCGTCATGGTAAACATTTGTGGCCGGGTTACTGCAATTTTTACAGGGCGGTTTAATTTTTTTGCAGCAATTATTGCAGCAAAAGTATGGGGCCAGCTGCGTAAACCACTGCCAAATCCACCACCAACAAATTCGGCCTGTACCAGTACGTTTTCTTTTTTAAGATTAAAAGCATTGGCTACCGTGCGCTGCACATCTTTTACACTATGGTTTTTATCGTAAATGGTTAATTTATCGTTGCCATTCCACACTGCGATAGTTGCATGCATTTCCATTGGGCTGTGTACCTCAATGGGCATACTGTATTCTTCTTCTATTTTAACCGGCGCATTTGCCCAGGCAGCAACATCGCCCCTTATTTTATCTTCATTAAATTTAGTTACCTTTTCTTTTTTTACGGCTGTTTCAAAATCGGTATCGTGTGCCGTTTTGCTGTAAGTAATTTTTATAAGAGAAGCTGCATATTGTGCCTGCTCCAAATGATCGGCCACTACTAACGCCACGGGTTGGCCGTTACTAAATATTTCGTTGGTATGAAAAATCCTTAACCCCAAACGGTTATCTTTTGCTTTTTTTTCATCGCTTAACTTTTCAATGGTAACCGTATTTTCATGTGTAATAATATCCAGCACGCCGGGTGCATTTTTGGCTGCTTTTACATCCATTGCCTGTATGGTTCCTTTAGCAACGGTACTGCCCACCAATACCCCGTAAACCAAATTTTCAACAGTATACTCTGCGGCATACTTTGCGCTGCCTGTAACTTTTTGTACACCATCAACCCTGTCATCGGTTAATGCTGCGTTTATAGTATCGTTATCAAAAAAGCCCATTGTAAAAAAATTTATAGTTGAATAATTTTATGCTGTAGCATTTTTTAAAGCCAGCTCAATACCGTTTTGCAATAATTTTATTTTAAAGCCATTATGCTGCAAGGGCTTTGCGTTTTTAATTGCAATTGCTGCAGCCTGTTTAAAATTGGTTTCGGTTGCAGCTTTCCCTTTTAAAAATTGTTCTGCTTCATACAGGCGCCAGGGCTTATGTGCTACGCCGCCAGCTGCAATAGTGGCCGCTTTAATAAGGCCGCCTTCTATGTGCAAACCAACTGCAACAGAAACCAGCGCAAATGCATACGAAGCCCTGTCGCGAATTTTTAAATAATGAAAATTTTTATTAAAATTATTTTTAGGGATAACAATTTTTGTAATTAAACTTCCTTTAATAAGGTTGTTATCTTTATCGGGTGTACTTCCCGGCAGGCGGTGAAAATCTTTAAACAACATGCTGCTTTCTTTGCCATCGGTTTGTACAAATACCTTTGCATCCAATGCTGCTAATGCAATGCAAAAATCGCTGGGGTGCACTGCTACACAATTTTCGGAAGCGCCAAAAATTGCCGACATCCTGTTTAATCCTTCTTTAGCGCCACAGCCTGTGCCGGGTTGCCTTTTGTTACAGGGCATTGCTACATCATAAAAATATGGGCACCGGGTTCTTTGCAAAATATTACCACTGGTACTAGCCATATTTCTAATTTGTGCCGATGCGCCGGCCAGCAATGCTTTGGCAACTAAAGGATAGTCTTTAATAATGTTAGCATCTTCTGCCACCACACTATTTAAAGCCAGTGCACCAATGGTAATACCGGTGCTATCGGTTTTTATTTCTTTTAAATCAATTTGATTGATATCTACAACCTGCGAAGGCAAAGCAATTTCTTTCTTCATTAAATCGAGCAGGTTGGTACCACCTGCAATAAATTGCGAAGCTGCATTTTTATTGTAGCCTGTTTGTGCAGTTTTTATATCTGCCGCTTTTAAAAATGTAAATGGTTTCATTGGGCAACTTCTTTTATAGCGTTAGCAATTCCGTTATATGCACCACAGCGGCAAAGGTTGCCACTCATAAATTCTTTTATTTGTTCTTCGTTAGCAGCATGGCCTTCTGCAACACAGGCTACTGCCGACATAATTTGCCCCGGTGTGCAGTAGCCGCACTGAAAGCCGTCGCATTTAATAAATGCTTTTTGCATGGGATGCAGTTCCTCTCCATTAGCCAAACCTTCTATGGTAGTAATTTTATTACCGTGTTGCATTACGGCCAATGTTAAGCAGGCGTTTATTCTTTTACCATTTACATGTACAGTGCAGGCGCCGCATTGCCCATGGTCGCAACCTTTTTTTGTACCGGTTAAATGTAATTCTTCTCTTAATAAATCAAGTAATGTTGTACGGGTATCTACTTTAATATTTTTTTGTACGCCATTAATTTCAATTGATAAAGGCATTTGTTCCATCTGGTACGCCAGCTTTTCATCAACCCTGTTTTTAGCGGCAGTATCTATTGCGGCGGGCAGCATGGCAACGGCGGTAATAGCGACAGATTGTTTTAAGAAATTTCGACGGGATGAGCCCGGCAAAAATTCCTGCTCCTCTTTATAAATCATACAAATAAGTTTGAATAATTAAACAAGAAATTTATGTATTCAAATATACAACCTTTAAAAAGAGGGTCGCTGCACTTTTATTTATATAATTACTGATATATTTTGCAAGCTCTGCTACGCAATACGTATAAAATGCAAACCACACACATTAACAATAACATGGCAGTACATTGATGCATCACTCCCAAAACTACAAACCAATTGGCCTGGGTAGCATGCAGCACCGTAAAAATTCCTAATGCAACCTGGATTACAATTAGCAGCAGTAAAGTGGTACGCAAATAATTAAATAATTTATTACCAATGATAATTTTTGCTTTCCACCACCAGGTGATTACAATTATAAAAAGCAGGTAAGCCAAACCACGGTGTATAAAATGAATCATCAAATTATTGTTAACCAAATTTTTTGCCCATGGTGTAAGTTCATCTATACCTGCAGGAAATATGCTGCCGTTAATATCGGGCCAGGTAGGTGCAGTTGCTGCTGCCCTTAAGCCCGCCATAAAAGCGCCATAAAATAATTGCACTATTAAAATAATTAAAATGGCCAGCATCATTTTTTGCAACGGCGCATTAAAAACTTTTTGCCCCGGAAGCACTAGCAGGCTTAAGGCAAACCATAAAGTATAAGCCAGCAAACCCATTGCTGCAATAAAATGTGTAGCCAGTTCTACATGGCCTACAAAATATTTTTCGGGCACCAGTCCGCTCTTTACCATCAGCCAGCCAATTACACCCTGCAGTGCACCCAGTAAAAAAAGTATTACCATGGGTACTATCATTTTTTTACTAAATTTTTTCTTTACTAAAAAATAAATAAACCCGGCTAAAAAAACTATGCCTAATAATCTTGCCCACACCCGGTGAAACCATTCCCAGAAAAAAATAAATTTAAACTGGCTTAACGAAAAACTTTGGTGTACATATTTAAACTGGTCGGTGGCTTTATATTTTTCAAATGCCGCCTGCCATGCTGCCTCATTTAATGGTGGCAATGTACCGGTAATTGGTTTCCATTCGGTAATAGACAGGCCCGATTCGGTAAGGCGGGTGATGCCCCCGATTAAAACCTGAACGATGATCATACCCACTCCTATCAAAAGCCAGTTGGCTACCTGCCGGTTATTGCGCTGCATTATTGTTGTATTCATATTGGCACAAATTTAATGCAGCAAAAATTGTTATGCTGTTACAAATAGTTTTTTTATTGTTTTAGCAGATATTTGTTGAACAAAATGCTGTTATCATTCTTTCAAAACCAATTTACAGAAGCCGGCCTCGATGAAGCCGGCCGTGGCTGCTATGCCGGGGCCGTGTTTGCCGCAGCGGTTATTTTACCCAAAGATTTTTTTCATCCTTTATTAAACGACAGTAAGCAACTTAAAGAAAAAGAAAGAGATGTTTTAAGACCAGTTATTGAAAAAGAAAGTATAGCTTTTGCTGTGGCATGGGTAGATAATAACGAGATAGATAAAATTAATATTTTACAGGCAAGTTTTTTAGCCATGCACCTTGCTTTGGATCAATTACAGCATGAGCCTGAATTTTTATTAATAGATGGCAATCGTTTTAAACCCTACAAAAAAATAAATCACCAGTGCATTATTAAAGGTGATAGTAAATATGCATCCATTGCAGCAGCAAGTATTTTAGCGAAAACTTACCGGGATGATTATATGAAAAAAATTCATGCAGATTTTCCGCACTATGGTTGGGATAACAATAAAGGTTACGGCACTGCCTACCACCGAAAAGCCATAGCCGCAAATGGTTTATGTGCTTACCACCGTAAAAGTTTTAATATTGATAACTGCAGCACTATACCCGAACCTGCTTTATTGTAAAGGCCATCAGGGAAATTAAAAAAAATAATTACTGCTTGTTTTAAACCTTTAGCTGCTTCGGCTATCTATGGTTGTATAAATGCAATTAAATCTTTTAAAAATTAAAACACATTTTATGAAAGCAACAGTATTAGCAGCAGCCCTTGTAACTGCAGCCTTTTTTACCAGCGCCATCGCACAGGTAAAACCCCATGCCAAACACCAGCGCCAGCGTACCGTGCAGGGTGTAAAAAGCGGTGAGTTAACCAGGGCCGAAACCAAAAATATCAGAAAAGATCAAAAAGAAATTCGTAAAGAAGTTAAAGCGGCAAAAGCAGATGGCAATGTAACCAAAGAAGAAAGAAAAGATATTCGTAAAGACCAGCGCCAGGCCAGCCGTAAAATTTACCGTAAAAAACACAACAACAGGGATAGAAATTAATTTGTAGTTTCTCAGATAGATAGAAAAAAATTCCAACTTAACAAGTGGGATTTTTTTTATGCTTCCCACTCGCCCAGGCCCTGACGTGTAATTTGCCATTCATCGCTGGTACAATCTACAATGGTTGAGGGCACCATACTTCCAATGCCACCATCAATTACAAAATCAACCAGGTGGCCCAGTTTTTCTTCCATCATTTCGGGGTCGGTATATTCTTCCACCATATCACCGGGCAGCGATGCACTTAATAACGGATTGCCCAATGCATCCAGAATATGCTGACAAATTTTATTATCCGGTATTCTTAACCCAATAGTATTTTTTTTGCTTTGCAAAATTTTGGGTACCAGCTTACTGGCCGGTAAAATAAAAGTATAAGGGCCTGGTAAATAATTTTTAAGCATACGGTACAGTGGCGTATCAATACTTTTGGTGTAATCGCTAAGGTGACTTAAATCGCGGCAAATAAAACTCAGCTGCGCTTTAAGCGGATCCATATTTTTTATTTTGCAAATTCTTTCCACGGCTTTGTGCTGCATAATATCGCAACCCAAACCATAAATGGTATCGGTTGGGTAAATAATTACCCCGCCATCTTTAAGGCATTCGGCAACCTGTTTTATTAACCTTGGTTGCGGATCTTCCGGATGTATTTGTATAAGCATGATGCCTTATCCCCTTGCACAGCATCCTGTGGAAAATGGGGACTTATTATGTTTTATTTAAAATTTTGTTACAGACATTAATCCCTTGATTAAGTCCCGTACGTACGGGATTGTGTCACTCCCTTGTACTGCATACCATTACTTGCCTACCGGCAGGCAGGTTGAACTTTTATCTAAGCGAAATATTAAATACCTTTTATTATTTATAAAATTACTCCTATTCATCTTACATTAATCTGTTACTTTTGCATTTTGTGAAAAAAATTTAACCGGCAATTTAAAATTTAAAATTTATTATGGCACTTATTACTGTTGGCACCATGGCTTTTGATGCTATTGAAACCCCTTTTGGAAAAATAGATAAAATTGTTGGTGGCTCGGCAACTTATGTAGCTTATGCAGCCTGCAATTTTGTAACCCCTATTCAGCAAATTTCTATTGTTGGCTACGATTTTCCGCAGGAGGAAATGGACGAAATGAAAAGCCGCGGCATTGAACTGGACGGGGTAGAAATTGTGCCCGATAAAAAATCTTTTTTCTGGAGTGGTAAATATCATATTGATATGAACACCCGTGATACATTGATAACCGATTTAAATGTGCTGGCCGATTTTAATCCGGTGGTGCCGGAAAGTTTTCAGGGGGCAGAGTTTTTAATGCTGGGCAACCTGATGCCAAAATTACAAATGAGTGTGATTGATCAGTTAAGGGTTAGGCCTAAACTAATTGTAATGGATACCATGAATTTTTGGATGGACATCGCCATGGATGATTTAAAAGCAGTGCTTAAAAAAATTGATGTGCTTTTAGTAAACGATGGCGAAGCAAGGCAATTGAGCGGCGAATTATCTTTAGTAAAAGCAGCCCGTGAAATATTAAAAATGGGTCCTAAATATTTAATTATAAAAAAAGGTGAGCATGGTGCTTTATTATTTCATGAAAATCATGTGTTCTTCGCCCCGGCGCTGCCGTTAGAAGAAGTATTTGACCCCACCGGCGCAGGCGATACTTTTGCCGGCGGTTTTATTGGACATCTTGCAAAAACAAAAGACATTAGTTTTGATAATATGAAAACCGCCATTATAGTTGGCAGTGCCATGGCAAGTTTTTGTGTAGAAAAATTTGGACCAGAAAGATTAAAGGAAATTACAAAAGAAGATATTGATACCAGATTGAGTGAGTTTGTACAGTTAGTAAATTTTGATATTGATTTGGTGTAACAAAATAAATTTTACGCCCAGCCCTGGTTCGTGTCCTCACAAGCCATCTCCGCCTTGGTTCCTGTCACACGAACAATCGCCGCCTTGGTTCGTGTCACACGAACAATGTGTTAAAAATCAAAAGCAAAGTTCGTGCAATACCAACTAAGGCATGGATATTGATTTAGTATAATAAAATTATTTTCTCTTAAAATATTTTACATGATTGAGATTATAGTCCTTGTTTTTCTTTGCATTAATATGGGCAAACTGGCCCAGAGTAAAGGTTTAAAACGAAAGACCTGGATCATTTACACAATACTAAGCTGGATAGCCGGTGAAATTATTGGTGTGTTTGCAGGCTTTGTTATTTTTGAAAAAACCAATATTGTCAGCATTATGTTAATGGGATTAGCCGGCGCCATTGGAGGGTATTTTATTATTAAACACCAATTAAATAAGTTACCTGATAGTGTTGATGATGATATTAACAGAATTGGAGTAAATGATTTGTATCCATAAATAATTACCCGCCTTGGTTCGTGTCACGAACCAATTTCTAAAAAAGTATACCCCACGCCTTGGTTCGTGTCTCACGAACAAACTGCTAAAAACGTAAAGCAAAGTTCGTGAGACACGAACTAAGGCGTGGGCGTTAAGTTTCTAAATATTATATCAAACTGTTGTACCAACATTTTTTCCATTTTACACCTCCCTCAACATATTGTATTCAGAGATTTTTATTTGCTTACTTTTATAAGTATGAAAATTTTATTACCGGTACTTCTTGCAGGTGTTATCAGTAATACCGCCTGTTCTCAAACTGCTGGCTCAAAAATAAATAACTGGCATTTACTGGATCTTAAAAAAGATGGTTACCACGGCATAAGCCTTAACCAGGCTTACGAATTATTAAAAGGCCGCAAAAGCCAAACCGTTATTGTGGCGGTAATAGATAGTGGTATCGATACTTTACAAGATGACCTTAAAGAAAATTTCTGGCATAACCCCGGCGAAATACCCGCTAATAATATTGATGATGATAAAAATGGATTGACAGATGATATTACCGGCTGGAATTTTTTGGGCGGTGCCAATAAAGAAAACCTGGGCATTAGTGTGGCAGAAGAATACCGTTTATACCATAGGTTTAAAAATGAATTTTTAAACAAAACAGTAAAAAATATACCAGCTGAAAAACAATTTATTTTTAATGAATGGAAAAAAGCTGAAAAAATAATCAGTGATAATTACAACCAGGCCATTGCCGAAATTGCCACCACCAAAAATAATGTTGCCCTGCTGCATACCACAAATGATAAACTGGTAAAGCATTTGGGTAAAACCAGTTTCACCAAAAAAGACCTGGATTTTACTTCCGCCGCAAAAGACCTTACTGAAGCTATTAACATCTGGCGCAATATTTTTAATGATAAAGATTTTACCAATGTGGAGTATGTTAATGAATTTGAAAAATATTTAAAAAAACAGGAAGAAGCCATCCTACAAAAAAATAATGCGCCACAAAATTACCGCGATAATTTATTAAAAGATGACGGGTACGATATTGACAAAAGATTTTATGGCAATAATAATTTGCAAACCTTTAGTGGCTATCATGGTACCAGTGTAAGCAGCATTATTGGTGCGGTACGCAATAATAATAAAGGCATTGATGGCATTGTTGATAACGTAAAAATAATGATGATACGTGCAGTACTGGGTGCACATGAATATGATAAAGATGTAGCAGTTGCCATACGGTATGCTGTTGATAATGGCGCCAAAGTAATTAATATGAGTTTTGCCAAGCCCTTATCGCCGGATAAAAAATGGGTGGATGATGCCATAAAATATGCCGAAGAAAAAGATGTAGTGTTAGTACATGCCAGTGGAAATGATGCCCAAAATATTGATACGGAATTTAGTTACCCCACCTCATATTATTTAAATGGTATTAAAATGCCGCACTTTATTAATGTGGGTGCCAGCGGCGATTACAGTAATGGCGCATTAGCAGCACCGTTTAGTAACTATGGAAAAAAAATGGTTGATATTTTTGCACCTGGTGTAGCTATTAATTGTGCCATTGCCAATAACGGTACGCAGCAGGACAGCGGCACCAGTATGGCCAGCCCGGTTGTGGCGGGCATTGCTGCTTTGCTGCGTTCGTATTTTCCTGCATTAACCGCAACACAGGTTGTAGATATTATTAAACAATCCGGCACCACCGTTAACGAAAACACAATATTACCAGGAACAGAAAATAAAAAAATTAATTTTACCAGCTTATCACAAAGCGGTAAAATTGTAAATGCATACCAGGCTGTTACAACTGCCATTGAAAAATACGGTAACAAATAAATCTTGTTTCAGGCTAATAATAAAATAAAAAAATTATAAAACTGCTTTTTCAAAAATGAATAAAAAAAATATTTATACATATGCCGGCGCTTGTTTACTATGGATTTTATTTTTTATACCCGCTGCAGCGCAAGTTCGAATTGATTCTTTAATAAACCAACTGGGTGAAAAATATCCGCAGGAAAAAATTTATTTGCACCTGGATAAAACTTATTACAATGCCGGGGAAACCATCTGGTTTAAAGCGTACCTCACCGCAGATAATTCCATGGCACCGCTGAGTAAAACGGTTTATGCAGAATTGATAGATGACAAAGGCATCATCCTGCAAAAAAAAATGATGCCGGTGTACGAAGCCGGAGCTGCTGCTAATTTTGATTTACCCGAGAACACAGAAACTGTCCGCTTATACATACGGGCTTATACCCAGTGGATGTTAAATTTTGATACGGAACTGTTATACGTAAAACCGGTTGAAGTAATTGGTGCTGCAGCTAAAATAAAAAAAGCTACAGTGCCCGTTAATTACACCCTTTCTCTTTTTGCCGAAGGCGGAGACCTGGTGGAAGACATAAATTGCCGTATAGCATTTAAAGCTACCGACCAGGATGGAATACCTTTTTTAGTGAGTGGAAATATTGTAAACGAAGCCGGTAAAAAAATTAACGCTTTTACCACAACACATAATGGAATGGGTTATTTTTTTATTACCCCATTAGCCGGAGAAAAATACAAAGCTGTATGGAAAGATAAAAAAGGCATACTGCACGAAACTATTTTGCCCGATGCAAAAAAACAAACAGTGGCCCTAACCATCAACAACAACCCAAACCTTTTGCAGTTTACATTAAAACGCCCCGAAAATATTGACGCTGCTCTCACCACCTTTACCGTGGTAGCACAAATGCAGCACCAAATGGTATACAGTGCCAAAATAAATATGAGCACAAAAAAAGAAATAACCGCTGCAATACCTACCGATATTTTTGGGGATGGTATTTTACAATTTACAGTTTTTAATGCCGCAAACATACCCGTTGCAGAGCGGCTTGCCTTTATTAATAACAACCGTTATTATTTTATTACCGATTTAAATGCCATTGAAAAAAACATTACCAAACACGGGCACAACACGTTGCAAATAGATGCCGGCGATACTTTACTTACAAACTTATCTATCGCTGTAACAGATGGTGGTGTTAATCCTGTTACTGCTAATGAAGAAAACATATTTTCGCAGCTTTTACTTACCAGCGATTTAAAAGGCTACGTTTATAATCCTGCTTATTATTTTTCAAATGATGCGGACTCTGTAAAACAACATTTGGATTTAGTGATGATGACCAATGGCTGGAGAAGATTTAAGTGGGAAGAATTATTAGCAAAGCGCTGGCCCAAATTAAATTTTTTGCCAGATAATTTTCTTACCATATCGGGCAGCATTTATGGCATATCAAAAGCGCAGCTGGCCGGCAAAGATTTAACCGGCATTATAAAAACAAAAAGTAAAACCGGTGAGTTTATCAGCATACCTGTTAATGAAAATGGTTTATTTAAATTAACCGGCATTTATTTGTTTGATACCGCAAAATTGTATTATCAAATTAATAATGATAAAGATAAAAAGCTAACATCCCGTGCTACATTTAATTTTAAAAACGACATTGCCAGTGCGGCAGCTCCTTCGCCCAACTATCTTTCTTCGTTGTTTTTAAATGTAAAGATTGATAGTAGTTTTCTTAAAAAAAATATAAGCCTTGCCGCTTTGCAGCGATCGTTTTTACAAAACAGTAAAATAAAAACTTTAGAGTCGGTAGTGGTTAAAGGCAAAGTAAAAACTTTAAAACAAAAATTAGATGAAGAATATACTTCGGGATTTTTTAGCGGTGGCGATGGGTTTACTTTTACCACGGAAGATGATCCTTTTGCACAATCGGCAATAAGTATTCTAAATTATTTACAAGGAAAAGTTGGCGGTTTACAAATAAGCAGCGATGGACAAAGCGTAACCTGGCGGGGCAGCGCTACCAGCATTTTTATTAATGAAACCAATACCGATATCAGCAACCTGCAGTCGGTTACTATGAGTGATGTAGCAATGATAAAAGTATACCGGCCGCCTTTTTTTGGCGCTTTTGGAGGCGGTGCCGGCGGGGCCATTGCTATTTATACTAAAAAGGGCGGCAGCTATAATAATATTAAAGGGTTAGATTTTACCAACATTGAAGGGTACAGTGCCATTAAGGAATTTTATATGCCCAATTATGAACAAACTAACAGCAATACCACACCCGATTACCGCAGCACACTTTACTGGAACCCTTTTATTGTTTTAGATAAAAAAACAAGGCGCATTAAAATTCCTTTTTACAACAGCGATAACTGTAAAAAAATAAGAGTGGTTGTTGAAGGCATTAACCAGTTAGGCCAGTTAATTCATGAAGAAAAAATATTTGAATAAGATTATTTGCATCTTGTAAAAAAACCGAAGCGGCAAACTTCGGTTTTTTTTTGACTGCAAAATTTTTATTCCGTTATCCCTTCCAACGCCAAAAAAAATGCAAATTCTCTTGCCCGGTCTTTTAAAGCTTTAAACCTTCCGCTTGCGCCACCATGCCCGGCTTCCATATTAGTATAAAGTAATAATTTATTTTTATCCGTTTTCATTTCTCTAAGTTTAGCTACCCATTTTGCCGGTTCAAAATATTGCACCTGGCTATCGTGCAGGCCTGTTGTTACCAGCATATTGGGATAGGCTTTACGCTCTACATTATCGTAAGGCGAATAAGATTTCATGTACAAATAACTTTCTTTATCGGCCGGGTTGCCCCATTCATCATACTCGTTTGTGGTTAAAGGAATAGATGGATCGCTCATGGTGGTTATCACATCTACAAAAGGTACGCCTGCAATTACGCCATGCCACAAGTCGGGCCGCATGTTTACCACTGCACCCATTAACAAACCACCGGCACTGCCGCCACTGGTATACAGATGTTCCTTGCTGGTATATTTATTGGCCAGCAAAAATTCGGCGCAATCAATAAAATCATTAAAAGTATTTTTCTTTTTCATCATCTTGCCATCTTCGTACCAGTACCTGCCCATTTCCTGCCCGCCACGTATATGTGCAATGGCAAAAGCAAAACCACGGTTTAGCAAACTTAATCTTGCGGCGCTAAAGCTGGCATCCATACTGGCGCCATAACTTCCATAGCCGTACAAATGCAAAGGTTGAGTACCATCTTTTTTAAGCCCTTTTTTATACACTACCGAAATAGGAATTTTTGTACCGTCTTTACCAATGGCAAATAAACGTTCGGTAACATAATCGCTAACGGTATATCCACCCACCACTTCCTGCTGCTTCATTAATTTTTTTGCTTTGGTACCCATGTTGTAATCGTACACCGATGATGGTGTGGTTAACGAAGTGTAATTAAACCGTACCACTTCCGAATTATAATCGGGAGTGTAGGCCAGGTTTGCCGTGTAAGCAGGTTCTTCAAAAGCCAGGTAATGGCTGGCACTATCCTGTGAGTTAATGATGTGTACCTGGGTTAATCCATTTATTCTTTCGGAAACAGCCACAAAATTTTTAAACACATCAATACCCTGTATTAAAATACTATCACTGTGGGCAATCATTTCGGTCCAGTTGCTGGTATCGGTTTTATTTTGAGTGCAGGTAACCACTTTAAAATTTTTAGCATTCAAATTAGTGCGTATGTAAAATTTATCGTTGGCATGGTCCACATCGTACAGTACTTCTTTCATCCTTGGTTGAAAAACTTTAAACACTGCATCGGGTGTATTGGCATCAATATATTTATATTCGGATGACAGCGTGGCGCTGGAACCGATGAGTATAAATTTTTCTGATTTTGTTTTACCAACGCCGATATAATTACTCGGATCTTTTTCTTCATAAACTGTTTTGTCGTTGGCGGCATCGGTACCCAGTTTATGTTTTTTTATTTTTTCAGCTAAAAGGGTAACCAGGTTTTTAGCAGTATAAAAAAAAGTTTTGTTGTCGTTGGCCCATACCGCTTCTCCCTCGGTATTGGTAATTACATCTTTATACATTTGGCCGTTCTCTAAATTTTTTACATGAATATTGTATTGCCGCCGGGATATGGTATCAATGCCATACGCCATCAGTTTATTATCCATGCTCACCGAAAATCCTGTTGCCGAAAAATAATCGTGTCCTTCTGCCATGGTATTTACATCCAGCAATATTTCTTCAGTTGCTTCCAATGTTCCTTTTTTTCTGCAGTACACAAAATAATCTTTGCCTTCTTCTACGCGGCTGTAATAATAATAACCATTTTTAAAAACGGGTACAGTTTCATCTTTCTCTTTTATCCTTGCCTTCATTTCGGTATATAATTTTTCCTGCAAATTTTTTGATCCCGCCATCATGGTATCATAGTATTTATTTTCAGCAGTTAAATATTCTACTACTTTATTACTGTCAGGTCCTTTTTTAAAAAAATCGTTCAGCCAGTAGTAATGGTCAGTTCTTGTATCGCCATGTGCGGTAAGTGCTTTAGATTTTTTTTCGCAAACGGGTGCAGATATACTGTCGGGCCATTTGTAAGCTGTTGCGGTCATAGTGGTATTGTTGTTATTACAAGATGAAATGATTATGGCAATTGTTGCCACAATCATAATAGGTTTAAGTTGCATCAGATAATTTTTATGATGATTAAAAAATAATTTACGTTCTCCTTGTGCTTATTCCTTTCTCCGGCCGGTTATCGCCTGGCCAGTACAATCGTATGCTTAAACTGCTTTTTCTTTCCTTCCAAATTAAAAAATTCAGTATAAATAATATAAATACCCACGGCAAGTTTTTGATTTTTTTCTCCCAATCCATCCCAGCGAAAATTTCCTTTAATACTACACAAAGCATTGCGTTGTAAATTTTTAACCACTCTTCCTGCTGCATCAAATATAACAATATTAGCCACATAACCCGGCGAAGGAAAGCTGTAATCGATGGTTGCAAAATCATCTGTGCCATCATTATCAGGTGAAACTATTTCTGGTGTAATTTTTATTTCGCCCTGTACACCATCATTAATTTTATATTGAGAATTTTTATATGATGGTGTACCGTATCCCACTGATGTTGCAGCGCTATGCCAATTACCGGATTGTTGTGTTGGCGCATTGTAATCAATTCTTTCTAATGCTACCCCTTCCCGATTGTCAATTAATTTAAAATGCCATTTTTCATCGTACTGCAATTCATCTACTATATTACCCTGTGCATTTAAAATAATTACATCGCCTTTATCATCGTTAAAAGATGGCATGGAAGCAACTGTTACAAATGCTTCCATATTTTTTGTGATAAAATCTCTTTTAATAATTGCCGCATCTTCAGTTATCACCATAAAATCTTGCGGAAACAATAAATAGTTTTCTGCACTCAGTGGTTTAATATTACTGATTAAGCCTGCTGTATTTCTGTTAGCGATATAAGTTTGTTTAAGGTCGATAATTTTATTACTGCGGTTATAAATTTCTACATAATCTGTTCCATTGCTTTTTGGGTTGAATAAAATTTCGTTTATAACAATCGCTAAACTGTCTGCTATTGCTGTTAAGCCAACTCTTGCGAAATTTTTTGCTGAGATAGTAATGCCTGCACAATCGGTAATGGCTGTAGCAGTAACTGTATACACTTTATTACGGCTTAACGGCGCATTTAATTTTAAATTTACCCTGTCAAATATTGGTGCAACCGTAACAGCCTGTTGCGGCGCACCAATGCCATCGCTGATGGAATAATTATTTACTGCAGCTGCTTTTGCACTATCTACCGGTTCATCAAAAACCAAAACAATATTTATACTGTCTGTTGCAAATGCCCTCAATAATTGGGGTGCGGTTGCATCGGCATTAATGGCATCAACAGTATTTTTTTTACCGGGAGTGCCGCCTTTTAAATCAGTAGTGGCTTTCCAGTTGCTAAAACCACTGCAGGGATTTTTAGTGTCAATCATTTCCAACGTCCAGCCACCATCTTTTTTTAATTCATTCTGATACCAGGCATCGGTGTAATTAACGCTATGTATAATTTTATTTTGAGCACTGCGTAAATAAATCGCATCGCCTGTATTATCTAAAGAAGGAAAACTGGTAACAGCAATTGTTGGTCCATATACGCTCATTGCGGCAACTGCACTTGCGGTACATACTATTACAAAACTGTCGGGTAATAAATTGTAAGCGGGCATTGGTCCACTTATCCCTGTTGCATCGGCAATACGCCAACCCAGTAAATTAATTGCAGTTGAAGTGGTATTTCGTAATTCTACCCATTCGTTATTGGGTAAATTAATTTGCGGCGAGGGATCAGCCATCAGTTCGTCAATTACAATATCAAACCTGTTGACTGTTTGTGCCTTCCCTGTAATACTCACTAAAAGTAATATCCACAACAGAAAGCAAATTTTTAACATCAGATTAGTTTTAGTAATTATAAATATAAATAATTTGGTTGTAATTGCAGTTTGTATTTACTTTGTGCCACACATGCAGCAAATAAAACACATAAAACATTTTACTAAATCTTTTTTAAGGGAGAAGGTGTAATTGTTTGATGTTATAAATAAGTTACCAGGCCTTCCACAAAATGGAAGGTTTTTTTTTGCCCCCATCCCCTAAAGGGGAGTTATAGGGCTTTATTATTAAACAAAATAAAAAACAAAACATGAAAGTTGCAGTAGTTGGTGCCACTGGCTTAGTAGGCACAAAAATGTTACAGGTATTAGCAGAAAGAAATTTTCCGGTAACGGAATTAATTCCGGTGGCTTCTGAAAGATCTATCGGTAAAGAAGTGGAGTTTAAAGGAAAAAAATACAAAATTGTTGGTTATGCTGATGCTATTGCAGCAAAACCTGATGTGGCAATTTTTTCTGCAGGTGGCGGCACATCGTTAGAACTGGCACCACAGTTTGCAGCAGCAGGCATTACTGTTATTGATAACTCCAGTGCCTGGCGCATGGATGCTACAAAAAAATTAGTGGTGCCTGAAGTAAATGCTGATGTATTAACTAAGGAAGATAAAATTATTGCTAACCCCAACTGTTCAACCATTCAAATGGTGGTGGTATTAAAACCATTGCATGATAAATATAAAATTAAAAGAGTGGTGGTAAGCACTTACCAAAGTGTTACCGGCACGGGTGTAAAAGCGGTAGAACAATTAATGAACGAAAGAAAAGGGGTGCAGGGAGAAATGGCTTACAAATATCCGATTGACTTAAATGCTATTCCGCAGATTGATGTTTTTTTAGATAATGGTTATACTAAAGAAGAAATGAAGATGACCAATGAAACCGTAAAAATTATTGGTGATGCCAATATAAAAGTTACTGCAACCACGGTACGTATACCTGTAATGGGCGGGCACAGCGAAAGTGTAAATATTGAATTTGAAAATGATTTTGATTTAAATGAACTTAAAGATTTGTTAAGCAAGGCGCCGGGTGTAATTGTGCAGGATGATATTGCTAACTTTATTTATCCTATGCCATTAACGGCACACGAAAAAGATGAAACATTTGTGGGCAGAATACGCAGGGATGAAACACAACCCAACACTTTAAACTGCTGGATTGTGAGTGATAATTTACGCAAGGGTGCTGCCACCAATGCGGTGCAGATTGCAGAATATTTGATGGCAAATAATTTACTCGGCAAAGAATGATAAAAACGTTTCTAATATTACTCGGCTTTTTAATTGGTCATAATATTAATGCACAGCAAACTATTACTGTGCATTTTTTATATGGCTCCAAACCGGCTAAAGGCTTTAAGCATGAAGAAAAAAAATGGTTTGGTGGTAAAAAAGGCGGGCATGTAACTATTGAGTCCGGCGACAGTATTATTGGTTTTCAGCCGGGAGGCAATTGCCATATTTTTAGTAAAAAGAAAAAAGCCAATGGTTATTTTAGTGCTAAACAAAAAGAGGTTTTTATAAAAGATACCATTGCATTAAAATACACTTCCATCATTATACCGCTTAATCAGGATGGGTATTCAAAAATAAAAACTACGCTGGATAATTATCTTACCAAAAGCCCTTACGATTATGCTTTTTTGGGTATGCGTTGTGCAGCGGCTACTTACGATATTTTAGAAACAACCGGTATGGTTAAAAAAAGAACCCGGATGGGTAAGTGGGTTACATTTTTTTATCCGCAATTATTAAGAAGGCGCATACTTAAAGTTGCGGCAGAAAATAATTTTGCAGTGGTAAAAACCAAAGGCAGGCCCAGCAGGGTTTGGGAGAAGGAATAAATTTTTTACTGCCAGTAAATAGCTTTTGTTTTAGAAGAAAATGTACTTCCGTTGGCAAATGTTACTTTAAGATTTAATTGATGCCCAAGAGCATTCCCCGGTTTTGTAATAGTGTATAAATTTAAACTGCTTAATTCTCTTTTATTGAGATTAATTAAAGTAACCATAGAATCGATAGAAAGAAAAACACCTGTTGGTGGGTTATACTTGTCGTAAGTTTTAAAGAAATTATTTAAAGATGTACCGGCAGGTATTCCTTTATAAACATTATTACTTGTAATTTCTACAATGGTCAATTTACTTTTAAGCCCCCTAACACCACAATTATCATCGCATTTACAGGCACTTGCAGTATTTATTAAAAAAGAAAAATTGTTTGTACCTGACACTACACAATTAGTATAAAATAAACAGTCCAAATACAAGCTGTCCATGTTAACAGGTGTACCATTATCAACTACTATGTTATTTGAACCATAAGGTTTTACTAATACGTTTATCGCTTCGTAAAATTTTTTATTGGTTGGCTTACAATCGCAACAAGCGATGTACATTATATTCGTAAGCAAAAAACCTACAGGCAAGATCAATATCTTTTTTAAATTCATGTTGCATTTTTTTAAGAAGGTACTTAATTAAAGCAAAACGCTGCTTAAAAAAATAGCGGCAAAATATTTGCCGCTGAAATTATTTTAACCGCTTAGATAAAAGTTCAATAAAGATATTCAGTACAAGAGTGCGACGCCAATGAAGCTAATTAAAGAAAAAATGCCGGGCTCAAAAAAATATACAACTTTAGTGCTAGCGCTTCTCCGGTTTAAAAATGTTGTAACAATCCAAGTTCCCCCTTCAGGGGGGGAGGGGGCTTTTAATTGATCACCCACGTCTCACTTCCTCTCAGCAATTTATCCAAATCGCCTTTGCCTCTTTTTGCAATTACATCATCAATCTGCATTTGCATACTGTCTTCGTAACAGGCCCGGTCAGTTTCGTAAAAAACACCAAAGGGCCTTGGCAAATGCCCGTCTAATTTTGGGTCATCAAACATGCGGATCAATATCTGTGCTTTGTAAAAATCTTTATCATCATGCACCCACAAATCATCGGTGCTGGCACCTTCGGCCAAATCAACAATCACAGGTTTAAAACCATCTAACTTAATACCTTTATTTTGTGTGGCGCCAAAAATTAATGGCTTGCCCTGTTCTAAAAATAATACTTCATCGGCCTTGCTGCTTTTTTCGGTAAATGTTTCAAAAGCGCCATCATTAAAAATATTGCAGTTTTGATAGATCTCTAAAAACGAAGCGCCTTTATGTGCCTGGCTACGCAGCAGCATGGCTTGTAAATGTTTAGGATCCCTGTCCATAGTACGTGCAATAAAACTTGCATCGGCACCCATCGCTAATGCCAATGGATTAAAGGGATGGTCAATACTTCCGAAAGGTGTTGATTTTGTAATTTTATTTTGTTCGGAAGTGGGAGAATATTGCCCCTTGGTTAAACCATAAATCTGGTTATTGAATAATAAAATATTGATGTCGAAATTGCGGCGCAGTAAATGAATGGTATGGTTACCACCAATGCTTAAACTGTCGCCATCTCCTGTTACCACCCACACACTCAGCTCGGGCCGGGCTGCTTTTAAACCGCTGGCCACCGCTGTTGCCCTGCCATGAATACTGTGCATGCCATACGTATTCATATAATACGGAAAGCGGCTGCTGCAACCGATACCGCTTACAATTACAATATTTTCTTTTGGTATGCCCAGTGTTGGCATTACCTTTTGCACTTGTGCTAAAATGGAATAGTCGCCGCAACCGGGGCACCAGCGAACTTCCTGGTCGGTTACAAAATCTTTTGCGGTTAACGGGGCCGGTGTTGGGGCTGTTGCAATATCAGGCATAAAATAGTGAATTGAAGGCTAAAGTTAGTTAAAATAAATGTTCAATAATCAATTTTCAATACAATCCTGAGCGAAGCCGAAGGACAATATTCAAGTTTAGCACCCTGCTAACATTGTAATTTTTTTATCTATACTGAGTTATTTTTTTTGCGGTGGAAATTCTTTTTGCAACGAGGGCAATTAATTTTTCCGATGCTTTATACACACCATCTAATTTAGTAAACTGTTTTACCATCTCTTTACTAATAATCCATTTAAAAATTAGAACGAAAATTTTCCAAATAAAACAAATACAGTAACAAGCCTTATGCTCCCTGATCATTGAGTATTGAACATTGATTATTGAACATTTTCACTCAACTCCTCCCAATACTCCGCTGCTCGCCGTGTATGCGGTATTACAATAGTGCCGCCAACAATATTTGCTACCGCAAACACTTCATACATTTGTTCGGTGGTTACTTTTAATTCGTGCGCTTTACCTAAATGATATTTTATACAATCATCGCAGCGCAATACCATGCTGGCAACAAGCCCTAATAATTCTTTGGTAGTTACATCCAGTGCACCGGCGGCATAGGTGTTGGTGTCTAAATTCCACAGGCGTTTTATCACCAGGTTATCTTTTGCTAAAATAACTTCGTTCATTTTGGTGCGGTAATCATTAAATTCATTTACTAAATTGCTCATAATTATTTTTTATTGGTTGAAATGCAAATTTAGTTTTAAGCAGGCTTATGTTATTGCCCAAACTGTTTTAATTTGGCGATTGTATAAAAAAATATATGTTTGAATTTTTTAAAAAGTACCGGAAAGAGGCGGCATTGCTTGCAGGGTTGTTAATGTGTTTAATTTTCTTTTTTGCAAATCCTTTTGCCCTGGTGTTTAAAGCCAAATTAGTGTTGTGCATAGCTGTATTAATGATAAGCTGGTGGGTTTTAGATGCCATGCCGCTGCCGGTGGTAGCATTAGTGCCCATTGTTTTATTTCCTTTATTTAATATCAGTACGCTTAAAGAAGTAACAAAATCGTATGCCGACAGTATCATCTTTCTTTTTATGGGAGGTTTTTTTATTGGCATTGCTATTGAAAAATGGAATTTGCATAAACGTATTGCCCTGGGTATTATAAACATTACCGGCACCAATGGCAACCGAATTATTTTAGGTTTTATTATTGCCACCGGTTTTTTAAGCATGTGGCTCAGCAATACCGCAACCACAATGATGATGTTTCCTATTGCTATGTCGGTGATTCATGTTATAAGCTCTCACAATAAAGAAAGTACCGGGGTTAAAAATTTTTCGCTGGTACTCATGTTGTGCATTGCTTATGCCTCCAATTTTGCATTGGGTACTATTATTGGCACGCCGCCCAATGTAGCTTATGTAAATTATATACACGAAAAATTTAACTACACCGTTGGCTTTACCGACTGGATGATTGTATTTACACCCTTAACAGTTGTGTTATTATTTATGCTGTACTGGGTAATGGTAAAATTTCTTTTTCCCAATGGCATTAAGCATAGTGCAGAAGGGAAAAGTTATATCAGATCGGAATTAAAAAGTTTAGGCAAATTATCGGCACCGGAAAAAAGGGTACTTATTGTTTTTGCAGTTACTGTTATATTATGGATCACCAAAGATATTATTAACACTATACAAAAAACTGTTGAGTTGGATGATACCATCATCGCAATGATGGGAGCCATAAGTTTATTTATTATTCCTTCGGGCAATAAAAAAACAGCAAGAGAAGAGCGCTTGCTGGACTGGCCCGATACCACCAAAATGGCCTGGGGCATTCTACTATTATTTGGTGGTGGTATTGCTTTGGCAAAAGCTTTAGAAGATGCAAAACTGATGGATCAGCTGGGTACGTATATTGCTTCTTACGCAACCAATAATGTTTTTTTAATGATATTGATTGTTACCACCATTTCTGTTTTTTTAAGCGAAGTAATGAGTAATGTAGCGCAGGTAATTGTAATGGCACCGGTTATTTCTTCTGTTGCCGTGGCCCTGCATTTAGATCCTTTATTATTGGGCATACCGATGACGCTTGGTGCAAGTTGCGCCAGTATGTTACCCATGGGCACACCACCCAATGCTATTGTTTTTGCCAGCGGCCACATAAAAATAAAAGACATGATTAAAGCAGGATTTGTATTAAATATCATCTGCATTATTTTAATTACCCTTTTTTGCTGGTTGCTGCAACCGGTTATTATGCGGCTGATGTAAATAAATTGTGTACTGCTAACGGCAAATGACAATATTTTACAATTTCAATAAGGTATTATAGTAGTAAGAACAATGTTGGCAGCCTGTTTACGTTATTATAAAGTAATAGCATTTTTATAATACGGGTACATGAGCCATAAAGATTAAATGAGGCAAATGCTATATTTTTATCCCGTAAAAAACAACTATGAGCAACAACACCCTGCAAATTATTAACCAGCTGTTTGAAATGCAGTATAAAATAAAAGACCTTGGCCAATCAGCATCATTTGAAAGAAATTTTAACCGATTGAATGCGGCATTCGAAGAAGAAGGATTTTTAATACAGGACCCAACAAACGAAATGTACAACGATGCCCGTACAGATTGCGAAGCCAGTATTGTGGGCAGCGTGGCCAGCAAAATGAAAATTACCAAAACCCTGAAACCCATTGTTTATAAAAAAGACGGCAGCACTGTACAACTGGTACAAAAAGCTGTAGTGCTTGTAGCAAAAAATTAATTCAGCAAATGAAATCCGTAAACTTCGGTATTGATTTAGGTACCACCAACTCCCTTATTGCAAAATACGAAAACAACAAAGTGCATGTTTATAAAAACCCAGTGGGACAAAAAGAAACATTAGCATCGGTTGTAGCTTACCGCCCCGACAGAATTTTAATTGGTGATAAAGCAAGAGACTATTTAGCAAAAGATGCCGTGAATGTTTTTGGTGGCTTTAAACGAAAAATGGGTACTGATGAAAAATATTATGTTGTTAATATTGATGAAAATGTTACCCCGGTTGAACTGTCCACACTTATTCTTAAAGAATTAAAAAAGTTTGTACCGCCAACTGAAAAAATTGAAGCAGCAGTTATTACCATTCCTGCATCGTTCGACAGTATGCAAAGTAACGCAACTTTAAAAGCCGGGCAGGATGCTGGGTTTAAAGAAGTTTTTTTATTGCAGGAACCTATTGCCGCCTGCCTTGCTTTTTTTAATGAAACCGCTATTACAGAAAAATCAGATGGTTACCGCCTGGTATACGATTTAGGAGGCGGCACTTTTGATGTGGCCTTAGTAAAATCTAACCAGGATGAATTAAAAATTGCAGACCACGAAGGCAA